>NZ_JBEOSP010000037.1:41969-94946 GCF_040303105.1 Kitasatospora sp. NPDC096128 | reverse complement strand
GTCGCCCAGGCCGATCTCCTCCAGCGGGACGGGCCGGCCGAGCTTGCCGCCGATCGCGGTGGCGATCAGGTGCGGGACGGGCCCCTGCGGGACCACGCGTCCGCACGGACCCCTCTTTCGTTCGTTTCCGTGACCGTTTCGGACCGATCCGGATTGTTCTGGATCGGTTCTTCGGCCCGGAGCGATTCTCAGCGATTCGGGACCGCCGAGGGGGCCGCGAGCCATGACCGACCAGGACTTCCACCCGGGGCTCACTCCGGGACACCTGGGTGCGCCGGTGCTGGAGCCGGAGGGCCGTCCCCCGGGTGCGCCCCGGCCGCGCTCCGATGCGCCGGATCCGCACCGACGGCGTAACGGACTGGCCTGCGGGCTCACCGCCCTCGCCCTGATCGCGGTCTTCGGCGGGATCGGGCTCACCGGCTACACCTGGCTCCAGCAGCAGCGCAAACCCCCGGCGGCCGCCGACTACGCGGGGCAGGGCAACGGCAGCGTCCAGGTCTCGGTGCCGGAGGGCGCGGGCCTGTCCCAGATCGCCTCCGCGCTGGTCCGCAACGGGGTGGTGGCCAGCTCGCTCGCCTTCACCCGGGCGGCGAAGGGCAGCGCGGCCGCCGCCGGGCGGATCCAGCCCGGCACCTACACCCTGAAGCAGAAGATGTCGGCCGCCGCGGCGCTGTCCGTGCTGATCGACCCGGCCAACGCCAACGGCCTGACCATTCCCGAGGGTTGGCGCGGCTACCAGATCTACGCGGCGATCGACAAGAAGCTGAACCTCCCCGCGGGCACGACCCAGAAGGCCGCCCAGGAGCAGGGCGCCGAACTCGGGCTGCCGGACTTCGCCAAGGGCAGCCCGGAGGGCTACCTGTTCCCCGCGACCTACGCCGTCACCGACGGGACCACCGCGCTGGACCTGTTGAAGCAGATGGTCGAGCGGGCCGGCAAGGAGTTCAGCCGGGACGACGCCAACGTGGTCGCGCAGAACCTCGGGCAGAGCCTGTACGGCCTGGTCACCGTCGCCAGCATGGTCCAGGGCGAGGCCGACAACACCGAGGACATGGGCAAGGTGGCCCGGGTCATCTACAACCGGCTGGCCAAGGGGATGCCGCTGCAGCTGGACTCCACCATCAACTACGCCCTCGGCCGCTCGACCCTGAACACCACGGTCACCGACACCAGGCTGGACTCGCCCTACAACACCTACCTCCACCCGGGGCTGCCGCCGTCACCGATCTCCAACCCGGGCCGGCAGGCGATCATGGCGGCGCTGGACCCGACGCCGGGGGACTGGCTGTACTTCGTCACCGTGAAGCCGGGGGACACCCGCTTCACCGACAGCTTCGACGTGCAGCAGAAGAACGTCGCGGAGTTCAACGCCGCCCGGGCGGCCAAACCGAGCGCCCCGGCCCCCTCCGATCCGTCCACCGCCGCGCCCTCGACGCCGGGCGCCACCGCACCGTGACGGCCCCGTCCGTCGAGCGTGAGGTCGCTCACTGACAGTGCGTCCGCCCGGGCGGGGGTACGGCTGCGGTACGGTAACGTCTCCTCCCAGGCGCTGCGCTAGCACGCCGGTTCGAGAATCAGCCGGGACTGCGTCGTCCCGGACGGCCGGTCCGATCCTCCGGTCGTCACCGTCGGTTAAGGGGATCAATGACCGATCTGGGTCGGGGCTACGGCCCCCAGGGCGAGCCGTGGCATCCCGGTGATCCCGGGTACGGCGGCCAGCAGCCGGTCCCCGGCCAGCAGGACGGCCAGTGGCAGCAGCAGTACCCGCAGCAGGACCAGCACGGCCAGCAGCCGTACGGGGACGTGCAGCAGGCCCACCTCCCGCACATGGGGGGCGCGCAGCAGCAGATGCAGAACGGGTACCCCCAGGGGTACCCGCAGCAGGGCATGGGCCAGCAGGGCATGGGGCAGCAGGGCTACCCCCAGCAGCAGGGCATGCCGCAGCAGATGCCGCAGCAGGGCTTCGACCAGGGGTACCCGCAGCAGGACATGGGCCGGCAGGGGCAGGGCTACCCGCAGCAGATGGGCGGCCAGCAGCAGATGCCGCAGGGGATGCCCCAGCAGCAGATGCAGAACGGGTACCCCCAGGGGTACCCGCAGCAGGGTGTGCCCCAGCAACAGGGTGTGCCCCAGCAGCCCGGCATGCCGCAGCAGGGCATGCCCCCGCAGCAACCCGGTATGCAGCAGCAGCCGGGCATGCAGCAGCCCGCCCCCCAGCAGGCCCGGCCGCAGGCCGCCCGCCCGGCCCCGGCGCCCGAACCCGCCGCGGGCCCCGGCCCGGACGGCATCGACTGGGAGGCCGAGGCCGCCGCGCTCGAGTCCGGCACCGGCCCGGCCGGCGGTGCGCACGAGCCCGAGGCCGAGGAGTGGGACGGCCGCCGGCGCGAGGACGGGCAGCACGGCGAGGTCTACCTCGACGAGCACGCCGAGGCCGAGGCCGAGCAGGGCGGCTTCCTCGGGGAGCAGGACGACTCCCGCGAGGCGAAGAAGAAGCGCAAGGAGAGCGGCAAGAAGGCGGGCCGTCGCAACGGCGGAGCCTGCCTGGTGGTCGCCGTGGTGCTGCTCGGGCTGCTCGGCGGCGCCGGCTGGTGGGGCTACGGCTTCTACCAGAGCCACTTCGGCCCGCCGCCGGACTTCACCGGCGAGGGCACCGGCTCCGTCCAGATCGAGGTCAAGCAGGGCGCGGTCGGCGGGCAGATCGGCGCCGCGCTCAAGACGGCCGGCGTGGTCAAGAGCGTCGACGCCTTCACCAAGGCCTGTGATGCCGAGCCCAAGTGCAGCACGATCCAGTACGGCTTCTACACCTTGAAGAAGGAGATGCCGGCCGCGGCCGCGCTCAAGGAGCTGCTGGACCAGGCGGGCGGCGCGGCGATCGTGTTCCCGGAGGGCAAGAACTCCTCCGAGATCTACGCCATGATCGACACCAAGCTGAAGCTGCAGAAGGGCACCACGGCGGGCGTCGCCAAGGCGCAGGTCAACGACCTCGGCCTGCCGGCGTACGCCAACGGCAACGTCGAGGGCTTCCTCTGGCCGACCCGCTACAACATCGCCGACGGCATGAAGCCCGAGGACCTGCTCAAGCAGATGGTGAAGACCGCCACCGACAAGTACGCCAACCTGGACGGCCAGGCCTCCAAGGCGGGCCTCAAGAACGCCTACGAGGTGATCACCGAGGCGAGCATCCTGCAGCGCGAGGGCAACAACCCGGGCGACTTCGCCAAGATGGCCCGGACCATCCAGAACCGTCTGGCGAGCGACGCCGTGCGCCACACGCTCGGTATGGACACCACGCTGCAGTACTCGCTGGGCCGCAAGGAACTCTCGTCGAAGGACATCAACGACGGGTCCAACAAGTACAACACCTACATCAACCCGGGCCTGCCGCCGACGCCGATCTCCAACCCCGGCGACGAGGCGATCAACGCGGTGCTCAACCCGGCGGACGGCAAGTGGCTGTACTTCATCGCGATGTCCCCGACCAACACCCTCTTCGCCGAGACGGACAAGGAGCACGCGGCCAACGTCGAGGCGTACTGCAAGGCGGCGGGTCAGGGCTTCGACAAGGTCGGCCTCCACTGCACCACCAAGTAGCCGCCACCGCACCGTCGTTCACGGAGATGCAGCGTTGACCAGCAAGCACCGGGCGGCCGTCCTCGGCTCGCCGATCGCCCACTCGCTCTCGCCCGACCTGCACCGGGCCGCCTTCGCGGCGCTCGGGCTGGACGACTGGCGCTACGACCGCTTCGAGGTCGACGAGGACGGCCTGCCCGGCTTCCTCGCCGGGCTGGACGAGGCCGAGTGGGCCGGGCTGTCGCTGACCATGCCGTTGAAGCGGGCCGTCATCCCGCTGCTGGACGAGGTCAGCGCGACGGCGCGCGCGGTGGACGCGGTGAACACGGTGGTGTTCACCGCCGACGGGCGACGCACCGGGGACAACACCGACGTCCCCGGGCTGGTCAACGCGCTGCGCGAGCGCGGCATCGCCGAGGTGTCCGCCGCCGCGGTGCTGGGCGCCGGGGCGACCGCTTCCTCGGCGCTGGCGGCGCTGGCCCAGATCTGCACCGGCGAGGTGACGGTCTACGTGCGCAGCGCCGAGCGGGCCCGGGAGATGGCCGAGCTGGGCGAGCGGCTCGGCGTCGCGGTGCGGACGGCCGACTGGGAGCGCGGCGCCGAGGCGCTGGAGCGGCCGCTGACCGTCTCCACCACCCCGGTCGGGGCGACCGACGGCTTCGCCGAGGGGCTGCCCGCGGCCCCGGGCGCGCTGTTCGACGTGCTGTACCACCCGTGGCCGACGGCGCTGGCCGCCGCCTGCGCCGGGCGCGGGGCGACCGTCCTCGGCGGTCTTGACCTGCTGGTCCACCAGGCGGTGCTGCAGAGCGAGGCCTTCACCGGGTACACGCCCGGGCCGCTGGCCGCGATGCGCGAGGCGGGGGAGAAGGCGCTGGCCGGGCGCTGAGCCCGGAGCCCGGCTCCGGAGCGTTTCGTGGAGTGACCGGTTGCCGTCCGTCACCCGGACGGTGCCGCCGGGTGCCGCTGGGTCATGAAAGGATTCGGAGAGAAGGCACGCTCGGGCGGGCCGCGGCGGTGCCGTGGGCCGGCCCGCTGATGAAGGAGCTCCGTTGGGTACGTTGCGCTGGCTCACGGCGGGGGAGTCGCACGGTCCCGCACTCGTCGCGACGCTGGAAGGCCTGCCCGCCGGTGTACCGGTCACCACCGACGTGGTGGCCGACGCGCTGGCGCGCCGCCGGCTCGGTTACGGCCGCGGGGCGCGGATGAAGTTCGAGCAGGACGAGGTGACCTTCCTCGGCGGGGTCCGGCACGGCCTGACCATGGGAAGCCCGGTCGCGATCATGGTCGGCAACACCGAGTGGCCGAAGTGGGAGCAGGTCATGTCGGCCGACCCGGTCGACCCCGAGGTGCTGGCGGGCCTGGCCCGCAACGAGGCGCTGACCCGCCCCCGGCCCGGCCACGCCGACCTGGCCGGCATGCAGAAGTACTCGATCGAGGAGGCCCGGCCGATCCTGGAGCGCGCCAGCGCCCGGGAGACGGCCGCCCGGGTCGCGCTGGGCGCCGTCGCCCGCGCGTACCTGCGCGAGGTGGCCGGGATCGAGATCGTCAGCCACGTGGTCGAGCTGGCCGCCGCCAAGGCGCCGGCCGGCGTGCTGCCGCTGCCCTCGGACGAGGCCCGGCTGGACGCCGATCCGGTGCGCTGCCTGGATGCGGACGCCTCGAAGGCGATGGTCGCCGAGATCGACCAGGCCCACAAGGACGGCGACACCCTCGGCGGTGTGGTCGAGGTGCTCGCGTACGGCGTGCCGGTGGGCCTCGGCTCGCACGTGCACTGGGACCGCCGGCTGGACGCCCGCCTGGCCGCCGCGCTGATGGGCATCCAGGCGATCAAGGGCGTCGAGGTCGGCGACGGCTTCGACCTGGCCCGGGTGCCGGGGTCGAAGGCGCACGACGAGATCGTCCCGACCCCCGAGGGCGTCAAGCGCACCTCCGGCCGTTCCGGCGGCACCGAGGGCGGCCTGTCCACCGGCGAGGTGCTGCGGGTGCGCGCCGCGATGAAGCCGATCGCGACCGTGCCGCGGGCGCTGCAGACCCTGGACGTGCGCACCGGTGAGCCGGCCAAGGCGCACCACCAGCGCTCGGACGTGTGTGCTGTGCCGGCCGCCGGCATCGTCGCCGAGGCGATGGTCGCGCTGGTGCTGGCGGACGCCATGAACGAGAAGTTCGGCGGCGACAACGTGTCCGAGACCCGGCGCAATGTGCAGGGCTACCTCGACAACCTGATCATCCGATGAAGTCTCCCGTCATCGTGCTGGTCGGCCCGCCCGGCAGTGGCAAGTCCACCGTCGGGCAGGCCCTGGCCGAGCGCCTGGGCGTCGGCTTCCGGGACACCGACGCCGACATCGAGGCGCTGGCCGGCAAGCCCATCCCGGAGATCTTCATCGACGAGGGCGAGCCGCACTTCCGCGAGCTGGAGGTCCGCGCCGTGCGCGCGGCCGCCGAGGGCCACGACGGGGTGCTGGCGCTCGGCGGCGGCGCGGTGATGGCCGAGGCCACCCGCGAGCTGCTGCGCGAGCTGCCGGTGGTCTTCCTGGAGGTCCCGCTGGGCGACGCGGTCAAGCGGGTCGGCCTGGACGCCCCGCGGCCGCTGCTGGCCGTCAACCCGCGGGCCCGCTGGCGCGAGCTGATGGAGGCCCGCCGCCCCCTCTACCTCGAGGTGGCCACCGCCGTCGTCGACACTGCCGACCGCACCCCCGAGCAGGTCGCGGACGCCGTACTGGAAGCACTGGAGCTGAAGACCCCCCATGACTGACACCACCGTCAGGATTCACGTCGGCGGCAGCGCCGGCCACGACCCGTACGACGTGCTGATCGGGCACCAGCTGCTCGGCGAGCTGGCGCCGCTGATCGGGACGCGGGCCAAGCGGGTCGCGATCATCCACCCGGAGGCGCTGGCCGCCACCGCCGACGCCATCCGCGAGGACTTGGCCGGCGAGGGGTACGAGGCGATCGGGCTGCAGGTGCCGAACGCCGAGGAGGCGAAGAGCGCCGAGGTCGCCGCGTACTGCTGGTCGGTGCTCGGGCAGACCGGCTTCACCCGCAGCGACGTCGTCGTCGGGCTCGGCGGCGGTGCCACCACCGACCTGGCCGGCTTCGTCGCCGCCACCTGGCTGCGCGGGGTGCGCTGGATCGCCATGCCCACCACGCTGCTCGGCATGGTCGACGCGGCCGTCGGCGGCAAGACCGGCATCAACATCGCCGAGGGCAAGAACATGGTCGGTGCCTTCCACCCGCCGGTGGGCGTGCTGGCCGACCTCGGCACCCTGGAGACCGTGCCCAGGCACGACTACGTCTCCGGCCTCGCCGAGGTCATCAAGTGCGGCTTCATCGCCGACCCGGCCATCCTCGACCTGATCGAGGCGGACCCGGAGGGCGCCAGGACGCCGGCCGGCCCGCACACCGTCGAGCTGATCCGCCGGGCCATCCAGGTCAAGGCCGACGTGGTCTCCGGGGACCTCAAGGAGTCCGGTCGGCGCGAGATCCTCAACTACGGCCACACCCTCGGCCACGCCATCGAGCGCAACGAGCGCTACAAGTGGCGGCACGGCGCGGCGATCTCCATCGGCATGGTCTTCGCCGCCGAACTCGGCCGCCTGGCGGGCCGGTTGGACGACGAGACGGCGGACCGCCACCGCGCCGTGCTGGCCTCGGTCGGCCTGCCGTTGAGCTACCGGGCGGACGCCTGGCCGAAGCTGCTGGACGCGATGAAGATCGACAAGAAGTCGCGCGGCGACCTGATCCGCTTCATCGTCCTGGACGGCCTCGGCAAGACCTCCGTCCTTGAGGGCCCCGACCCGTCCCTGCTGGTCGCCGCCTACGCGGAGGTCTCGGCGTGACCCGGGTGATGGTGCTCAACGGCCCCAACCTCGGCCGGCTGGGCAGCCGGGAGCCGGACGTCTACGGCGCCACCTCGTACGCCGGACTGGTCGAGCGCTGCACGGCGCTGGGCAAGGAGTTCGGCTTCGAGGTCGAGGTGCACGAGACCAACTCCGAGCAGCAGATGGTCGAGTGGCTGCACGAGGCGGCCGACGGGCAGGTGCCCGTGGTGATCAACCCGGGCGCTTTCACCCACTACTCGTACGCGATGCGGGATGCCGCGGCGCAGCGCACCGCGCCGCTGATCGAGGTGCACATCTCGAACCCCTACGCGCGGGAGACCTTCCGGCACACCTCGGTGATCGCGGCGGTGGCCTCCGGCACCATCGCGGGCTTCGGGATCGGCTCGTACGAGCTGGCGCTGCGGGCGCTGGCGGAGCAGCTCGCGGCGCGCTGAGCAGGGGTGCTGAGCCGGGGTGCTGAGCCGAGGTGCTGAGCCGGGACGGGTCCGCGCGGCTTCGTCGGCGGTGGCTGATCACCTGTGACGGGAACCGAGCTGAGTTGGCGTGAGTTGACCGTGGGATGGGCGGGGGTTGGCCGACGGTTGACCTGAGTTGACGCGAGTCGACCGCGGGTCGACCTGAGCTGAAACCGGCCGTGACCGGGGGAGCCGGGGGCGGCCGGGAGCCCGGCGGCGGACTGTGCCCGCTGCCGGGCTGCCGTGTAATGTCCCCGCTGAGAGGTGTCGGGAGGTGCCGTGACGCAGTACGCCGGAGGCGGGCAGGTCCCGCCGCGTCCCGCCGCTCCGCCGGTGCCGCCGGGGGGCGGCGCGGGGGTGCCCCAGGCGGGGGCGCCGGTTCCGCTGCCGCCGGTCGCTCCGGCTCCGGCGGCTGTCCCTGTTTCTGTTGCTGCTCCTGGAGCGGTTCCTGTCGTGGCACCGGTTCCGGTCGCCGCGCCGCCGCCCGTGCCCAGGCCGGCCCCAGCCACCGTCGTCGCTCCGGCCCCGGGCGCCGTCGTCGCTCCGGCCCCGGCTCCCGCACCCGTGCAGGCCGCGCCGCCGCCCGCGCCCGGCGCCCCCGTCCCGGCCGGGGGGACCGGGCACTTCGTACTGCCCGCCGGCACGCCCGTCCAGCTCCCCGCCCACCCGTCGCAGCGGCATGCGCCCGCCGGCCCCATCGCCGTCCTGCTGATCGGGCCGGCCGGAGCGGGCAAGACCACCGTCGCCCGGTACTGGGCCGAGCGCCGGGGCACCCCGACCGCGCACATCAGCCTGGACGACGTCCGCGAGTGGGTCCAGGCCGGCTTCGCCAACCCGCAGGCCGGCTGGAACAACGCCTCCGAGGCCCAGTACCGGCTGGCCCGCCGTACCTGCGGCTTCGCCTGCCGCAACTACCTGGCCAACGGCATCTCCTGCATCATCGACGACGCCGTCTTCCCCGACCGCCCGGCGATCGGCCTCGGCGGCTGGAAGCGGCACATCGGCCCGGGCATGATCCCGGTGGTGCTGCTGCCCAGCCTGGACTCGGTGCTGCGCCGCAACGCCCGTCGCGGCGGGACCAGGAGGCTCGGCGACGAGGAGGTCGCGCGCATCCACGGGCGGATGGCGGGCTGGTACAACTCCGGGCTGCCGATCATCGACAACTCCTACCTGGACGTCGCCGGTACGGCCGCCGAGCTGGACCGCGTCATCCTGGCCCGGCTGATGGGCATGCCGGTCCGCTGACCCGCCCGACCCCATCGACCAGGCGATTCGTCGGGCTGTCGGGGGCGGCTGAGATGATGGACCGGTCCCGCCAGAACCACCCGGGGAGCTGACGCCCGTGCCGGAAGGCCACATCATCCACCGCCTCGCCGGCCAGAACCGGAAGGCCTTCGGCGGCCGCCCGGTGCAGGTCTCCAGCCCGCAGGGCCGCTTCGCCGACGAGGCCAAGGCGCTCGACGGGCAGCTGCTCACCGGCGCGGAGGCCACCGGCAAGCACCTCTTCCTCGGCTTCGAGGAGGGCGGCTGGGTGCACATCCACCTCGGCCTCTACGGCGGCTTCACCTTCGGCACCGGCCCCGCGCCCGAGCCCGTCGGACTGGTCCGGCTGCGGCTGGCCAACGACGACGGCTACGCGGACCTCCGCGGTCCCAACACCTGCGCGCTGGTCACCGAGGCCGAGAAGGCCGCCGTCGCCGCCCGCCTGGGCCCCGACCCGCTGCGCCCTGACGCCGACCCGGAGGCCGCCTGGCGCCGGATATCGGGCAGCCGCACGACCGTCGCCGCGCTGCTGATGGACCAGAAGGTGCTGGCCGGGGTCGGCAACGTGTACCGCGCCGAGGTGCTGTTCCGCCACCACATCGACCCGCACCGGGCCGGCCGCGACCTCACCCGCCGTGAGTGGGACGCGATCTGGGCCGACCTGGTCGCCCTGATGCACGAGGGCGTTGCCGCCGGCCGGATCGACACCGTCCGCCCCGAGCACACCCCCGAGGCGATGGGCCGCCCGCCCCGGGTGGACGACCACGGCGGCGAGGTGTACGTCTACCGCCGGGCAGCGATGCCCTGCCTGGTCTGCGGCACGGAGGTGCGTACGGAGGAGCACGCGGCGCGCAACCTGTTCTGGTGCCCGACCTGCCAGGCGGCCTGAGGCGGGAATCCGGCCGTCGGCCCGGCGCGCAGCCCGTAGGCTGGGGCCGACCGGCCGGAGGGAGCAGGCTGATGGAGCGGCGGGACGTGGCCAACACCGTGTCAGGCACCACGGTGGGCGGCCACCTGGTGCAGGCGGACCACATCGGCTCGGTGCACCTCCACCAGCCCGAGGAGCTGCCGAGACCGCATCAGGTCCGGCGGCCGCACGGCCCGTTCGTCAACCGTGAGCCGGAACTCGCCGCGCTGACAGCAGCCTTGGGCCGGGTCGAGGCGGGTGGGCTCGGTGTGGTGGTGTTCACCGGCCTCGGCGGGGTCGGGAAGACCGAACTGATCGCCAGGTTCACCGAGAAGCACCGGTCGCGTTTCCCGGACGGGGACCTCTACGCGGACCTCCAGGCCTACCGCCACCAGGGCGGGGTGGATCTGCCGGAGCTGCTGGCGGGCTTCCTGCGCGCACTCGGCGCGGAGCCCCCTGTGGTGGAGGCCGAGCGCTTCACCGAGTTCCGTACGGTCACCGCCGGGCGCCGGTGCCTGTTCTTCCTGGACAACGTGGAGCACGCCGCCGAGGTCCGGGCGCTGCTCCCGTCCGGCGGGCTGGTGGTGGTCGCGAGCCGGCGGCGGCTGCCCGCGCTGCGGATGGACGGTGCCGACGTGCGGCAGCTCGGACCGCTGAGCCCGGAGGCCGGCGCCGAGCTGGTGCGGACCTGGCCGGGCTCGGAGCACGGTACCGAGGAGGAGCTGTCGGCGCTGGTCGAGCTGTGCGGCGGGCTTCCGCTCGCGCTCAGCGTGGTCGGGAGCCAGCTGCTGGACCACGAGAACCTGCCGATCGGTGAGGTGGTGGCCGAACTCCACGACCGGGAGGGCAGGTTGGCCATGCTGAACGACGAGGACGGCGACCTCGGCGCGACGTACGACGCGGTGTACGAGCGGCTGCTGCCGCAGAGCAGGGCGCTGTACCACCTGATCGGCGTGCACCCCGGCCCGTTCCTGTCGGCCGGACTCGCGCAAGCGGCGGGCATCGAGCAGGCCGCGCGGGTGCTGTCGGAGCTGCGCGCCACCCACCTGCTGGACGAGGTGGTGGACGACGACAAGTCCGAGAAGCGCTTCCGCGCCCACGACGTGGTGCGCCTGCACGCCTACGGCCGGGCCCGGGAACTGCCGGACCGGGCCGAACTGCTCGCCCGCGTGGTGGCGTACTTCCGGGGCCGAGCCTCGCGGGCGGACCGGGCGATGGGGCCCCGGCTGCGGTTGCAGGACCCGAGCGGCGACGGGCTGCCCGGCTTCCCGTCCAGTGCTGCCGCGCTGGAGTGGCTGCACGCCGAGCGGGCCAATCTGCGAGCGGTGGTGGAGGCGGCGGCCGAGCAGGGCTGGCACGGCGAGGTGTGGCGTCTCTGCGAGTCGCTCTGGCCGCTGTACCACAACCGCAAGCTCTACCAGGACTGGATCGCCACCCACCGGCTCGGTGTCGAGTCGGCGCACTGGGACAACCAGCCGGACGCCGTGGTACGGATGCGCAACCAACTGGCCCGCGCCCACTACGAGCGCAAGGAGTACCCGCTTGCCGCCGAGCAGTTGGCGCGGGCAGCGGAGCAGCTGCCGCTGGTGGCCAACCGCCAGGTGGCGGGGGTGCTGCTCGAGACGGACGGCTTGCTCTGTCTGGCCGACGGCCGTCCGGGCCGGGCGGTGGAGCGGTTCGCGCTGGCCCTGGAGGAGAACCGGGGCGACCCGCACGGCGTGATCGTGCAGAGCTACAACGTGGCGCAGGCGCTGATCGCCGACAGCCGCCCGGACGAAGCGCTGACTGTGCTGGACGGGGCTGCCGCGCAGGCCGAGGCCACCGGGGACGACGACATGCTGATGAAGCTGCCGCTGGTGCACGCCCGGGCCCACCGGGCCCTGGGGCAGCTCGACTCGGCGGTCGAGCGGGCCGAGGAGTGTGTGCGGAGGGCCCGGGAACGGAAGGCGTACCCCAAGGAGGTCCAGGCGCACACCCTGCTGGTCGCGCTCGCCGAGGAGTCGGACGACCCGGAGCTGGCCGAGCGCAGCCGGGCGCGGCTGCGGGAGCTGGCAAAGCACTTCTAGGGACCGGTGGTGAACGAGACCCGGGTGCGGTGCTCGCCGGTGCGGATGGTGAGGCCGTGCTCGGGCAGGCCGGCCGGGTCGCCGCCGTCGGCGAGCCAGCAGGCGAGTGCCGAGCCGAGCAGCAGCGGGTCGAGGCTGGGGGCGGGGCGGCCGCGGTCCCGTTCGGCGTGGGCTTCGAGCAGCAGGCCGTTGTGCAGCCGGAGCAGGTGGAGGGCGGGGCCCAGGGCGGCCACCGTGACGGCGAGGCCGGGCAGTTCGAGGGCGATGTCGGCGAGCCAGTCGACGGCGGGGCGTTCGGCGTGCGGCTCGGTGCGGGCGAGGACTTCGGCGGTGTACCGCAGCTCGTCGTCGGGGTGGTCGTCGGTGAGCGCGTGGAACCCGCGTGGCGTGTGGCCCCCGGGTTGGAATTGGAAGGGGTAGCGGCGCAGGCTGACCTCGGTCCCCTCGCTCTTGCCCTCGACGTCGTACGCGGTGGGCCCGTCGCCGACTCCAGAGGTGGGCACGGGCTTGGGATAGGGCCGGAGGACCGGTTCGTGGGCGGGTTCGTCGAGGCCGTCGAGGAAGGAGTAGAGCAGCGGGCGCAGCAGCCGGGCGGATTCGCCGTGGTGGGCGAGCGAGCGGTCGGTGATGTCGGTCAGGTCGGTGCGGTCGTCCGAGGCCTGGGTCAGGGCGAGTTCGAGCTGGGCGGCGAGGTCGCCGTCGGGGTCGAGCAGGGGTGCGGTCTGGCCGAAGGCGTAGCCGGGGGAGCGCGGGTCGAGTTCGGCGGCGCCGGTGGCGACGATCATCGTGGGGTGTTTCAGGGCGGCGCCGTAGACGGAGACCGAGCCGTGGTCGCCGATCAGGACATCGGCGGCGACCAGCGCGGCCTGCCAGCCCTGGTGGGGCGGGACGAGGCGCAGGCCCATCCGCAGGGCGTCGTCGAGCAGGGCCACGGGGTTGTGCCGGCTCCAGATGTTCGGGTGCAGCACGACGGCCACCGTGTACTCGTCGGCGGGCAGTTGGCGGACCAGTCGCTGCGGCAGGTCATGGTGGCGGCCGAATAACGAGTGCTCGCTCCAGGTGGAGTCGACGACGACGAGCCGGCGGCCGTCGACGGCGCCGAGCGCGGCGCGGTAGCCGTCGCGGGAGCGTCGGCTGCGCAGCATCCGGTCGAAGCACGGGTCGCCGACGACCCGGGCGACGTCCAGCGCCTCGGGACAGGAGGCCCTGAGCCGGTCCAGCTGCTCGGGGTGGGAGAGGCCGAGGACGTCGACGAACACCCGTCCGCGGTGGGTGAGTTCGTTGCGCGAGAGGCCGGCGGAGCTGACCGCGTCGCCGGTGGACTCGGTGACCAGGCGGTTGTAGCCGGCGCCGTGCGGGAGGACGACCAGACGGGCGTCCAGCCGGTGCATGGAGGCGTGGACGGCACAGGAGACCGCCAGGTCGAAGCGGCGGAGGACGGCGTCCTCCCAGTCCAGCACGGTGTAGCCGGGCAGGCCGCGGAGGTAGTCGTCCAGGGCACGGTCGGCGAAGGCGGAGCCGGGGTTGACGGTGAAGTAGTGCTCGATGCCGTCGGGGTCGAGCAGGGCGAGGACGTCCAGGACCCGGGTCGCCGAGGTGAGGGTGCGGGCGACCGCCAGCACGCGGGCCTTGACCGGGCGGGTGTTCCAGCGGTCGGCGGGCCAGACGTGGGGGTGGGACGGCACATCGTGATCGTACTCATCCGGCTGCGCCCGTGGCGCGGTTTGCCGAGTGTCGGTCAGTCCGTCGTCGGGGCCGGTCCGCTGCCGTGGTCAGCCCGCCGCCGCGGTCGGCTCCTCGTGGGGCTCCTCGTGCTCGGCGGCGGCGCACTCGTCGAGGAGGGGGCGCAGGGCGTCGTCCACGAGCCGGTAGCGCACCACGCGTCCGTCCTTGTCCCCGGTGACCACGCCGGCCGTGCGGAGCAGCCGCAGTGCCTGGGAGACGGCGGGGTCGCGCATGCCGGTGGCGACCGCCAGGTCGCTGACGGCGAGCGGGCCGGCCCGGTGCAGGGCGAGCAGCAGGGCGAGCCGTCCGGGGTCGGCGAGCAGGGAGAACCGCTCGGCCCAGGAGCGGACGTGGACGGTGTCCCCGATGGCGGCGATGGCCTCGCAGACCCGGTGCCCGTCGATGGTGCGGTGGCCCGCGCGGTCGGCCGGTACGAGATGCATGCGGACATTCTGGCAGCTCACGACCTGTGATCCTGGACACCTGCACAGGTGCGCAACCTTGCGAGGGTGGTGCCCTGCCCCTACGGTGTTCCCCGCCGTGGTGCTCGGGAATACCGGTGACGGACCCTCAACGGGTCCTGTTCCGGAGCGGCCCTCGCCACTGTGATCGGGGGAGAGAAGTCCGGACCCACATGCCACTGGGCGCTTCGTGCGCTTGGGAAGGCGGGCCCGGAAGCCCCGTAAGCCAGGAGACCGGCCACGGCATCTCACGAAGTCATTCCACGAGGTGCTGGAGCGTGATCCGAAGATGACCCTGCCCGAAACCGCCGCGCCCGCCGAGGCCGGCGCCGCCCCCTCCGTACTGCCCACCTTCCGGTGGAAGCGCGAGGACACCGTCCGTACCGCCGGGCTGATGGGGGTGATCCTGGCCATGCACGTGGTGGCCTTCGGGACCCTCTTCTTCCTGGTGGCGCCCCACAACTACGCCGTCGGCACCCAGGTCTTCGGGGTGGGCCTGGGCATCACCGCCTACACCCTCGGCATGCGGCACGCCTTCGACGCCGACCACATCGCGGTGATCGACAACACCACCCGCAAGCTGATGGCGGACGGCAAGCGGCCGGTCTCGGTCGGCTTCTGGTTCGCCCTCGGCCACTCCTCGATGGTGGTCATCATGGCCGCCCTGGTGGCGGGCGGCGCCCAGCTGGCGAACACGCTGATGGATGACGACTCGGCCACCCACAAGTGGCTCGGGGTGGTCGGCACCACGGCCTCCGGCGCCTTCCTGTACCTGATCGGCGCGCTCAACCTGGCAGCGCTGCTCGGCATCCTCAAGGTGTTCCGCTCGATGCGGGCCGGGCGGTACGACGAGGCGGAGCTGGAGGAGCACCTCAACTCCCGGGGCTTCATGGCCCGGATCCTGAACCGGGCGACCCGCTCGATCACCCGGCCCGGGCAGATGTTCCCGGTCGGCATGGTGCTGGGCCTGGGCTTCGACACCGCGACCGAGGTCACCCTGATGGTGATGGCCGGTTCGGGCGCGGCGGCCGGGCTGCCCTGGTACGCGATCATCTGCCTGCCGCTGCTGTTCGCGGCCGGAATGAGCCTGTTCGACACCCTGGACGGGACGTTCATGAACTTCGCGTACCAGTGGGCCTTCTCCAACCCGGTGCGCAAGGTGTACTACAACCTGACCATCACTGGGTTGTCGATCGCGGTGGCCTTCATCATCGGCACCATCGAGCTGGTCGGCGTGCTGCACGAGAAGCTCGACCTGACCGACCCGGTGACCGGGTTCATCGCGGACATCTCGCTGGACAACGTGGGCTACGCGATCGCCGGGCTGTTCGTGGTGGTGTGGGCGATCGCCATCGCGTACTGGAAGCTGGCGGGCGTCGAGAAGCGCTGGACGCCCGCGAAGCAGTAGCGAACGGGCTCACGCCGCCGCGAGCAGCGGCGTGCCCGCCACGGCGAGCCCGGCGCCGGTGAGCAGCGGAGGTCGGGAGCGCAGCGCGGGCAGCAGGCCGGCGGTGTCGGTGTCGGTGCCGTCGCCGCGCTGAGGGCCTCCTGCGCACACGTGCCGAGAGCGGCGCCCCCTGGGGAAGGGGGCGCCGCTCTCGTGCGCGGTCAGTGCCGGTCGCCGTACCGGCGGCGGAACTGCTCGACCCGGCCGGCGGTGTCGAGCACCCGGGACTGGCCGGTGTAGAAGGGGTGGCTCGCCGAGGAGATCTCGACGTCGATCACCGGGTAGGTGTTGCCGTCCTCCCACTCGACCGTGCGGTCGCTGGTGGCGGTCGACCGGGTCAGGAAGGCGAGGTCGCCGACCTTGTCGCGGAAGACGACCGGGCGGTAGGCGGGGTGGATTCCGGGCTTCATGGCGGGGCTCCTCCTGGGCTGGGTGTCAGCGCTCTTCGCGGAAGTCGACGTGTCGGCCCGCGACCGGGTCGTACTTGCGCAGGACCATCCGGTCCGGGTCGTTCCGGCGGTTCTTGCGGGTCACGTACGTGTAGCCGGTGCCGGCGGTGGAGCGGAGTTTGATCACGGGGCGCAGTTCGCTGCGGGCCATCGGGCGTCCTCCTGGGGCCTCGGGGTGCGGGGTTCGCGGGGCTGGGTCGAAACCGTACATCGAAATGGATGTCATTTTCATCTGGTGTAACGTGACCTCCGTCCTGCCCATTCCCGGACGCCAGGGAGCACCCATGTCCGCCCACTGCCGGCTCACCGGCCGTCGGCCCGGCTTCGGCAACGCGATCTCGCACTCGCACCGCCGCACCCCGCGCCGCTTCGACCCCAACATCCAGCGCAAGCGCTACTGGCTGCCCAGCGAGGGCCGCTATGTCCGGCTCGTACTGAGCGCCAAGGGGATCAAGACCGTCGACACGATCGGCGTCGAGGCCGCCGTCGCCCGCATCCGCGCCCGAGGGGGGAAGGTCTGATGGCCAAGCAGAGCAAGATCGCCAAGAACGAGCAGCGCCGCGTCGTCGTCGCCCGCTACGCCGAGCGCCGGGCCGAACTCAAGCGGATCATCGCCCACCCCGGCACCGCCCCCGCCGAGCGCGCCGCCGCCCAGGCCGAACTCGCCCGACAGCCCCGCGACGCGAGCGCCACCAGGGTCCGCAACCGCGACGCCGTCGACGGCCGGCCCCGCGGCTACCTGCGCGCCTTCGGCCTCTCCCGGGTCAACCTGCGCGTCCACGCCCACGCCGGACATCTGCCGGGCGTCCGCAAGGCGAGTTGGTGAGCGGCATGGACGGGACCAGGCTCCCGGTGGTGGTGGTCGCCGGGCTGCACCAGGACGAACGGCGGGCCGCCGTCCAGGAGTTGACGGCAGGCGCGGTGGACGCCGTGGTGCTGCGGCACGACCTGCGGGACGCCTCGCAGGGCCTCGTCCACCGCGAACTGCGCGACGCGGGCGGGGCGTTCGACACCGACTCGGTCCCGCTGGTGAACGACTGCGCCTGCTGCGCCCTGCGCGAGGACCTGCTGCCCCGGCTGCTGGCCCTCGCCGACGGGGGCCGGTACGGGCTCGCGGTGGTGGAACTCTGGGGCGGCAGCGACCCGCACCCCGCCGTCGAGGTGCTCGCCGGGGCCGAGGTGGACGGCCGGCCCGTGGAGAGCGCGATCGAGCTCGCGGGCGTGGTCACCGCCGTCGACCCGGACCGGCTGATCGGCGAACTCTCCGTCTCCGACGAGCTGGTGGAGCACGGTGAGCACACCGCCGACCGGGACGAGCGCACCCGCGCCGAGGCGCTCGCCCACCAGGTCGAGTACGCCACCACCCTCGCCGTGCCGCGAGCCACGGCGCACGCGCCGGGGCTCGCCCTGCTGCGCCAGCTCCACCCGACGGCCCGGGTGGTGCGGCTCGGCACCGGCGCGCTCACCCGGGCCGCCCTCGGCGGCTTCGACGTGGCCGCCGCCCGCGACCGCGTCAACCCGGCGATCGCGCTGCTCCCCCAGGAAAGCGACGAGGCCGGGGTGACCACCCTGGTCTGGGAACGCCGCCGCCCCCTGCACCCGGAACGGCTGCACCGGGCCCTCGAACTGCTCGTCCCGGCCGCCCAGCGCAGCCGCGGCCGGTTCTGGCTCGCCAACCGGCCCGACCTGATGCTCGCCTGGGACGCGGCCGGGGCCAACCTCGCGGTCGAGGAGTGCGGGCCGTGGCTCACCTCCCTGCCCGACGCGGCCTGGGACCTCTACCCGCCGGCCCGGCGCGCCGCCGCCGCCCTCGACTGGCACCCGCTGCACGGCGACCGGGTGCAGCAGCTCAGCTTCACCGCGGAGGGCCTGGACGTCGACGGCATCACCGGACTGCTCGACTCCTGCCTGCTCACCGACTCCGAACTGGCTGCCGGCGAACCCGGCTGGAAGGCCCTCCCGGACGCCTTCCAGGACCTCCTCGATCCCGTCCACTGATCGGACCCCGTCCACTGAAGGAGCGCCGATGCGCACCCGACCCATGACGCCGAAGCCCCGACCCGACCCGCTGATCGCGGCCGGCGCCGAGTGCCTCGACGACACGGCCCTCCTCCCGTAGCCTCCGGCACCACCCGTTAGGAGCCCCCGATGGCAGTCCCCAAGCGCAAGACCTCCCGCAGCAACACCCGGCACCGCCGCGCCCAGTGGAAGGCGACCGCCCCCAGGCTCGTCCCGATCACCCTGAACGGGCGGGAGATGCTCGTCCCGCAGAACCTCGTCCCGGCCTACCGCCGGGGCCTGCTCGAACCGGGCACCCCGTAGCGCCTGTCCGGCGGGGTGGCCGGGTGCGGGCTGTGGGGCCCGGGCGTCGGCCGGTTGCCGCCGGGCGGGGTGTGGGCTCCGCCCGGTGAGGGTGGTCCGGGGCGGTGCCGTGGGGGCGCCGCTCCGGTCCGGGAGGGGCGCGGGGGGCGCAGTGGGGTGTCGGCGCGTCCGTCGGGGTGCTCGGCGGGCGGTTCGGGCCGGGGGTTCGTAGGCTCGACGCATGGCGGATGCGTACGCGGGGCGGCGGGAGCGGGTGAGGGAGCACTGCAGTGCGGCCGGGGCCGATGCGGCGCTGATCACCCGGGCGGCGAACGTGCGGTATCTGACGGGCTGCGCGCCCTGCGGGGCGACCTTGCTGCTGACCGGGGAACGGGCGCTGCTGTCGCTGCCGGACGACCTGCCGCCGGACGATGCGGGGGAGCACCTGATCGCCGCGGACGTCACCCAGGTGCCGGTGTCGGCCGGGGCGGACACCGCTTTGGCCGCCGCGGCCGCCGCGGGGCGGCTGGGGGTGCGGGAGCTGGCGGTGGAGGAGCACGACCTGACCGTCACCCGGCACCGCGCGGTCGCGGGACTGGTGGAGGGGGCCCGGCTGGCGGACCTCGGCCAGGTGGTGGAGCGGCTGCGGGTGGTCAAGGACGAGCACGAGATCGCGGACCTGCGGATCGCCGCCGAGATCGCCGACCAGGCGCTCGGCGAGCTGCTGGAGTCGATCCTGGTCGGCCGGACCGAGCGGCACCTGGCGATGGAGCTGGAGCGCCGGATGATCGACCACGGCGCGGACCGGGCGGCCTTCCCGGTGTCGGTCGGCACCGGCAGCCACTCCGGCCAGCCCGCCCACCAGCCGACCGACCGCCGGGTGGAGGAGGGCGACTTCCTCACCGTGGTGATGGGCGCCCAGTACCGCGGCTACGGCGTCTCGACCGCCCGGACCTTCGTGATCGGCGCCGCCCCGGCGCCCTGGCAGGTCGAGCTGCACCGGCTGGTCTTCCGCGCCCAACGGGCCGGTCGGGAGGCCCTCGGCCCGGGCGTGGAGCAGTGCGTACCCGACCGGGTCGCCCGGCAGGTCCTGGAAGCTGCCGGCCACACCGAGGCCTCTCCGCACCCGGTGGGCCACGGCATCGGGCTGGAGATCAGGGAGGCGCCGCGCCTCGGTCCGTCGGACATGGGTAAACTGGACAGCCGCGTGCCGGTCACCGTCGGCCCAGGGGTCCACCTCCCGGGCAAGGGCGGGGTCCGGATCGAGGACACGCTCGTCGTGCGCCCCATCGAAGAGGGCGGGCCCGAGCTGCTCACCATCACCACCAAGGAGCTCCTCGCCCTGTGACGGCGGCCCCCGAAGGCCGTCGGCGACAGGACGCGGCCCTTGGTTCCTTGACAGCTATATCCAGGAGTTAGTGCGCCCGTGGCTTCCACGAACGATCTCAAGAACGGCATGGTCCTCAAGCTGGAGGGCGGCAAGCTCTGGTCCGTCGTCGAGTTCCAGCACGTCAAGCCCGGCAAGGGCCCGGCCTTCGTGCGTACGAAGCTCAAGGAGGTCCTGACGGGCAAGGTCGTCGACAAGACCTTCAACGCCGGCACCAAGGTCGAGACCGCCAACGTCGACAAGCGCGGCATGCAGTTCTCGTACAAGGACGGCGAGAACTTCGTGTTCATGGACATGGACACCTACGACCAGCTCACCATCGAGCCGGCCGTCGTCGGTGACGCCGCCAACTACCTGCTGGAGGGCTTCGAGGCCCTCGTCGCGACCAACGAGGGCGCGGTGCTCTACATCGAGCTCCCGACCTCCGTCGAGCTCGAGATCTCCCACACCGAGCCGGGCGTCCAGGGCGACCGCTCCACCGGTGGCACCAAGCCGGCCACCCTGGAGACCGGTGCCGAGATCCAGGTCCCGCTCTTCGTCGTCACCGGCGAGAAGGTCAAGGTCGACACCCGCGACGGCAGCTACCTCGGCCGGGTGAAGTAAGTCCGTGTCGGCCGCACGTAGCAAGGCCCGCACTCGGGCCTTCCAGATCCTCTTCGAGGCCGACCACCGCGGGGTCGACCCGCAGCAGGTCCTCGCCGACTGGGTGGCCCGCGCCCGCGAGCCCAAGCCCGACGAGGGCACCCCGCAGGTGGGCGAGTACACCATGGAGCTCATCGAGGGGTACGTCCAGCACGCGCGTCGCATCGACGACCTGATCGAGCAGTACGCGGTGGGCTGGACCCTCGACCGGATGCCGATCGTGGACCGCAACGTCCTGCGGCTCGGCGCGTACGAGCTGATCTGGGAGGACGGCGTTCCGGACGCGGTCGTCCTGGACGAGTCCGTCGAGATCGCCAAGGAGTTCTCCACGGACGACTCCCCGGCCTTCGTCAACGGCATGCTCGCCCGCTTCCTGGAGCTGAAGCCGAGCATCCGCCGGTAGCCGGTGATGCCCGCCGACGGCCGTCGGACCCGATGTCTTCGGGTCCGGCGGCCGTTTCGCGTTTCACCCGTGGGGCGTAATGTGGAGCCTACTCGTCAGTAACTTCGCTGGTGAACCCGTCAGCGACCCGAAGGGCAGGCCACACCCATGACCACCGCGACCCGCAGCGAGTTCGACCGGGGCATCGCCCTCACCAGACACCCCGAGGAAGCCGGCCGCTACGAGGCCGAGCTCGGCGCCGGCTGGCAGGTCGGCGGCGGGGTCAACGGCGGGCTGCTGCTCGCCGTGGCCGGACACGCGCTGTCGCTGGAGCACGGACAGCACCCCGACCCGGTGTCGATCAGTGGTTACTACCTGTCCGCCTCCACCCCCGGCCCGGCCACCGTCCGCACCGAGGTGCTGCGCACCGGCCGCGGGCTGTCCACCGGCACCGCCTCGCTCAGCCAGGACGGCGTCGAACGCCTGCGCGTGGTCGCCAGTCACGGCGACCTCGCCACCGCCGACGGCGAGGTGCGCACCACCGCGACCCCGCCGCAGCTGCCGCCGCCGGACCAGTGCATCGGCGTCGAGCACGCGCCCAGGCAGCTGATCGAGCAGGCCGCCCTGCTGGAGCGCTTCGACCTGCGGCTCGACCCGGCCACCGTCGGCTGGGCGCTCGGCCAGCCCTCCGGCAACGGCCGGATCCAGGGCTGGTTCCGGCTCGCCGACGGCCGCGAGCCCGACCCGCTGCTGCTCCTGCTGGTCGCCGACGCGCTGCCGCCGGTCACCTTCGACCTCGGCCTGCCCGGCTGGGCCCCGACCGTCGAACTGACCGTCCACCTGCGGGCCAAGCCCGCACCGGGCTGGCTGCGGGTGGTCCACTCCACCCGCAACGTGGCCGGCGGCTACTTCGAGGAGGACGCCGAGGTCTGGGACGAGGCCGGCCGCCTGGTCGCCCAGTCCCGCCAGCTGGCCCGGGTGCCGCGCTGAGGCTGTTGCGCCGAGGTCGTCGCGCTGAGGTCGCCGTGCGGCCTATTACCGGTGGTTACATTCCTGTGACACGCCGTACGTGTGTGGCGCGCGGAACTGGGGAGTAACACGGTCAGCGGCGAGCCCAGCCGCTGACCGTGACCACCCGACAGCCGCCCGCCGACGCAAGGAGCCACCGATGACCAGCCGCAAGGGCCGCGCCCGCCGCAACTCCGACTGCACGGCCGGCGGCCTGCGCCCCGCGCCCCGGGCGCCGCACCGGCCGCGGCGGGTCGACGGGACCGAGCAGGCGGTCGTCCTCGGGGTGCTCACCAACGCCGCGGACTTCGCGCGGGCCCGCGCCCGGGGGGTCTGCGACGCCCCCGACTACGAGTACTACCTGGCCGACACCGCCGAGCTGCTGGCGGACGCGCTGGAGCGGTTCGAGACCGTCCGGGCCCGGATGTTCCACCCGCAGGACTTCGAGGAGTTCTGCCTGCTGCACGGCCTGGACCCGGCCGAGCCCGCCGCCCGCGACCGCTACCTGGTCAACCCGCCGCTGCAGACCCAGCTGCTGCCCTACCAGGGCGAGGAACTGGCGGGGGACTTCGTGCCGCGGCTGGTCCGCGCCCGGGAGAACGGGCTGACGCTCTGCCACGCCGACCTGCTGCTCGACGGCGGGCTGTACGGGGGTGCGGAGGAGATCGACGAGGAGCACGCGCGCTGGGTGCGGGCCGCCTACCAGCGCGGCGCCGAGGTCTTCCGCCGGATGCTGGTCGGCGCGGGCGCCGGAGTGTACGAGCTGCGCCTGCGGGTGGACGCGCCGGGCGGGCGGCTGGCCGCGGCGGCCCGGGTCCTGCAGTGGGAGGACGGCGTGGTGCGGATCAACGACGAGGACCTGGAGCTGGTCTGCGCCGTGCTCTGCGCCGGGCTGGCGCTGGAGCTGCCGGCCGTCGCGGTGCTGCACGGCTCGCAGGGCTCGGCGGCCTCCTGCGGGGAGTACCTGCCGGCCGCCTGGGCCTGGTCGAGCGGCGGGCCGGACTGGGCGCCGGCCGCCCGCCCGGTGCGGCTGGACGGGGTCGCGGCGCAGCCGGGCTACAGCCTGGGGACGGTCTGCTGAGCCGGTGGCAGCAGGGAACGCCAAGGCGCGGAACCCCGGGTCCGGGGCACCGCGCCGTGACGTTTCTGCTTGCCAGTGCTCGGTCCCCGCGGGGGGAACCGGGTGCGGGCGAGCGTCAGCTCGCGTCCTCCTCGCGCACCGCCCGGCGCGCGTCGGGGTTGAGTACGCCCCAGGAGATCAGCTGCTCGGTGAGGATCGACGGCGACTGGTCGTAGATCACGGCCAGCGTGCGCAGGTCGTCCTGGCGGATCGAGAGGACCTTGCCGTTGTAGTCGCCGCGCTGGCTCTGGATCGTCGCAGCGTAGCGCTGCAGCGGTCCGGCCTTCTCCGACGGGACCTGGGTCAGTCTCTCCAGGTCGAGGACCAGGCGCGGCGGCGGCTCGGCCGCGCCGCCGGGGGTGCCGCCGGGCAGGAGCTCCTGCACCGGCACGCCGTAGAACTCGGCGAGTTCGGCCAGCCGCTGCACGGTGACCGCACGGTCGCCGCGCTCGTACGAGCCGACGACGACTGCCTTCCAGCGCCCCTGGGACTTCTCCTCGACACCGTGCAGGGAGAGCCCCTGCTGAGTGCGGATCGCTCGGAGCTTGCCTCCGAGCTGCTTCGCGTAGTCGCTGGACATTGATCTCCCCGGACGAGATTGCTTCGCGTTCAGTGGTGGGTCACGGGCGTTGCCGGCGTCGTTACCGGTGGGTTCGACGCCTGTCTCGTAACTCACTGTGAGGTTACGTAGAGTAAGTAGTTGCGTCAAGCCGAATGGGGCAGTCGTGCGAATGGCCCGCATCGTCGGCGCGTCCGGTGCATGAACCCGGTGAAGCGGAATGATGGAGGTCCGTTTGCCTCCCGGCGCGCTGATAGGATGACCCGAAGCCCGCGCCCGGTCGGCGGGGGCGAATCCCAGACATCCTTTAAGGCCCGTCCAGTGAGGCGGGGAAGGAGGTCCGCTTCGGCATGACCACACACCAGGAACAGACGCCGCGACCGCCGCACCAGGTGCTGGACGGCACGGACATCGCCCGGGTCGTCACCCGGATAGCGCACGAGATCGTCGAGCGCGCCAAGGGCGCGGAGGACGTCGTGCTGCTCGGCATCCACACCAGGGGCGTCCACCTCGCCCGCCGCCTGCACGGCCGGCTGGCCCAGATCACCGGGCGCGACATCCCGCTGGGCACCCTGGACATCACCATGTACCGGGACGACCTGC
This sequence comes from Kitasatospora sp. NPDC096128, assembly GCF_040303105.1. Classification (NCBI taxonomy): domain Bacteria; kingdom Bacillati; phylum Actinomycetota; class Actinomycetes; order Kitasatosporales; family Streptomycetaceae; genus Kitasatospora; species Kitasatospora sp. NPDC096128. The sequence goes on along the minus strand of NZ_JBEOSP010000037.1, from coordinate 70,762 downwards.
GGCTGAAGCCCGCCCGCGCCCTGGAGCACACCGAGATCCCGCCCGGTGGCATCGACGGCAAGCTCGTCATCCTCGTCGACGACGTGCTGTTCTCCGGCCGCACCATCCGCGCCGCGCTCGACGCGCTGAGCGACATCGGCCGCCCGCGCGCCGTGCAGCTCGCCGTCCTGGTCGACCGCGGCCACCGCGAGCTGCCGATCCGGGCCGACTACGTGGGCAAGAACCTCCCCACCTCGCTGCGCGAGGCCGTGCAGGTCCGCCTGGCCGACACCGACGGCGTGGACGCCGTCCTGGTCGGCGACCGCGACCACGCCTCCCGCAGCTCGCAGGCCCTGGCCTCCCAGCCCACCGAACCGCACCTCCCGGAGTAGCCCGCGTGAAGCGCCACCTCGTCTCCGCCGCCGATCTCAGCCGCGACGACGCGCTGCTGATCCTGGACACCGCCGAGGAGCTCGCCCAGCTCTCCGGCCGGGCCGTCAAGAAGCTCCCCACGCTGCGCGGCCGCACCGTCGTCAACCTGTTCTTCGAGGACTCCACCCGCACCAAGACCTCTTTCGAGGCCGCGGAGAAGCGACTGTCCGCGGACGTCATCAACTTCTCCGCCAAGGGCTCGTCCGTCTCCAAGGGCGAGAGCCTCAAGGACACCGCGCTGACCCTCCAGGCGATGGGTGCCGACGCGGTCGTCATCCGCCACCACGCCTCGGGCGCGCCGGCCCGGCTGGCCCAGTCCGACTGGCTGCACGGCAGCGTGATCAACGCCGGTGACGGCACCCACGAGCACCCCACCCAGGCGCTGCTCGACGCCTTCACCATGCGCCGCCACCTCAACGCCGGCCTCGGCAACGACCTGGCCGGGCGCCGGGTCACCATCGTCGGCGACATCCTGCACAGCCGGGTCGCCCGCTCCAACGTGCACCTGCTGACCACCCTCGGCGCCCAGGTGACCTTCGTCGCCCCGCCGACCCTGCTGCCGATCGGCATCGAGAACTGGCCCTGCGAGGTCAGCTACGACCTCGACAGCGTGCTGCCCAAGACCGACGCGCTGATGATGCTGCGGGTGCAGCGCGAGCGGATGAACGCCGCGTTCTTCCCGACCGAGCGCGAGTACAGCCGCCGCTACGGCATGAACGGCATCCGGATGGCCCAGCTGCCCGGGCACGCCATCGTGATGCACCCCGGCCCGATGGTCCGCGGCATGGAGATCACCGCCGAGGTCGCCGACTCGCCGCGCTGCACCGTGGTCGAGCAGGTCGCCAACGGCGTCTCCGTCCGGATGGCCGTCCTGTACCTGCTGCTCGGCGGCGCCACCCTCGCCGACGCCCCCGCCGCCCCCCGCACCGACTCCGTGGAGACCGCTCAGTGAACGACCGAAGCGAGCGAACCGACAACATGGTCAGCTACCTGATCCGCAACGCCAGGATCCTGGGCGGCGCCCCGCAGGACCTCCACCTCGCCGACGGTGTCGTCCAGGCGATCGGCACCGGTCTGGCGGTCGAGGCGGACATCGAGATCGACGCCACCGGCATGATCGCCCTGCCCGGCCTGGTCGACCTCCACACCCACCTGCGCGAGCCCGGCCGCGAGGACGCCGAGACCGTGCTCACCGGCACCCAGGCCGCCGCGATGGGCGGCTTCACCGCCGTGCACGCGATGGCCAACACCACCCCGGTGGCCGACACCGCCGGTGTGGTCGAGCAGGTCTGGCGGCTCGGCCAGGAGGCCGGCTACTGCGACGTGCAGCCGGTCGGCGCCGTCACCGTCGGCCTGGAGGGCAAGAAGCTCGCCGAGCTCGGCGCGATGCACGAGTCCGCGGCCGGCGTCCGGGTCTTCTCCGACGACGGCAAGTGCGTGGACGACGCGGTGCTGATGCGCCGCGCCCTGGAGTACGTCAAGGCCTTCGACGGCGTCGTCGCCCAGCACGCCCAGGAGCCGCGGCTGACCGAGGGCGCCCAGATGAACGAGGGCCAGGTCTCCGGCGAGCTCGGGCTGGGCGGCTGGCCGGCCGTCGCCGAGGAGTCGATCATCGCCCGCGACGTGCTGCTCGCCGCGCACGTCGGCTCCCGGCTGCACGTCTGCCACCTCTCCACGGCCGGCTCGGTCGAGATCGTCCGCTGGGCCAAGTCCAAGGGCTGGGACGTCACCGCCGAGGTCACCCCGCACCACCTGCTGCTCACCGACGAGCTGGTCCGCTCCTACGACCCGGTGTACAAGGTGAACCCGCCGCTGCGCACCGCCGAGGACGTCCAGGCACTGCGCAAGGCGCTGGCCGACGGCACCATCGACGCCGTCGCCACCGACCACGCGCCGCACCCGGCCGAGGACAAGGACTGCGAGTGGGCCGTGGCCGCGATGGGCATGGTCGGCCTGGAGACCGCGCTGTCGGTCGTCCAGCAGACCATGGTCGACACCGGCCTGCTGAACTGGGAGGGCGTCGCGGACCGGATGTCGCACCGCCCGGCCCGGATCGGCCGTCTCACCGGCCACGGCCGGCCGATCTCGGTGGGTGAGCCCGCGAACCTGGTGCTGTTCGATCCCGCGTACCGTGGTGCCGTGAACCCCGAGACCTTCGCCACCCGCAGCCGCAACACCCCTTACAAGGGCATGGACCTGCCCGGACGGGTGCACGCCACCTTCCTGCGCGGTCGCGCCACCGTGCTGGCCGGCGAGCTGGCGGAGCAGGGCGGCCTGGTGTGACCGGCTACGCCACGCTCGCCAGGGAACAGGCGAAGGTCACCGACTGGCCGGGCTACATCGGCTGGTCGATCGGGCTGCTGATCATCATCGGCCTGGTCTACTGGCTGATGCGCCAGGGCTGGAACTGGCGGCGCACCCTGCAGTCCGGGATCCCGCCGCTGCCCGCCGTGCCGGCCCGCGCCGGACGCACCATCCTGGAGACCAGCGGCCGGTACCACGGCACCACCACCGCCGGGAACTGGCTGGACCGGGTCGTCGCGCACGGCCTGGGGACCCGCAGCCGGGCCGACCTCACCCTCGGCGCGGACGGCCTGCTGGTGCAGCGCCCCGGCGACGTCGACTTCTGGATCCCGGCCGAGCACCTCACCGGTGCCCGGACGGACTCCGGGATCGCCGGAAAGGTCGTCCCCTCCGGACTGCTCGTCGTCACCTGGGCCCACGAGGGCGCCGAGCTGGACTCCGGCTTCCGGGCCGACCACCCCGATGAGCACGCCGCCTGGGTCGAGGCGATCAACGAGCTCGCAACACGTACTACGAAGACGAAGAAGACGGAAGAGGCCGCGCAATGACCGCACCTGCCCCCACCACGCAGCGCCAACGGCGGGAGCGCATCCCGGCCGTGCTCGTCCTGGAGGACGGCCGGACCTTCCGCGGCCAGGCCTACGGCGCCACCGGCGAGACCTTCGGCGAGGCGGTCTTCAACACCGGCATGTCCGGCTACCAGGAGACCCTCACCGACCCGTCGTACCACCGCCAGGTGGTCGTGATGACCGCGCCGCAGATCGGCAACACCGGCTGGAATGACGAGGACGACGAGTCCAAGCAGATCTGGGTGGCCGGCTACGTCGTGCGCGACCCCGCCCGGGTGGCGTCCAACTGGCGCTCCCGCCGCTCGCTGGACGAGGAGCTGACCCGCCAGGGCGTCGTCGGCATCAGGGGCATCGACACCCGCGCGCTGACCCGCCACCTGCGCGAGCGCGGCGCGATGCGCTGCGGCATCTTCTCCGGCGAGGCGCTGGCCGACCCGGCCGCCCTGCTCGCCCGGGTGCAGCAGTCGCCCGAGATGAAGGGCGCCGACCTCTGCGCCGAGGTCGCCACCACCGAGCCCTACATCGTGCCCGCCGTCGGTGAGAAGAAGTTCACCGTCGCCGCGCTGGACCTCGGCATCAAGGCGATGACCCCGCAGCGGATGGCCGAGCGCGGCATCGAGGTGCACGTGCTGCCGGCCGGCTCCACGCTGGAGGACGTCTACGCGGTCAACCCCGACGGCGTGTTCTTCTCCAACGGCCCGGGCGACCCGGCCACCGCCGACCACCAGGTCGCCGTCGCGCAGGGCGTGCTGGAGCGGGCGACCCCGTTCTTCGGGATCTGCTTCGGCAACCAGATCCTCGGCCGCGCCCTCGGCTTCGGCACCTACAAGCTCAAGTACGGCCACCGCGGCATCAACCAGCCGGTGCAGGACCGCACCACCGGCAAGGTCGAGGTGACCGCCCACAACCACGGCTTCGCCGTGAACGCGCCGCTGGACAAGGTGAGCGACACCCCCTACGGGCGGGTCGAGGTCTCCCACGTCTGCCTCAACGACGACGTGGTCGAGGGCCTGCAGGCACTCGACGTCCCCGCCTTCAGCGTGCAGTACCACCCCGAAGCGGCCGCCGGCCCGCACGACGCCGCCTACCTGTTCGACCGCTTCGTGAAGCTCATGGAGGGCCAGCGTGCCTAAGCGCACTGACATCAAGTCCGTCCTGGTGATCGGCTCCGGCCCGATCGTCATCGGCCAGGCCGCCGAGTTCGACTACTCGGGCACCCAGGCCTGCCGCGTCCTCAAGGCCGAGGGCCTGCGGGTCGTGCTGGTCAACTCCAACCCGGCCACGATCATGACCGACCCGGAGATCGCCGACGCCACCTACGTCGAGCCGATCACCCCGGACTTCGTCGAGAAGATCATCGCCAAGGAGCGCCCCGACGCGCTGCTGCCGACCCTGGGCGGCCAGACCGCGCTCAACACCGCGATCTCGCTGCACAGCGCCGGCACGCTGGAGAAGTACGGCGTCGAGCTGATCGGCGCCGACGTCGTGGCGATCAACAAGGGCGAGGACCGCGAGCTGTTCAAGGGCGTCGTCGAGGCCGTCAAGGCCAAGATCGGCCACGGCGAGTCCGCCCGCTCGGTCATCTGCCACACCATGGACGAGGTGCTGGCCGGCGTCGACACGCTCGGCGGCTACCCGGTCGTGGTGCGCCCCTCCTTCACCATGGGCGGCGCCGGCTCCGGCTTCGCCCACGACGAGGAGGACCTGCGCCGCATCGCCGGCCAGGGCCTGGCCCTCTCGCCGACCACCGAGGTGCTCCTGGAGGAGTCCATCCTCGGCTGGAAGGAGTACGAGCTGGAGCTGATGCGCGACAAGAACGACAACGTCGTGGTCGTCTGCTCCATCGAGAACTTCGACCCGATGGGCGTGCACACCGGTGACTCGATCACCGTCGCCCCGGCGATGACCCTCACCGACCGCGAGTACCAGATCCTGCGCGACATCGGCATCGCCGTGATCCGCGAGGTCGGCGTCGACACCGGCGGCTGCAACATCCAGTTCGCCGTCAACCCCGTCGACGGCCGGGTCATCGTCATCGAGATGAACCCGCGCGTCTCCCGCTCCTCGGCGCTCGCCTCCAAGGCCACCGGCTTCCCGATCGCCAAGATCGCCGCCAAGCTGGCCGTCGGCTACACCCTGGACGAGATCCCCAACGACATCACCGAGCAGACCCCGGCCTCCTTCGAGCCGACCCTCGACTACGTCGTGGTCAAGGTCCCGCGGTTCGCGTTCGAGAAGTTCCCGAGCGCCGACGCGACGCTGACCACCACCATGAAGTCGGTCGGCGAGGCCATGGCCATGGGCCGCAACTTCCCCGAGGCGCTGCAGAAGGCGCTGCGCTCGCTGGAGAAGAAGGGCTCCCAGTTCAGCTGGACCGGCCCGCTCGGCGACAAGACCGAGCTGCTGGTCAAGGCCACCGTGCCGACCGACGGCCGGATCAACACCGTGATGGACGCCATCCGGGCCGGCGCCACCCCGGAGGAGGTCTTCGAGTACACGAAGATCGACCCGTGGTTCGTCGACCAGCTCTTCCTGCTGGACGAGATCGCCGGAGAGCTGGCGGAGGCCGCCGAGCTCACCCCCGAGCTGCTGCGCCACGCCAAGCGGCACGGCTTCTCCGACCAGCAGATCGGCGAGATCCGCGGCCTGCGCCCGGACGTCGTCCGCGAGGTGCGCCACGCGCTCGGCATCCGCCCGGTGTTCAAGACCGTCGACACCTGCGCCGCTGAGTTCGCCGCCAAGACCCCGTACTTCTACTCGTCCTACGACGAGGAGAGCGAGGTCGCCCCGCGCACCAAGCCGGCCGTGATCATCCTCGGCTCGGGCCCCAACCGCATCGGCCAGGGCATCGAGTTCGACTACTCCTGCGTGCACGCCTCCTTCGCGCTCGCCGAGGCCGGGTTCGAGACCGTCATGGTCAACTGCAACCCGGAGACCGTCTCCACCGACTACGACACCTCCGACCGGCTCTACTTCGAGCCGCTCACCCTGGAGGACGTGCTGGAGATCGTCCACGCCGAGCAGCAGGCCGGCCCGCTGGCCGGTGTGATCGTCCAGCTCGGCGGCCAGACCCCGCTGGGCCTGGCACAGGCGCTCAAGGACAACGGTGTGCCGATCGTCGGCACCCAGCCCGAGGCGATCGACCTCGCCGAGGAGCGCGGCGCCTTCGGCCGGGTGCTGCGCGACGCCGGGCTGCCCGCCCCCAAGCACGGCACCGCCTTCTCCTTCGCGGAGGCCAAGGCGATCGCCGACGAGATCGGCTACCCCGTGCTGGCCCGCCCGTCCTACGTGCTCGGCGGCCGCGGCATGGAGATCGTCTACGACGAGGCCTCGCTCGCCTCCTACCTGGAGCGGCACGCCGGTCTGATCTCCGAGCACCCGGTGCTGATCGACCGCTTCCTGGACGACGCGGTGGAGATCGACGTCGACGCGCTCTACGACGGCACCGAGCTCTACCTCGGCGGCGTCATGGAGCACATCGAGGAGGCCGGCATCCACTCCGGCGACTCCGCCTGCGCGCTGCCCCCGATCACCCTCGGCGGCTACGACATCAAGCGCCTGCGCACCTCCACCGAGGCCATCGCGCGCGGTGTCGGCGTCCGCGGCCTGATCAACATCCAGTTCGCGCTGGCCGGGGACATCCTCTACGTGCTGGAGGCCAACCCGCGCGCCTCCCGCACCGTCCCGTTCACCTCCAAGGCGACCGCGGTGCCGCTGGCCAAGGCCGCCGCCCGGATCTCGCTCGGCGCCACCATCGCCGAGCTGCGCGCCGAGGGCCTGCTCCCGGCCGAGGGCGACGGCGGCACGCTGCCGGCCGACGCGCCGATCGCGGTCAAGGAGGCCGTGATGCCGTGGAGCCGCTTCCGCGACATCCACGGCCGCGGCGTGGACACCGTGCTCGGCCCGGAGATGCGCTCGACCGGTGAGGTCATGGGCATCGACAAGGTCTTCGGCACCGCCTACGCCAAGGCCCAGGCCGGCGCGTACGGCGCGCTGCCGACCAAGGGCAAGGTCTTCGTCTCCGTCGCCAACCGGGACAAGCGCAACCTGGTCTTCCCGGCCCGGGCGCTGGTCGGCCTCGGCTTCGAGGTGCTCGCCACCGCCGGCACCGCCGAGGTGCTCCAGCGTGGCGGCATCCCGTCCACGCTGGTGCGCAAGCACAGCGAGGGCGAGGGCCCGAACGGTGAGAAGACCATCGTCCAGCTGATCCACGACGGCGAGGTCGACCTGATCATCAACACGCCGTACGGCACCGGCGGGCGCCTGGACGGCTACGAGATCCGCACCGCGGCGGTCTCCCGCGGGGTGCCCTGCCTGACCACCGTCCAGGCCATGGGCGCGGCGGTCCAGGGCATGGACGCGCTGCTGCGCGACGAGGTCGGAGTGATGTCGCTCCAGGAGCACGCCGAGCTGATCAACGCCGGCCGCAAGTAGCACCACCGCAGTGGGGGGCACCGGAGCCGGATTGGTGCCCCCCACTCGTATGCCCGCCCGTCGCCCACCACCCCGCTTCCTTCGACGGGCCGCGCCCGCGCCCTGAACTCGCTGCTGCCTTCGGAGTTGATCCGCTTTGTACAAGTTCCTGTTCGACCTCGTCTTCAAGAAGATGGACCCCGAGAAGGCCCACCACCTCGCCTTCTTCTGGATCCGGCTGGCCTCCTCGGTGCCCGGTCTGCGCACCCTGGTGCGGCTGGTGCTCGCCCCGCGCGACCGGGCGCTGCGCACCAGGGCCCTCGGCCTCGACCTGCCCGGCCCGTTCGGGCTCGCGGCCGGGTTCGACAAGAACGGCGTCGGCATCGACGGCCTGGCCATGCTCGGTTTCGACTACGTCGAGATCGGCACCATCACCGGTGAGCCTCAGCCCGGCAACCCGGCGCCCCGGCTGTTCCGCCTGGTCGAGGACCGCGCGCTGATCAACCGGATGGGCTTCAACAACCAGGGCTCGGCGCGGGTCGCCGCCCGGCTGGCCGCCCGCCCGCACACCAGCTCCACCCCGGTGATCGGCGTCAACATCGGCAAGACCAAGGTGGTCGAGGAGGCCGACGCCGTCGCCGACTACGTCAAGTCGACCGAGCGGCTGGCCAAGTACGCCGACTACCTGGTGGTCAACGTCAGCTCCCCGAACACCCCCGGGCTGCGCAACCTCCAGGCCGTCGACCACCTGCGCCCGCTGCTCGCCGCCGTGCGCGAGGCCGCCGACCGCACCACCGCGCACCACGTCCCGCTGCTGGTCAAGATCGCCCCCGACCTGGCCGACGAGGACGTCGACGCCGTCGCCGACCTCGCCCTGGAGCTGGGCCTGGACGGCATCATCGCCACCAACACCACGATCGGCCGGGACGGCCTGCTGGCCGACCCGCAGCGGGTCGAGGAGATCGGCATGGGCGGCCTGTCCGGCGCCCCGCTCAAGGCCCGCGCCCTGGAGGTGCTGCAGCGCCTGCGCGCCCGCACCGGGGGCCGGCTGACCCTGGTCTCGGTCGGCGGCGTGGAGACCGCCGAGGACGCCTGGCAGCGGATCATCCACGGCGCCGACCTCGTGCAGGGCTACAGCGCCTTCATCTACGAGGGCCCGTTCTGGTGCCGCCGGATCCACCGGGGCCTCTCCGCCCGGGTCCGCGGTGCGGGCTTCCGTGACCTCGCCGCGGCCGTCGGCAGCGCCGTCCGCAGCTCGTGAACCCCCGTACTGCACCCGGAAATCCTGGAAAGGACGACATGACCCTCGCCCCGTTCGGCGCCCGGCTGCGCCAGGCCCTCGACACCCGAGGCCAGCTCTGCGTCGGCATCGACCCGCACGCCTCCCTGCTCTCCGCCTGGGGGCTCGGCGACGACCTCGCCGGGCTGGAGACCTTCAGCCGGACCGTGGTGGAGGCCCTGGCCGACCGGGTCGCCGTGCTCAAGCCGCAGGCCGCCTTCTTCGAGCGCTTCGGCAGCAAGGGCGTCGCGGTGCTGGAGAAGGCCGTCGAGGAGGCCCGGGCGGCCGGTGCGCTGGTGCTGATGGACGCCAAGCGCGGCGACATCGGCTCCACCATGGCGGCCTACGCGGAGGCCTTCCTGTCGCCCGCCGGACCGCTGTTCTCCGACGCCCTCACGGTCAGCCCGTACCTGGGCTTCGGCTCGCTGCGGCCGGCCCTGGACCTGGCCCGCGAACAGGGCTGCGGGGTGTTCGCGCTGGCGCTCACCTCCAACCCGGAGGGCGCCGAGGTGCAGCGCGCCGTCGGCGCGGACGGCGAGCCGGTCGCCGCCTCGGTGCTGCGCCGGCTGGCCGCGGAGAACGCGGACGCCGCGCCGCTGGGCTCCTTCGGCGCGGTGGTCGGCGCGACGCTGGCCGACGCGGGCGTGGACCTGGCCATCAACGGCCCGCTGCTGGCCCCCGGGATCGGCGCCCAGGGCGCGACCATGGCGGACCTGCCGCGGGTGTTCGGCGCCTCGGTGATCAACGTGGTGCCGAGCGTCAGCCGGGACGTGCTCAAGCACGGGCCGTCGGTGCCGGCGCTGCGGGCGGCCGCGGAGCGCTTCGTCGGGGAGTTCGCGGACGCCGTCAAGTAGCGGCCGACGCCGTCGGGCCGGAGCCGTCAAGTAGCGGAAGCGGTCCGGCCGGTAGCGGCGCGGTAGCCGATCGGTGACCGTGCGCAGTGTCCGCAGGACGGCGGGGCGGCACCGGGGTCGACGTGAGCGCCGTCACATCGACCCCGTCAAAGTTTCGCAATCGCGGTCATTTTGCCCTGGAAAGTCCTGGTCGGCCTTGGCTGACCAGGACTTTTCGTGTTCTTTTCCTGACGTGGCGCCGCAATGCGGGTAGTGTCCGGCGATAGGTCATCGGCGAGCCGCGAAACCCGTAGCTCCCGCAGGTCAGGGCTCTGTGGTTCCCCATTGGGCTCCCCTTGCGGACGGTGTCCTCGGTACCAAACCAGTCATAGCTCAATCCCTTCCTTCCACACCCTGAGGTGAACGGCGTGGCTCTTCCGCCCCTTACCCCTGAACAGCGCACCGCCGCGCTCGCCAAGGCCGCCGAGGCTCGCCGGGAGCGCGCCGAGGTCAAGAACCGGCTCAAGCACTCCGGCGCCTCCCTGCACGAGGTGATCAAGGCCGGCAAGAACGACAACGACGTCATCGGCAAGATGAAGGTGTCGGCCCTGTTGGAGTCCCTTCCGGGCGTCGGCAAGGTTCGTGCCAAGCAGATCATGGAGCGCCTCGGCATCAGCGAGAGCCGCCGTGTCCGCGGTCTCGGAACGAACCAGATCGCTTCCCTGGAGCGGGAGTTCGGCGGTGGCGCCGCCTGACCGTGCCCCCGTGGTCCCAGGATCGTCCGCGATCCGGGATAATCGGTGCATGAGTGAGCGTCCGCGGCTGACCGTGCTCTCCGGCCCCTCGGGGGTCGGCAAGAGCACGGTCGTCGCTCATATGAGGAAGATGCACCCCGAGGTCTGGCTCTCGGTGTCGGCCACCACCCGCCACCCGAGGCCCGGCGAGAAGAACGGGGTCCAGTACCACTTCGTCGACAACGACGAGTTCGACAAGCTGATCGCCAACGGCGAGTTGCTGGAGTGGGCCGAGTTCGCGGGCAACCGCTACGGCACCCCGCGTGCGGCGGTGCTGGAGAAGCTGGAGCGCGGCGAGCCCGTCCTGCTGGAGATCGACCTCCAGGGTGCCCGTCAGGTGCGCGAGTCGATGCCGGAGGCCCAGCTGGTCTTCCTGGCCCCGCCGAGCTGGGACGAGCTGGTCCGCCGGCTGACCGGCCGGGGTACGGAGTCGCAGGACGTGATCGAGCGGCGGCTGCAGGCGGCCAAGGTCGAGCTCGCGGCCGAGACCGAGTTCGACACGACCCTTGTCAACACCTCCGTCGAGCAGGTAGCGGCCGAACTGCTAGCCTTGCTCGGTGTAGCCTGACCTGTCAGTCTTTTCCACCCTTTCGGAAGGTTTTCGCGTGTCCTCTTCCATGACCGCGCCCGAGGGCATCATCAACCCGCCGATCGACGAGCTGCTTGAGGCCACCGACTCGAAGTACAGCCTCGTGATCTACGCCGCCAAGCGCGCGCGCCAGATCAACGCTTACTACTCCCAGCTCGGCGAGGGCCTGCTGGAGTACGTCGGCCCGCTGGTCGACACCCACGTGCACGAGAAGCCGCTGTCGATCGCGCTGCGCGAGATCAACGCCGGCATGCTGACCGCCGAGGCGGTCGAGGGCGCCGCCTGAGGCATCCCCGCACCTTTCCCGGAGGGCCGGGCGGAATCGTTTCCGCTCGGCCCTCCGGCGTTTCCGCTCGCCGTCCCTTCGGCGGGGGTGGGGTGCGGTGCTCGGCGGGGTGGGGCGCGGTGCGGGGCGCGACCGGGGGGCCGTAGGGTGATCGCGTTCCCGGGACGTCGGGTGCCCGATGCGGAGAAAGGCCGGTGCCGGTAGATGAGCGCGAGTGCGGACGCCCCCCGCGTGGTCCTCGGTGTCAGCGGCGGGATCGCCGCCTACAAGGCGTGCGAGCTGCTGCGCCGGTTCACCGAGTCCGGCCACCAGGTCACCGTGGTGCCCACCGCGGCGGCGCTGCACTTCGTCGGCGAGGCCACCTGGGCCGCGCTGTCCGGCCGCCCGGCCGCCACCGAGACCTGGGAGCGCGTGCACGAGGTGCCGCACGTGCGGATCGGGCAGCAGGCCGACCTGGTGGTGGTCGCCCCCGCCACCGCCGACCTGATCGCCAAGGCCGCCCACGGGCTCGCCGACGACCTGCTGACCAACACCCTGCTCACCGCCCGCTGCCCGGTCGTGGTGGCGCCCGCGATGCACACCGAGATGTGGGAGCACCCGGCCACCCGGGAGAACGTCGCCACCCTGCGCCGGCGCGGCGTGATCGTGCTGGAGCCGGCCGTCGGGCGGCTCACCGGCAAGGACACCGGCAAGGGGCGGCTGCCCGAGCCGACCGCGATCTTCGAGGCCTGCCGGGCCGTGCTGCGCCGCGGCGGGGCGGTGCCCACCGACCTGGCCGGGCGGCACGTGGTGGTCTCGGCCGGCGGCACCCGGGAGCCGCTGGACCCGGTGCGCTACCTCGGCAACCGCTCCTCCGGCAAGCAGGGCTACGCGCTCGCCGCGACCGCCGCGGCCCGCGGCGCCCGGGTGACGCTGGTCTCGGCCAACGCCGAGCTGCCCGACCCGGCCGGGGTGGACGTGGTGCACGTCTCGACCGCGCTGGAGCTGCGCGAGGCGGCGCTCGAGGCGGCCGCGGACGCGGACGCCGTGGTGATGGCCGCGGCGGTGGCGGACTTCCGGCCCGCCGAGTACGCGACCGGCAAGATCAAGAAGGTCGAGGGGGTCGAGCCGGCGCCGGTCGCGCTGGTCCGCAACCCCGACGTGCTGGCCGAGCTGTCGGCGCACCGCCCCCGTTCGGGTCAACTGGTGGTGGGTTTCGCTGCGGAGACCGACGACGTGCTCGCCAACGGCCGCGCCAAGCTCGCCCGCAAGGGCTGCGACCTGCTGGTCGTGAACGAGGTGGGCAACGGCAAGGCCTTCGGCCAGGACATCAACGAGGCCGTGGTACTGGGCGCGGACGGCAGCGAGACCCCCGTACCGGTGGGCCCCAAGGAGGTCCTCGCGGACGTGGTCTGGGACCTGGTCGCAAAGCGGATGGAACCGGGTCGGATCTGATCGATTCCCGCTCGAATGGCGACGGATTCCCGCTTGAGAACGTTCTCGATTTCCGGAAGCGGGTGACGTTCGGCGGAACCAGCCGGTTAGACTCCAGGAATCAAGTCTTTCCGGATGTCCCCGGTCCACCGGGGGCCTTCAGTCAGCAGCCGCTGCAACCCCAGGGAGCGCTGTGTCTCGCCGCCTGTTCACCTCGGAGTCCGTGACCGAGGGACACCCCGACAAGATCGCTGACCAGATCAGCGACACCATCCTTGACGCGCTCCTGCGGGAGGACCCGACCTCCCGGGTCGCCGTGGAGACGCTCATCACGACCGGCCAGGTGCACGTGGCCGGCGAGGTGACCACCAAGGCGTACGCCCCGATCGCCCAGCTCGTCCGGGACAAGATCCTGGAGATCGGCTACGACAGCTCCAAGAAGGGCTTCGACGGCGCCTCCTGCGGCGTGTCGGTGTCCATCGGCGCGCAGTCGCCCGACATCGCGCAGGGTGTCGACACCGCGTACGAGGCCCGGGTCGAGGGCGACGAGGACGACCTGGACAAGCAGGGTGCCGGCGACCAGGGCCTGATGTTCGGCTACGCGTCCGACGAGACGCCCGAGCTGATGCCGCTGCCGATCACCCTGGCGCACCGCCTCTCCCGCCGGCTGACCGAGGTGCGCAAGAACGGGACCATCCCGTACCTGCGCCCCGACGGCAAGACCCAGGTCACCATCGAGTACGACGGCGACAAGGCCGTCCGCCTCGACACCGTGGTCGTCTCCACCCAGCACGCCAGTGACATCGACCTGGAGTCGCTGCTCACCCCGGACATCCGCGAGTTCGTCGTGGAGCCGGAGCTCAAGGCGCTGGCCGACCAGGGCATCAAGCTGACCACCGACGGCTACCGCCTGCTGGTCAACCCGACCGGCCGCTTCGAGATCGGCGGCCCGATGGGCGACGCCGGCCTCACCGGCCGCAAGATCATCATCGACACCTACGGCGGCATGGCCCGCCACGGCGGCGGCGCCTTCTCCGGCAAGGACCCGTCCAAGGTCGACCGCTCGGCCGCCTACGCGATGCGCTGGGTCGCCAAGAACATCGTCGCCGCCGGCCTCGCCCGCCGCGCCGAGGTCCAGGTCGCCTACGCCATCGGCAAGGCCGAGCCCGTCGGCCTCTTCGTCGAGACCTTCGGCACCGAGACCGTCCCGGTCCTGGCCATCCAGAAGGCCGTCTCCGAGGTCTTCGACCTGCGCCCGGCCGCGATCATCCGCGACCTCGACCTGCTGCGCCCGATCTACTCGCAGACCGCGGCGTACGGCCACTTCGGCCGTGAGCTGCCGGACTTCACCTGGGAGCGCACCGACCGCGTCGAGCAGCTCAAGGCTGCGGTCCAGGACTGACGTCCAGGACTGACGTCCAGGACTGACGTCCAGGCTCTGCCGAGCGGCGCCCACCCCCGTAGCGGGGGCGGGCGCCGCTCCGCTTTGTGCGTCCTGTCGGTGTGACCTGGTAGTACTTGGGAGCGATGAGCAGCACAGGGGAGAACGGGGCCGCCGAGCCGGAGCAGCTGGCCTTCATCCGGGAGACGGTCAAACGGGCCAAGCCCCGGTCGTGGCGCGGGGCCAAGCGGGCCGAGCACCTGCCGGTGGCCCGGGTCGTGGTGGACAAGGGCGTGCTCACCATCGACAAGCTCTTCGACTACGAAGTCCCGGCCGCGATGGCCGAGGAGGCCCAGCCGGGCGTCCGGGTGCGGGTGCGCTTCGGGGCGCGGGTGGTCAAGGGCCAGCGCGAGGGCGGCGAACTGCACGACGGGTTCATCGTCGCCCGGCTGGAGAAGAGCGACTTCGCCGGCCCGCTCGCCCCGCTCGCCCAGGTGCTCTCGCCCGAACCGGTGCTCAGCCCGCAGCTGCTGCGGCTGTGCCGCACCGTCGCCGACCGGTACGCCGGGACGCTCGCGGACGTGCTCCAGCTCGCCGTACCGCCCCGGCACGCCAAGGCCGAGGCCGAGCCCTCCCCGCCGCCGCTGCCGCGCCCTCAGCCCCCGGTGCCGGGCGGCTGGCAGCGCTACCCGGCCGGGCCCGACTTCCTCGGCGCGCTGGCCGGGGGCGGCTCGCCGCGCGCGGTGTGGGCGGCGCTGCCGGGGCCCGGCTGGCCGTACGAGATCGCCCGGGCGGTCGCCGCGACGCTGGCCGGCGGGCGCGGCGCGCTGGTCGTGCTGCCGGACCGGCGGTCGGTCGCCCGGGTCGACCAGGCGCTGACCGAGCTGCTCGGCCCCGGTCGGCACGTGGCGTTGGAGGCCGACCTCGGCCCGCGCGAACGCTACCGGCGCTGGCTCGCGGTCAGCCGCGGCTCGGTGCACGCCGCGATCGGGACCAGGGCCGCCATGTTCGCGCCGGTGCGCGACCTCGGGCTGGTCGTGGTCTGGTCCGACGGCGACGGCAGCCACAGCGACCCCCGTGCCCCCCACCCGCACGTGCGCGAGGTCGCGCTGCTGCGCGCCGCCGAAGAGGGCGCCGCGGTGCTGCTCGGCGGGCACGCGGTGACCGTGGAGGGTGCCCAGCTGGTCGCCACCGGCTGGGCCAGGCCACTGGTCGCCGACCGGGAGACGGTGCGGCAGGTCGCGCCCCGGGTGCGGACCGTCACCGACCAGGACCAGCACCGGGACGCCGCCGCCCAGGCCGCCCGGCTGCCCTCGGTCGGCTGGGAGGCCGCCCGGGAGTCGCTGGCCGCCGGGTACCCGGTGCTCATCCAGGTGCCCCGGCGCGGCTACGTGCCCCGGCTCGCCTGCGGACGCTGCCGCACCCCCGCCCGCTGCCGGCGCTGCGAGGGGCCGCTGGAGGCGCCCTCGGCGGACGCCTCGCTGTGCTGCGCCTGGTGCGGGGAGGCCGAGAACGACTGGCACTGCCCCGAGTGCGGCTCCTTCCGGCTCCGGGCCCAGGTGGTCGGCGCCCGGCGCACCGCGGAGGAGCTGGGCAAGGCGTTCCCCCGCATCCCGGTCCGGACCTCGGGGCGGGACGCGGTGCTGGACACCGTGCCGGACGAGCCCTCGCTGGTGATCTCCACCCCGGGAGCGGAACCCGTCGTCGAGGGCGGCTCCGGGTACGGGGCGGTGCTGCTGCTGGACGGTTGGGCCCTGCTCAGCCGGCCCGACCTGCGGGCCGGCGAGGAGACCCTGCGGCTCTGGCTGGCGGCGGCCGCGCTCGCCCGGCCCGCCACGGAGGGCGGGACGGTGGTCGTGGTCGCCGAACCCTCGGCCCGGCCGGTGCAGGCGCTGGTGCGCTGGGACCCGCTGGGGCACGCCGGGCTGGAACGGGACGAGCGGGCGCAGCTGCACTTCCCGCCGGTGTCGCGGATGGCCTCGGTGAGCGGGAGCCCGGCGGCCGTCGCCGACCTGCTCAATCTGATCCGGTTGCCGGAGGGCGCGGACGTGCTCGGGCCGGTGCCGGTGCCCGCGCTGCGCGGGGAGGAGCAGGAGCGGGCGCTGCTGCGGGTGGCGCCCGGGCAGGGGGCCGCGCTGGCGGCGGCGCTCAAGGCGGCGCAGATCGCGCGGATCGCGCTGCGGACGCCGGAGGCGGTGCGGGTGCGGGTGGATCCGACGGACATCGGGTAGCGACGGGCCGGCGGGTGCGGGTGCGGGTGCGGGTGCGGGTGCGGGTGCGCGGTGTGGCGGGGGCCCGGTGTGGCTGGCGGTGTCGGGCGGTGGGCGACGTCGGGCGGTGGGCGACGTCGGGTGGTGACGGGCCTGCGGGGGCGGGGTGAGTGGGCCACCCCGCCCCGGGTGGCCCGGGCGTTCGGCGGGGTGGGTCAGCCGCGGAGGGGGATGCCGGTGCGGTCGGGGTGCGGGCGGTCGGTGCCGACCCGGTCGATGCCGGGGGTGCGGTCGATGCCGGGGCGGTCGATGGGGGCGGTGCGGTCGACGGGGGTTCGGTCCATGACGGTGTTGCGGTCGAGGGGGCTGCGGTCGATCGGGGCGCCGCGGTCCACGGGGGTCCGGTCGAGGACGTTGCGCTCCAGGCTGGAGCGGTCCAGGCCGCCCTGGCGGGCGGCGGGGACGGTGGCGGCCAGGCCGCCGCGTTCGGCGGGGGCGGGCAGGTCCTCGGAGCGGTCCGGGCGGGCGGGGCCCGGGACGGCGCCGCTGGCGGCGAGGAGCTCGCTGGTCGGGCGGCGCATCCCGTAGCGGCGGTGGACGGCCTGCTTGGTGACCCCGAGGGCGGAGCCCACCGAGTCCCAGGAGAAGCCCAGCGCCCGGTCGAACTCGACCGCCGCCGCCACCAGGGTCTCCACACTCTCCCGCAGCTCCTGCGCCAGGCGCACGGTCGGCGCGGGCGCCCGTCCGTACACCACGAAGCCTGCCGAGGTGCTCGGACGGCGCGGTCGGTAGACGTTGCCCAGTTGGGCGGTGAGCGTCCGCAGCGCGTCGACCTGGCGCCTCACCCGCTCGATGTCCCGCACCAGCAGGTGCAGGCTCGCCCGCGCCCGGGCGTCGTGATTGATCTGCTCGGCCATGGCCTACGTGCCACCTTCCGTACGGTTCAGCTCGGCCGGGGCGCGGTGTCCCGTGCGCCCGGCCCCGGTCAATCTCTCTTGACCAACGCCGAAGCGGGGGCCGGGGTAACGCCGCTCCGCAGACTCGGGATATGCCAGAAGCCGGTGCGGGTGTCCGGGGACGGCCCGTCGGAGCGCCCGGGCGGGTTGCATAGACTTGCCGGGAACCAGCCGTTGCCCACAGCCCGTGCCCACCCGGACAGGAGCCCATACCCCGTGGCGATCCAGCCGATCCGTCTCTTCGGAGACCCCGTCCTGCGGGCCACCGCCCAGCCGGTGACCACCTTCGACAAGGAACTGCGCAACCTGGTCTCCGACCTCACCGACACCATGCTCGACGCCCCCGGCGCCGGCCTCGCCGCGCCCCAACTCGGCGTCTCACTGCGGGTGTTCACATACCACGTGGACGGCGTCACCGGGCACCTGATCAACCCGGACCTGTCGCTCAGCGAGGACGAGCAGGAGGGCCCGGAGGGCTGCCTCTCGCTGCCCGGGCTGCGCTACGACACCAAGCGCGCGTACGGCGTGGTGGCCAAGGGCTTCAACATGTACGGCGATCCGGTCACGCTGGAGGGCACCCAACTGCTCGCCCGGTGCATCCAGCACGAGACCGACCACCTGGACGGCATCATCTTCATCGACCGGCTCGACCGGGAGCAGCGCAAGGCCGCGCTGAAGGCCATCCGGGAGGCGGAGTGGGGCGCCGGGCCGGCGCCCGTCGTCAAGGTCTCGCCGCACAGCACCTTCGGCTCCGCGCGCTGAGTTCGTTCTTCGATTTCCGTATGCAGAAAGGCACTTGATGCGTCTCGTCTTCGCCGGCACCCCCGAGGTCGCCGTTCCCGCCCTCGACGCGCTGATCGCCTCCGACCGGCACGAGGTCGTCGCGGTGGTCACCCGTCCCGACGCCCCCGCCGGGCGCGGGCGCAAGCTGGTCGCCAGCCCCGTCGCCCAGCGCGCCGAGGAGGCTGGGATCGAGGTCCTCAAGCCGGCGAAGCCGAGTGACCCGGACTTCGTCGCCCGGCTCACCGAACTCGCCCCCGACTGCTGCCCGGTGGTCGCCTACGGCGCGCTGCTGCGCCCCGGCACCCTGGAGATCCCGAAGCACGGCTGGGTCAACCTGCACTTCTCGCTGCTGCCCGCCTGGCGCGGCGCGGCCCCCGTCCAGCACTCGGTGCTGGCGGGCGACGAGGTGACCGGCGCGTCCACCTTCCTGATCGAGCAGGGCCTGGACTCCGGCCCGGTCTACGGCGTCATCACCGAGGAGGTCCGGCCGAGCGACACCAGCGGTGAGCTGCTCACCCGGCTGTCCCTGTCCGGCGCCCGGCTGCTGGTGGCCACCATGGACGGCATCGCGGACGGCTCGCTGCATGCCGTGCCGCAGCCCGCCGAGGGTGTCACGCTCGCGCCGAAGATCACCGTCGAGGACGCCCGGATCGACTGGAACCACCCCGCGCTGCGGATCGACCGGGTGGTGCGCGGCTGCGCGCCCGCGCCGGGCGCGTGGACGGAGTTCCGGGGCGAGCGGCTCAAGGTCACCGGGCCGGTCAAGCTGCTGCCGGAGGCCGCCGAGCTGGCGCCCGGTCAGGTCGCGATGGCCGGCAAGAACAGCGTGCGGGTCGGGACGGGGTCGCACGACATCGAGCTGGGGGAGGTGCGTCCGCAGGGCAAGAAGGAGATGCGGGCGGCCGACTGGGCGCGTGGGGCGCGGCTGGAGGAGGGGGAGCGGTTCGGGGGCGGGGCCGGCTCCGAGAGCTGACCGTCGGGTTTGGCGTTACTGTTCGTTGAGCTGTTCGTTTGAATTTTTGTTTGAATGTTCGTTTGAGATCTTCCGATAACCATCGCAGCACTTTGAGGCACCTGTGAGCACCCCCAGCAACCCCGGCACGTCCAGCAGCACCGGCGGCAAGCGCGCCCCCCGTCCGCACCGGCGGCCGAAGAAGGACCCGGCCCGGATCGTCGCCTTCCGCGCGCTGCGCGCCGTCGACGAGCGGGACGCGTACGCCAACCTGATCCTGCCCTCCCTGCTCCGCGAGGCCGAGCAGAAGGGCATGGACCGGCGCGACGCCGCCCTCGCCACCGAGCTGGTCTACGGCACCCTGCGGCTCCAGGGCACCTACGACGCGGTCATCGCCGCCTGCATCGACCGGCCGCTGAGCAAGGTCGACCCGCCGGTGCTGGACGTGCTCTCGCTCGGCGCCCACCAGCTGCTCACCACCCGCATCCCCAGCCACGCGGCCGTCTCGGCGACCGTCGAGCTGGCCCGGGTGGTGCTCGGCGACGGCAAGGCCAAGTTCGTCAACGCCGTGCTGCGCCGGATCAGCGCCCACGACCTGGACGCCTGGATCGAGCGGGTCGCCCCGCCGTACGACAAGGACGCCGAGGACCACCTGGCCGTCGTGCACTCGCACCCGCGCTGGGTGGTCTCCGCGCTCTGGGACTCGCTCGGCCGCTGGCAGCCGGACGCCTCCGGGCGCAGCGCGATCGAGGAGCTGCTGCGGGCCGACAACGCGCGGCCCGAGGTCACCCTGGTCGCCCGGCCCGGCCGGGCGACCGTCGGCGAGCTGGCCGAGGTGCTGCCCGAGGCCGAGCCCGGGCGCTGGTCCCCGTTCGCGCTGCGGCTCGCCGAGGGCGGCGACCCGGGCACGCTGACCGCCGTCCGGGAGAACCGGGCCGGCGTGCAGGACGAGGGCAGCCAGCTGGTCGCGCTCGCGCTGGCCGCCGCGCCGCTGGAGGGGCCGGACCGGCTCTGGCTGGACGGCTGCGCCGGACCGGGCGGCAAGGCCGCGCTGCTCGGCGCCCTGGCCGCGGCGCGGGGCGCGGGGCTGGTCGCCAGCGAGAAGCAGCCGCACCGGGCCCGGCTGGTGGCGCGGGCGCTGGAGGGCAACCCCGGCCCGTACACGGTGATCGCGGCGGACGGGACGCGCCCGGCCTGGCGCTCCGGCGGCTTCGACCGGGTGCTGGTCGACGTGCCGTGCTCCGGCCTGGGCGCGCTGCGGCGCCGCCCGGAGGCGCGCTGGCGGCGCCGGCCCGCGGACGTCGCGGCCTTCGGCCCGCTCCAGCGGGACCTGCTGCGCTCGGCGATCGAGGCCACCCGGGTCGGCGGCGTGGTCGGCTACGCCACCTGCTCGCCGCACCTCGCGGAGACCCGGGCGGTGGTCGACGACGTGCTGCGCGAGGAGGGCGGCCGGGTCGAGTGGATCGACGCCCGGCCGCTGCTGCCCGGCGTTCCGGCGCTCGGCGACGGGCCGGACGTGCAGCTGTGGCCGCACCTGCACGGGACGGACGCGATGTACCTGGCGCTGCTGCGGCGGACCGCCTGAGGCCCTGCCGACGCCTTCGGGGTTGCATCTCTCGTAGGGGGAGGCGGCAGGGTGGTGGGCATGAACGGCGACATCCTCTCCC
This sequence comes from Kitasatospora sp. NPDC096128, assembly GCF_040303105.1. Classification (NCBI taxonomy): domain Bacteria; kingdom Bacillati; phylum Actinomycetota; class Actinomycetes; order Kitasatosporales; family Streptomycetaceae; genus Kitasatospora; species Kitasatospora sp. NPDC096128. Next base: position 49,922 of record NZ_JBEOSP010000037.1, on the reverse strand, counting down.
CGGTCAACCCCGTGCGCGCGGTCGGTGAGTTGCACACGATCGGCGAGTTGGCCCGGCGGACCGGGCTGACGGTGAAGACCGTCCGCTTCTACTCGGACCAGGGGATCGTGTCGCCGGCCGACCGCACCCCGGCCGGCCACCGGCGGTACGGCGCGGACGCCGTCGCCCGCCTGGATCTGGTGCGCACGCTGCGCGAACTCGGGCTCGGCTTGCCGGAGGTCCGGCAGGTGCTGGAGCGCGAGCGTGCGCTGTCGGAGGTCGCGGCGGCGCACGCCGCGGCGCTCGACGTCCGGATCCGGGTGCTGCGGCTGCGGCGGGTGGTGTTGCGGGCGGTGGCCGCGCGCGGGGCGACCGAGGAGGAGTTGACGCTGGTGCACCGCTTGGCACGGTTGACCGAGGACGAACGGGGGCGCCTGGTCGGGGAGTTCCTGGCCGAGGTGTTCGGATCGGAGGGCGGCTCCGGCGGGGTGGCCCGGTCGTTGACACCCCAGCTGCCGGAGGATCCGTCGGTCGAACAGGTCGAGGCCTGGGTGGAGCTGGCGCAGCTGGCCGGGGACGACGGGTTCCGGGAGCTGTTGCGCGGGCTGGCGGAGGGCGAGGCCGCGGAGGGCGGTGCGAGTCCGCTGCCTCGACCCGGTCTGGCCGTGCTGGTGCGGGAGACGGCCGGTCCGGCGGTCGCGGCCGGGGTGGACCCGGAAGCGGCTGAGGCGGCGCCGGTGGTGGCCGCCCTGCTGGAGCGGTACGCGGGGATGGTGGGTACCGAGGGAGTGGACGCTCCTTTGCGCGCCCGGCTGGCGGAGCGGTTGCGGGCGATGGCGGATCCCCGGCGGGAGCGGTACCTGGTGCTGCTCGCGGTGGTCAACGGATGGGTGGCGCCGGAGAGTTCGGCCGAGGTGCTGGACTGGGCGGCGCGGGCCGTCGGTGCCTCTGGGGCCCGGCGTCCGGGGCCTGGGGTTTCGGGGCCCGGGGTTTCGGGGCCCGGGGTTTCGGGCCTAGGGTCGTAGGGGAGGCGGGCCCGGGCAGTTGGTGAGGAAGGCGTGGGCCTGGGCGCGGAGGTGGTCGACCGGCGGATCCTCGCAGATCACCTCCAGGCCGAGCGAGGCGTTTCCGCCCAGGTGGTGGGAGGACTGGTAGGCGAGGTACGGGCGGTGGCCGTCGTCGGGGTCCAGTCCGACGGCGAGGGTCGCGAAGAGGGTGCGCTCCTTCTCGGTGCGGGCGAACTCCGTCCGGGAGAGCGTCCATTCGAACTCGTACGGTTCGGGCTCGGCGGGCAGGTCGAGGAAGGCCTGGGCCAGTCGGCGGACCTCGTCCGGGCCGGCGAAGGGGAGCGACTCCGACCAGGACGGCGCGGACGCCAACAGCTCCCACTCGGCACCGTTGTGACGAACGGTCAATTCCCACTCGCCTTGCTGGTCGAACCATTGGCAGCTGAGGATCGGATCCATGGTGGTCAACCTCCCTGTGGGGCCGGGCCGTTACGTTTTCTTCTCATCGTGGCACACCGGGCGGGCGGGGGTCGCGCGACGTGACCCGTCCTCGGGCGGCTTGCCAGGCTTCCTGAAGTGCGCGGTAGCCGAGCACGGTGATCGCGTGTTCGGCGAGCAGGCGGTGGGCCTCGGGGGAGACCAGGAACTCGTAGTCGGTGCGGCGGACCCGCCAGCCGTCGTCGGTCGGGTGGTTGGCCGGGTGGTTGGTCGGGCGGGTGGTCGGGTGGTTGGTCGGGGTGGCGGTCGGGCTGTCGGCCGTCGGGATGCGGAAGGCCGGGCCGGTGGCGAGGCTCGGGTGGACGGCCCACTCGGTCAGGCCAGGGGGGAGGGTCGCGAGCAGGTGGGCGTAGTGGGCGGGCTTGTCCTCCAGCGGCACCGCGAAGCTGTCGAGGAAGCCGTGGTCGACCACCGGCAGGCCGCGCTCGCGCAGCCGGTTCAGGGCGGGCGGCAGCCACACCCGCACCGCCAGGCCGTACTCGGCGCCGAGGGCGAGGGTGAGGTCCAGGACGTCCTCGCGGCCGCCGTCGGCCAGGCAGTGGAAGTCCAGGTGGGTCGGGCTGAGGCCGCTCGCCGCGACCGCGTCGATCTGGGCGCGGAACTCGCGCTCCACGTGGTCGAGTTGCGCGTTTGCGGCGAGGGCTTCCCGGCCGGCCGGGGTGGGGGCGTGGAACTCGCCGGCCGGGTCGAGCAGGGAGGGCACCCGGTCGCGGGCGGTGAGCGGCCCCCAGCGCAGGTGCGGTACCTCGCAGACCAGGGTGAGGTGGATGCCGAAGGGGATCTCCGGGTGGCGGCGCAGGAGGCGGAGCGCGTGCGGGGCGGCGTGACAGGGGGTCATCAGGCTGCAGGAGGCGGCGATGCCCTGCCGGACCGCCTCGACGACGGCGAGGTTGACGGACTCGTCCAGGCCCAGGTCGTCGCAGTTGATCAGCAGGAGCCGGGCCTCGGGCGGGTGGCCGAGGAGGCGGTTGGCGTGCGGACCGTCCGGGGTGTCGACTGCGGTGGGCATGGGGGCAGTCTTCACCGGGGGAGGGGGCGGGCGCGCGGGGATTTCTGCCCGGTCGGGCTCAGTCGGTCTGGTTCGGGGTGGGGTTGGGGGTGTCCGGGGTCGGGGCGGAGGTGGCGGCGGGGGTCGGGTGCCACGGGCGGCCCGGTCGGGTCTGGACAGGGGCGGAGGTGAGGCGCAGGGCGTACACGTCGTGGTCCGGGGCCGTGGAGGGGATCGGACCGAGGTACTCGTGACCGGTCAGGTGGCACCAGGCGGGGAGGTCGAGCGGGGCGGCCGGGTCGGTGGTCAGGATGTGGACCACCGCGCCGGCCGGGAGGTGGGCGATCTGCTTGCGCAGGCGGAGCAGCAGTTGGACGCAGAGCAGGCCGGTGCCGTCGACGGTGAGGTCGGGGGCGGTGGTCGCGGGGGCAGTGTTCGCGGGGGCGGAGGCGGAGGCGGGGGTCGCGGGGGCGGCGGCGTTGCGGACGGCGTGGTCGGGAGTGCGGGTCATGGCGCTGTGCTGCCCTTCGCGGGGTGCGTCGTGGTGCGGGTGAGCCAGGTGGTGCGGGTGCTACGGGTGGTGCGGGCGTTCCGGGTCCAGCCTAGGGCCTGGGGATGTGGCGGTGTTCGGGGGCGGTGCCGCCGAGGCGGGTGAGCAGGGCGGAGAGCTGGGTGAGGTCCTCGCTGCTCCACTGGCCGGGGGCGAAGTGGTCGGCGGCGACCTGACGGGCGGTGTGCAGCATCTCGGCGAGCCGCTCGCGGCCGGTCGGGGTGAGGGCGGCGTAGGCGACCCGGGCGTCACGGGCGGCGGCCTCGCGGGCCACCAGGCCGATCCGCTCCAGCGGGGCGAGGCCGCGGGTCACGCCGGAGGCGGTGAGGCCGAGGGCCTCGGCGAGGTCGACCCGGCGCATCCGGCCGCCGGGGGCCTGGGCCAGATGCAGCAGCAGGGTGAAGTCGGACAGGCTCACGCCGTGCAGGCCGCTGAGGCTCGCGTCGAAGCGCTTGACCAGGGCGGTCTGGGCGCGGACCAGGCGCAGCGCGGTGTCGAGCGGGTCGGGCCGGGGGCCGGGGTCGGGGTCGGGGTCGGGGTCGGGGTTGGCGCTGGGGTTTGTGGGGCTTGTCATTGCCACCTCCTTGACTGCTCAAGTATAGGCATGCGCGGAGCCGTCAAGGAGGTGGCAGAGGGGGAGGGGGTCGGTCAGCCGGTGGCGTTGGCGGCGCGGCGCTGTCGCTTGCCGAGGGGTGCCTGGGAGAGGTCCTCGGCCTGGGAGCGGAGGTTCTTGTAGCCGTAGCCGCGGTCCGTCAGCCAGGACTGCGCCGCCTGCTCGGCCCGCTCGGTGGCCTCCAGGATGTCCTCCTCGGCCTCGCCCGCGTCCAGGAAGCGGAAGGTGAAGGCGGTGCGTGCGGTGAGGTCGTAGCTGAGGTGGCCCTCGCGAGTGAAGGCGGCGTGCAGGACGTCGTGCTCGGGGGCGGCGGCGTGGAGTTCGGCGCGTTGCTCGTCGCTGAGGCCGTCGAAGACGCCGCGCACCATGATGCGGAAGGTTCGGGTGGTCATGCTCCGACGATAGGCAGTGGAGGCGGCGGATCGCCAATGCGATTCCGCGGTCGCGGCGGGAGGGGCGGAGCGGGCGAGGTCACCGGCGGTCGGCCGGGGCGGGGAGGCCTGCCGCGAAGGACTCGACGGCGGTGGCGCGGAGCTCCGGCGGCAGTGGGGCGGCGGTCAGGACGCGAACGGCGGTCCGGGGCTCGTTGCGGACCATTGAGGCCGCGAGCAGCCCATGGCAGGCTCAGGTCGCATGATCGATGAATTCGCGAAGGACAACCTGCACGGGAGACTGCGGCGAGACCGCGAGGCGCTGCTCTGGAAACTTGACGGCTTGTCCGAATACGATGCCCGCCGGCCTCTGACAGCGACCGGGACCAACCTCCTCGGCCTGGTCAAACATGTGGCCACCGTCGAGGCCAGGTACTTCGGCGAGGTCTTCGACCGCCCTTCCCCGGAACCGCTGCCCCGCTGGCAGGACTCCGACGGCAGCGATCAGTGGGCGACCGAGGACGAGACCCGCGATCAGATCATCGGGTTCTACCGGCGCACGTGGGACCACTCGGACGCGACGATCAACGAGCTTCCCCTCGACGCCCCTGGCCACGTGCCTTGGTGGCCGGAGCCCTATTCCGACACGAACCTGTTCGCCATCATGGTCCATGTCCTCGGCGAGTCCATCCGGCATGCCGGGCACGCCGACATCCTGCGCGAGGGCCTCGACGGTCGGACCGGTTTGCGCGCCGAACACGAGAAGCAGATCGACGAGGAAGTCCGCGCGGCCTACCGCGCGAAGATCGAGCAAGTCGCCAGGTCGGCCGCACGAATCAAGGCTTAGCCGTCCGCAAGGTGGCGGGAGACCGCTTGATGTGACGACACGTCACATCCTGATCAAACCCTTGCCGGCGGTCACCACTGCCGGACGGCACCTCGCAGAGCAATCCTCGGAATGGCTCGCAAACTACAAGTCGAAACCCAAGGTCGCAGACGGCGGACTCGCAATCCATCCGTTGAAGTCACAGCCGGGTCGGCGGGGTTCGGGGCGTCCTGCCGGCAAGTGGATTAGGAGGGCTGGGGGTTGGTGCCGGCCGGGGTCGAGCACCTGGTGCGGGAGCACGCGGCGGCGGTGGCCCGGTGCGCGGAGCGGGTCGGCTTCGACGACGCCGCCGACTTCGCCGCCTTCTTCCGACGGCTCGCCGGGGAGTCGCCCGGCCGCTGGCGCGAGGCCGCGGCCGGGCGCTGAACCGGTGGTGACGCCTTGACGGAGGTCAGCGGGCAAAGGGGCCGAAGACGGTGGCCGCCAGGCGCAGGGCCTGGGGCGGCGTGCCGCCGCTGGAGCCGACGGAGTAGACCAGGCGCTTGCGCAGGTCCGGGGTGGCGAAGTAGCCGCCGGAGTAGCCGAGGTCGTGTCCGGTCTTGCCCCAGAGCACGGTGCCGTCCTGCAAGGGGAGGGACAGCAGCCCGGCGCTGTAGCAGGCCTTGCCCTTGTCCGGCCCCAACCGGCAGTCGTCGGTGCCGTGGTAGGGGAGCAGCTGCCCGGAGGCGTCGCGCGGCAGGGTGAACAGGTCGTGCAACTGCTGCGGGGGCAGGAGTTCGCCGTCGAACAGGGCGCCCAGGAAGCGGTCCAGATCGGCCGGGGTGGAGATCATCGATTCGGAGTTGCCACCCTGCTCGGAGACGTCCGTCGGGACGCCGGCGTTGCTGTCGAGGTATCCGGGCAGGTGCGGTTCGGGCATCTGCGGCGCGCCACCGGTCAGTTCGGTGTGCCGCAGGTGGAGGGGGGCGAGGATGCGGGTGCTCACCTCCTGCTGGAGCGAGTGGCCCGTCACGCGTTCGACGAGCAGGCCGGCCAGGCGGTAGTTGAAGTTGTTGTACTCCTGTTCGGTGCCGGGTGTGGTCGGCACGGGCCAGGTCCGGTCGGTGGGCCGCAGGGTGCGCTGGACGACCTCGTCGAAGGTCTCGATCGCGAAGCGCTGGGCGATCAGGCCGTCGTGGTCGGTGTCCTTGACGCCTGCCGGGCCCTCGACGGCCTGCGGCAGTCCGCTGGTGTGGTCGAGGAGTTGGCGGACGGTGACCGGCTGGTAGAGCGGGCTGCCGTCCGTTCCGTCGGGCAGTACCCCGGGTAGGTACTGCTGGACGGTGCCGTCGAGGTCGATCCGCTGCTCGGCGGCCAGCTGGAGCACCACGGCGGCCACGAAGGTCTTGTTGATGCTGCCGATCCGGAAGGTGGCGTTCGGTGCGACCGGCTGCCCGCTCACCGGGTCGTCGGCGGTGCCGCGCCAAGTCCGGCCGTCGACCGTCACCCGAGCGAGCGCACCCGCGATGGGATCCCCTGGTCGGGCGGCTATGGCGGCGTCGAGGGCGGCTCGGTCCGGGCCGCCCCGGGGCGCGGTGCCGTCGGCGAGGGCGGCCGTGGGTGTGGCGGCGAGGACCAGGCCGGCGAGGGCGAGGGCGGTGCGCTTGGCGATGGGCACGGTTTCTCCGGAGCTGGTGGGGTGGGTGGCTTCTGTGGTGTCAGCCTTGGAGGGACGCTATGTGACGTCAAGTCAGTTTCTCCGTTCGGCAATCGGTCGTCGGCGTTCCGGATCGCTGCCGCTCGGCCGAGGAACCGGCGGTCGGCGCGGGGCGTCGTGGTCGGGGGTGTGACGTGCTGCCAAGTCGACGGAAGGAGCGGAGGACGGGTGTGGGGTTGATGCGTGACGGACATGGTGCGCCTCCGTGGTCCCGGGTGGGTGGCCCGCTGGTGCTCGCGGGAGTGGGCTGGCTGTGCAGCGCGCAGATGATGTTCGCGGACGACGGCGTACGCGCGCTGGTGAGCAACTGCCGGGACAGTCCGGGCACGGCGGTGTACGTGCTGCCGTTGGCCTGGGCGGGCCTGGTGCTCGGGGTCGTAGCGGTGTGCTGGGGCGGCTGGCAGCTGGTGGCGGCCGGCCGGCGGAAGGAGTTGCGGATCGGTCTGCGGCAGGTGGCGCTCTGCGTGGTGCTGCCGGTCGCGGTCGTCGCGGTGCCGCTCCAGTACGCGCTGGCGCAGACTGCGGTGCGGGACAGCGGCTACCGGCACAGCAGCTGTTTCGGGCTGGGTCAGTTGGGTCAGGGGGCGGACGGGGTGGGCAGTTCGACGGAGTGGACGGCGAAGCCACCGCTGGTGACAGGGGCGAAGGGGGCCAGCGCCATGCAGGTGCCGACCACGGGCTGGTAGGGATTGCCGTCCTTGTCCACGTCCGCGTTGCCCACACCCCAGGAGAAGCCGAGGCGATCCCGCCCGTGGCCGTGGGCGTCGTAGACGCTCAGGCCTATGCGCTGGCCGACCGGCATGACGTCGGACTTGGTGATCACGGCCGTCAGGGTGGCGACGGGGCCGCCGGTGGCGAGGCAGTCGACGGTGGCATCGGCCTCGTGGACCTCGGTGGTCCCGACCACGTGGTGGGAGAAGTGGACGGTGCCCCGGGCGTCGGTGGGCAGACCGTGCGGGATGCCGGGGAGCGGGCGGCTGCCGGGGGCGCCCTCCGCATCGACGGTGAAGCGGATCTCGTCGTCCGGGCGGAGGGCGTAGTGGATCCGGCCGGAACCGCTGACCCGGGCGGCGGTGGTGGCGGTGGTGGTGGCGGCGGGGTCGGCGGAGGGGGCTGCTCCTGCCGGGGCGGATGCGGTGACCGCCACGACGGCGAGCCCCGCGAGGGCGGCCGCGGCGGTACGGGTGGCCCGGGTGCGGAAGGTGCGGGCGGTACGGGCGGTACGGAGGGCGGGGGAGGTGCGGAGAGTGCGGAACACGGTGGAGACTCCCTTCTGCGGCGGCCGGGGTGGCCGCCGTCTCGGTGACTCCAAGACTGATCGCTGACACCCTCTCCGCACATGTGCCGATCGGCATAAAGCGATCACCGAGTCCGGCGTGTGACCCTGCCACGGCGCCCTGGTTCTGCCGGCCGTTCAGGGTGGAG
>NZ_JBEOSP010000037.1:0-41959 GCF_040303105.1 Kitasatospora sp. NPDC096128 | reverse complement strand
CGCCCCGGCCGCCCCTGGCCCCGCCCCCCCCCCACACGCCGGGAGCCCGCCCCGGGGCTACGCCCGGGCCGGCAGTCGGGTGCAGACCGCCCCCGTCGCCAGCGGCGCGTCCCCGGCGCCCAGCGCGGCCAGGGTGAAGTCCGTGGTCAGCGCGTTGATGTCGGCGCTCTGCCGGACCAGGTAGTGGCTGCCGCCGGGCACCTCGTACCGCGCGAGGTCGGGCGCGACCGGCCGGGCGCGCAGCGCGTACTCCAGGGACTGGGCCGCGTTGGCCGCACTGTGGTCGGCGGTGCCGTGCACGATCAGCACCCGCCGTCCGGCCAGCTGGTCGACCCGGTCGCCGGTGGGCAGCCAGGGGGCGATCCCGGCCACCCCGACGACGTTCGGGTGGCCCGCGCACCAGAACGCGGCCCGCCCGCCGAGCGAGTTGCCGATGAGCACCACCGGCGCGCCCGGGTAGCGGCGGTCGAGTTCGTCGAGTGCCCAGCGGGTGTCGACCGCGGTGTCGGCGTCGGCGCCGTTCCAGCCGCTGTGGCGGTAGCGCAGCAGGTGCACCGCCACCCCGTGCGGGCGGCCGCGGTCGGTGAGTTCGATGGCGAGCCCCTGCAGGCCGAGTTCGGCGATCCGCAGTGGTCCGAGCTTGCTCCGGATGAACCCGCCGGGCAGCAGCAGGGCGACGCCGGAGACCGGTCCGTCGCCCTCCCACGGGGTGAGCTGTGCGGTGTGCGGGCGCTGCGCTCGGAACACGCCGGTCCTTCCTGGGGGGCAGTCGGGGGGGAAGACGGTCGGGGGGTGACGGTCGGGGCTGGTGTCCGGAGGGGACAGCCGGATTCTACGGTTCCGGCAGCGGGTCGCGGTGCGTGAGGAGGGGCCACAGGATCCAGCCGCTCACCCGGGTGCGGGCGACCATGACCTTCGCCCAGCGGGCGCCGAGCGGCGAGGTCCAGGTGTCCACGACCTCGACCCGGTCGCCGGAGCGGGCCAGCCCGATCACGGTGTCGCCGCCGAAGTGGTCCCTCCGGACGTTGGCCGCGTTGGCCGTCACCTCCCACCATCCGGCCCCGACCCGGGGTGCCCGCTGCTCGCCCGGGGTGACGGCCGCCGGGACCAGCAGGATGGTGAAGGAGAGGGCCGCCGCGGTGGCCCGGCCGATCACCGCCACGGCGACCTCGGGGCGGCACTGTGCTCGGGGCGTGAGGAAGCTGTGGACGGCGCGGGGATCATGTAGAGCAGAACGAGCGGCCGTGCGTGCGCGTACGGTCGGGTGCCGAGGCTCACCCGGTCGAGTGAGCGCAGACGGTGATGCTGTGACGGACCACGTTTGTTGCCTCGTCAACTCCACTCGAAGGGAATGAAGTTGGTCTAGTCGCGGCCCCGGTGACCGCCCTCGGGGCCCGGGCCGTTCCGCTCGGCCGCCCGGGAGCGACCGGCGAGCAGCTCCTGCATGCTCGGGAGTCGCCGCCGCTGCTGCGCGGGCGGGGCGATCGACTGCTGCCGGGGCTCCTGGGCCGGGCCGAGCCCGGCCTTGGCGACCGCGTCCGCCAGGAAGTCCGAGGCCTGCCGCCGGGCGTTGTCCATGCTGCGCCGCAGCTGCTCGGCGTCGCCGCGCAGCTTGTCGGCCTGACGACTCAGCAGGTCGTCGCGCTGCTCGGTCTCGCCGAGCTGCTGGAGGCTGGCCGCGGCCCGGGCGGCGGACTCCCGTTCGAGCTGCTCGCCGCGGGCCCGGGCGTCCGCGATGATCTGCTGCGCCGCGGACTCGGTGCGGGTCCGGATGTCGGTCACGTCCTGCTCGGCCTGGCGGCGGAGGAAGGCGGCCTCGGCCTCGAACTGCTCGCGGAGCCGGGCGACTTCCGTGCGGGCCCGGTCGAGCAGGGCGTCCGCCTCCTGGCGGCGGGCCAGGACGTACGGGTCCGGCTCGGCGGTGTGGGAGTCCAGGAGGGTGGGCCGGTGCAAGGCGGCCCCGAGCGGTTCGGCGATCCGGCGCAGCCGTTCGGCGACGCCGTCGGCGTCGGCCGGGCGGTGGTCCGGGTCCTTGGCGAGCAGGCCGAGCACCAGGGCGTCGAGTTCGGCCGGCAGCCCGGGCCGCAGGGCGCTCGGGGCGGTCGGCGGGACCTCGCCGTGCCGGCGGATCAGCTCGTACAGGGTGCCGCTGAACGGCGTGCGGCCGGTGAGGAGTTCGTGCAGCAGGCAGCCGAAGGCGTAGAGGTCGGAGCGGGCGTCGAGGGCGCGGTTCTCGAAGCGTTCGGGGGCCATGTAGGCGGGCGTGCCGACGATCACGTTGGTGCTGGTCACGCCGTCGTCGGCAGTGCCGGTGCGGGCGATGCCGAAGTCGACCACCTTGACCGTTCCGGCGGACTGGACCATCACATTGGCCGGTTTGACGTCCCGGTGGACGACCCCGGCCCGGTGCGCGGTGGCCAGTGCTCCGGCGATCTGGGTGGCCCAGTCGAGCGCCCGGAGCAGCGGCGGCGGCCCGTCGGCCAGGTGGTGGCTGAGCGGGGCGCCGTCGAGCAGCTCCATGACCAGGAAGAACAGCGGGCGTTCGGCGGTGCGGTGCTGCCCGAAGTCGTGCACGGTGACGATCGACGGGTGGTTGAGCGCGCCGGCCGTGGCCACCTCACGGGCGAACCGGGCGGCGTCCTTGGAGGAGCCGGTGGCGCCGGGGAGCATCACCTTGACGGCGACGAGGCGTCGGATGCGCGCGTCGCGGGCCTTCCAGACCGCGCCGAAGGCGCCCTCGCCGATCTGCTCGACCAGTTCGTACCGCCCGTCGAGTACCTCGCCCGGCTGCATCCCCCGCCCCTTCCGCGATCCGGTGCCTGCGCCCCGGTCCGCTTCAACCTACCCCGGGGGCGCGGCCGTTCGTCACCCTCCTCGGCGGGACAGCGGGACAGCGGGACAGCGGGACGGCGGGACGGCGGTCGAGGTCGCGAGGAGCCGGGCCGGCCTCCCGGCCTCGGCGGGCCGGGGAAATGCCGGTGCGGGCGGGCGCGGGCGGGGATAGGGTCCGCCGGTGACTGGTGATCGTGGGGGAATCGTGGAGACCGGCGCCGCCGAGCCCGGGCCGGAGCCGGACATACAGGCGGAGCCCGGGGCGGAGCCGGAGCCCGGGCCCGAAGCCGGCGGGCGGGGGCCGCGGGTGGGTTTGCAGGCCGCCCTCGCGGTCGTCCTGGTGGGGGCGCTGTTCGCCGGCCTCTGGTACCTGACCGGGGACGGCCGCGGCCTCGGGCCGAACAACGCGCCCGCGAAGTGCACTCCGGCGAAGCCGACGGACTCGGCCGAGTACCCGGCGCTGTGCGCCGCGCTCAACCGTGCCGACCTGCCGGCGCTGATGGGCCTGCCGAAGGAGCGGGTGCTGGTGGCCCAGCCCGGGATGACGCTGGGCGGTGGGCTGGGCCTGGACAAGGACAGCTACGGAGCGGCGGAGGTGCAGTTCAGCGAGCTCTACGTCCAGCTCGCGGACAGCACGGACGTCGACGTGGACGACTACGCCCGGCTCTACCCGTCGGCGGATCCGCGCGCACCCGTCCTCGGCCACAAGGCGCTGTTCTACCGCGCCCCCACGATGACGCTGTCCTTCTCCCTCGGCGGCGGCAAGTCCACGACGGGCGCCGGCGCCCCCGCCCACGCGCTCGCCGTCGCGAAGAACCCGGGCGGGACCGGCGGCAGCTTCGAGCTCAGTGTCTGGCGCAAGGACTCCCTGCCGATCGACGACGCCGCCCTCTACCGCCTCGCCGAGGCGGTGCTGCCGGGCCTCCCGGGCTGGGCGGCGGGCTGACGCGCGGCTGCGGCGTGCGGGGCTGCTGGGCGTGATTCGTAACGATCGCGCCGGTCAGGGCCTCCCATGTGCAGGGGAGGACGGGGTTTTCCCTGCTCTTTGTTTAGGATCTTGTCCCGTTCTGCGACGATCCGATGATCGTCGCCCTACTGCGGGGGCGGCGCTTCGCAGGGGAGAGACGGGCATGGCCGAGGGGCCCGAGGACAGCGTCGTCCGGGCGAGGACGAGGTGGCTCGCCGGACTCGCCAAGCACAAGGAGACCGGGCCGGTGGTGGCCGGCGGTGTGCTGGGAGCCCTGTTCGCGAGCATGGGCCTGGCCGTGCTGCTGGGCCCCGCGAACGGGTTCGGCGGTGCCAGCCTCCGGTACATGGGTGCCATCAGCATCCTCGGCCTGCTGCCCTGCGGCGCCGGCTTCGTCTGGGCGCTGATCCACCCCAGGCGCGGGCTCCCCGCGGCGGCCGTCGGCACCGTGCTGGGGCTGGGGATCTTCCTCGGCTTCGCCGGGGACGGCCTCAACGACTCCTGGAAGGCCCCGGCGGACCACCCGTCCACCGTCCGCGCCGTCGGCAGCTGGACCAACGGGAGCCTGGTGGTGCGGGTCCGCCCCGACCAGGTGGTGGCCTACCGCAGCGGCGGCGGGTCGGTCGCCTGGCGGTGGACGCCGCCGGGCTCCGACTCCGTGTGCACGATGAGCCGGGGGATCGGAGCGGGCGGCATCGCTCTGGTCGGGCACGCGCCGCGCGGCAGGCCCTGTGCGGCGGTGACGTCGCTGGACCTCGCGGACGGCGAGCAGGGCTGGACCGCCACCGTGAACGCGCCCGCCCGGGACGGGGACGGCGCGGACTCCGACCTCGTCGCGGTGGCGGGTGCCCAGGCCGTGCTGCAGGGCACCGACGGCTGGCGGGCCGTGCGGCTGACCGACGGCCGGGAGCTGTGGCGCAGCGCGCCCGACGCCGGGTGCACCCCGATCGAGGTCGCGGGCGGGGACCAGGACGTGGTGACGGCCGCGGAGTGCGGTGACGGGACGGCGGTCGTGCGCACCGTGGCGCCCGGGGACGGGCAGGGACGGACGCGGACCGCCATGCCGGCCGAGGGCGGGCTCAAGAACTTCATGGTGGTGTCCGTCGACCCGCTCGCGGTCTGGGTCGACGCCCAGGCCGAGCACGGCACCCACGCGGTGCTCAGCTTCGACCGGGCGGGCCGGCAGCGGGCCGCGATAGCGGTCTCCGGCGATGAGTACGACCTCGACGTGATGCTGGGCGGTGTCCACGCCTTCGACGAGTTCACCGCCCGCCCGCTGCTCGGCGGGGTGGTGGTCGGAGACCTGTTCATCGTGCCGGGGGAGAGGCAGGGCGACGTCAGCATCAGCGGCGGCCCGCACCCGAGCCGCACCGCCACCGGGCGGCTGGTCGCCTACTCCCTCGCGGACGGCACCAGGCAGTGGACGGCGGGCCTGGACGACCAGGTGACGGGCGTGCTGGTCGACGGGACGTCGGTGTGGGCGATGACCCGCGACAAGCTGACCCGGATCGACTCCGCGACCGGCCGGCGCAGCCGCGAGCTGGACGTCAACGACACCGCCTCGCTGTACCCGGTGGACCTCTCGGCGGCGGGCCGGGAGCAGTTCACGGTCGTCGCCGAGGACGGGACCAGGGACGAGCCGCCGGTCCGGGGAATGGGCTGAGGCCCGTACGGGCCCGGAGCGGCCGAGGAGTCCCGCGGACGGTGACCACCGCGCCGGAAGGGCCGCGACGAATGGTCCTCACCGGGGCCGGTAGGCCCGTAGCAGCAGTGTGTCGGCCGATCGCGGGCCCGGCGTCACCGGAGGCAGCCGGTCGACGCTGATGTCCGCGAAACCGGCCTCGTCCAGCAGCTTGGTCCAGACGTGCTCTTGGAGGACCCAACGTGGCATCGACGTCGGGGTGCCGTCCGGGGAGCGGGCCGGGATGTCGGCGTGCCGCACGTCCGGTTCGGCGGGCACTCCGCCGATGTAGTGGCCCAGGGTGGAGGCGGCGAACAACCCGCCGGGACGCAGGGCGCGGGCAGCGGCCGGGAACAGTCGGCGGGGGTCGGTGAAGTCGAGGGCTCCGAAGACCGAGTAGAGGACGTCGTACACGCCCGGGTGCGCGTCCAGGTGCTCGACCACGTCGGCGCGCAGGGTGCGCAGACGTGGGGGGAGGTCGTTGAAGAGGTCGCGGGACATTGCGTGTTGGGCGGGGGAGGCGTCGATGGCGTCGACCCGGGCCGGGGCATGGTGGGTGACGAGGTGGGCGGCGTGTCGGGCGGCGCCCGCGCCGAGGTCAGCCAGGACAAGGCCGGTGAGGTCTCCCAGGACCTCGGTGCCCGGCCCGCCGTCCTGGGCCCAGACCCAGGAGAAGGAGTCGGGGACGGTCCGGTCGGTGCGGGTGCGGCCGTAGTGGTGCCAGAGGTCTGGCGCCGCTGTTCGGGCGGGGGCGGTGGTCTTCACCCGGGCCATCCTGGTCCCCGGTGCGTCCGGGTGCAGGGGCTTCGGTGAACTTCACCCGTAGGCGTTGCGGTGGCCTCGGCCCGGCCGAGGCCACCGCAACTGGCTGGTCAGTGCGAGTCGTTGCCGGGGTGGCAGGGGCTGCAGTTCGCGGCGTCCGCCCACAAGGGCCGGTCCACGTCCCAGCCGTCGGCGGCGATGAGCTGGGCGGTGCGCAGGACGGTACCGTCCTGCTTGAACTCGACGGCCGGCACGTGGTGCAGGAACTGGCCGTCGTTGTGATTCCGGCACAACTCGGCGTAGGCGACGGTGTCCAGGATGATCGTGTGGACGCCGATGTCGACCAGCGAGCTGGGGCCCAGGCTCAGCTGCTCGGTGCGGTGGGCCATCGCGGTCAGCAGGTAGGCGTAGCCCTGTCCGAGGACGCGGGCGGCCATGACGGAGTCGTACGGGTAGTCGCGCATCAGGAGGCCGATCTGCTTGTCCCACGCCCGGTCGTCGGGGTCGTGACGGAAGCCGTCCTGCCACGCCGCGAACGCCTCGGTCTCCTTGGCCACGCTGTAGGAGTCGCGCATCTCCAAGTGGACCGCAGTGGAACGGGCGGCGGCCAGTTGCTCAGCGAACGTCGGCGCCTTCGGCGGCATCGCACGCCTTCCTCAAGATCGGCACCATCCGCGTCGGCAGCCGGACCACATCCTCTCCCGCCCTCCCCAGCATTCCCTGGTTCAGGCTGCCCTCAGCTTCACCTCCCCTGCTGCGACAGGAAGAGGGGGAAGGTCTCTCACCCTCCACGAATCACAGAGCTTTCACAGCGCACGGTCCATTCCGATGAACCGTAGTGCCATGCCAACTTCCTCTCGCAAGCCAGTTGCGTGGATTTGCTTGACGATTCATGAATGAGCGGCCACCGTCAAGAGCCCCGGAGCCCGCACCCAGCCAAGACGAACGGCGGACAGTACTCGGTGGACGAGTTCCTCGAGAACCTCCCGATGGCGAAGGCCGGTGGCGCAGGGGCGCTCCGAGGGAATCCCGTGCTGACGCCGCAGACGCGGGGCATCGCGGAGGAGATGCCCGAGTCCTCCGAGGAGGACTGAGCCCGGCCCGTCGGTGAACGGGCCGGGCCCGGGGAGCCGGTCAGGCGGTGAAGCGGGGGTCGCGGGTTTCGATGGCCTGGACGAAGGCGGTCCACTCGGCCTGGTTGAAGGCGAGGTGGGGGCGGTCGGGGTTCTTGTCGTCGCCGAGCCAGACGTCGCCGTTGTCGAAGCGGGCGATGATCACGCAACTGCCGTTGTCGTCGGCGGAGAAGGGAGACTTGACCCACTCAGCGTCGGTTGAGTTGTGGTCGTAGGGGTCGTGCATGGTCGCCTCCCGATGGCCGGTGGCCCTGCTCGCGATGTCGAGCAGGGCCACCGTCAGGTTAGGCGGTGAAGCGGGGGTCGCGGGCTTCGATGGCCTGGACGAAGGCGGTCCACTCGGCCTGGTTGAAGGCGAGGTGGGGGCGGTCGGGGTGCTTGTCGTCGCCGAGCCATACGTCGCCGTTGTCGAAGCGGGCGATGATCACGCAGTTGCCGTTGGACTCGCCGGAGAAAGGCGACTTGACCCACTCGGCGTCAGCGGGATCGTGGGAGTAGGGGTCGTGCTTGCTGATCACGTCAACTCTTCCAACTTGTGCTCAAGTGCGGTGATGGTGTCCTCCGGCGACAGCGAGTATCGCTTGAGCCGCGCAAAGGCGCGTTCGGCTCGTCGCACATTGCGTCCCGACCTACGCGGGAGCATACCGCCGACGGCTTCGACGAAGACGAAGCTCTCTTCGCCGGAGAAATGCATCAGCGTCAGGCCGGACGAGAAGATGGCTTGGCGTCCTGCGCTCAGCGGGACCATACGCAGGGTTACGTTCGACTGCTGCGCGACGTCTATGACATGACGGATCTGACCAGCCAGAATGTCGCGATCGCCGCCTACCAGGAGCGCGACCTCGCCGAAGTACGCCTCCAGGTTGATCCGGGGTTCCTCGGTCAGTCGCCGTTGGCGCAGGACTCGGATCTCTGCGGCGGCTTCGCTCTGATCGTCGCTGAGGCCGTCGAGACCGGCGGCGATCACCTCTCGCGCGTAGGCCTCAGTCTGGAGCAGGCCGGGGAAGGCGGACAGGTAGTAGTCGAGCATGTGCGTCGCATCGGCTTCGAGGCCGAGGAACTCCGCGAACGCGGCGCCGATCGTATCGGCGAACTCGTGGTCCTCCCACCAGTGTTTCGAAGGACCGTCCGTGGCGAGACGTTCGATCTCGGCGCGGTCATCCCCAGTGATCCCGCAGTGGTCCAGGTAGGTGGCCAAGTCGGCGGCGCTCACTGGTAGACGGGCTCGTTCGATCTTGCTCAGCCGGGCCGGATTCCACCCTCTCAAGCCAGCAGTGACGTCGGCCAGCGTCTTGTTGTTCTCCAGCCGCCACTGCCGCAGTTCCTCTCCGAGGCGGATGTTCCTGATCGCCGACGGGTCTGTGCCCAACGCTGCCCTCCCTTGACTGTGGGTCCAGTCTAGCGGCGTTCAAGATCAACTAATTTGTTTCTTCTTTGGACACGTTCGGGTTGCAAATTCGAATCGAACTCCCCCACACTCAACGTGACCGCACGGACACGCACATGGCGTCGTGTCGAAGCGAAGGGGCACCCATGTCCGCGTTGAGCACTCCTCTCCTCCGCACCTCCGAGCTCACCCTCACCGAGCACTCCGGCTCGGTCCGCATCGCCCGCCGCCACATCCGCGACCAGTTGAACCTCTGGGGCTACGACGGCGACAAGGTCGACGACCTGGTCCTCATCGGCTCCGAGCTCGTCACCAACGCCGTCGTCCACGCCTGCCAGGGCGACGGTGAAGTCCGGCTCTACCTCCAGGAGTTCAGCGGCGACTGCCGCCTCGAAGTGTGGGACCCGCGCTTCGACCTGCCGCTCCAGAACCGCCGCCCGCGCCGCTTCAACGAGGGCGGCCGGGGCATCCGGCTCGTCCGTGAGCTCTCGCTCGACTTCGGCGTCGTCGTCCGCCGGGGCTCGGGCAAGCGCGTCTGGGCGCGCGTCCTCCTCACCTGACCCCCCACCACCACCCCATCCCGCTAGGACGTCCACCCGCCATGCACCCCGCCGCGATCGCCTTCCGCAACCCCGCTGCCCTGCACGCCCGTTGCGACTACGGCCGCCCCCGCCGGCTCTACTTCGAGCCCGACTTCGAGACCTGCGCCGTCGTCCCCGACCCCGACAGCTGGGAGCCCCTGCCCGGCGGCTATCCCGAGCGGTTCGCCCCCGGCTACTTCACTCCCGCCGCCGGTCTGGTCGAGCTGTTCCGGCTCCCCGAATCCGTCACCGACCGCGACACCCTGGCCGCGATGGTCGACACCCTCGGGGACCCGTACCCCGTCACCCTCGGTGACACCGAGGACCCGCCCGGGCAGCCCACCACCCATGTCCTCCCCGAATCCCGTCGGCGCCCCGGTCTCCATGTCGACAACCACCAGAACCTTCCCTACGGCGAGCGCAAAAAGGCCCGGCGACGACTCTGTGTGAACCTCGGCCCCGGCCCCCGCTACCTCCTCCTCGCCGACACCGACATCCTGACCATCTGCCGCTGCGTGCAGGAACGCTACGAGGAGCACCACCCCTCCACCGACGACCTGCGCACCTATCTCGCGCTGCACCGCCCGCTGCGCCTGCTCCGCCTGCGCATCGACCCCGGTGAGGGCTGGTTCGCGCCCACCTCCTTCCTCCCGTACGACGAGTCCACGGAGGGCCTCGACCTGCCCTCCGCCACCTCCTCCTGGCTCGGCCACTGGGAGCCGCACCTCTTCGAGTCCCCGATCTGACCGATCTGTCCGTTCCGCGTGCCTGTGTCAGGCTGGTGGAGGGGCACGCCGAGGTCGGGAGACTCGTGATGGCCGAGATCAGGGTGAACGGGGTCGGGCTGCACTACGAGGCCCAAGGCGAAGGCCCCGGCGTCGTCCTGGTGCACGGCTCGTGGACCGACGGTGACTCCTGGGCCCGGGTGATGCCGGGCCTCGCCGAGTCCACCACGGTCGTCGCCTACGACCGCCGGGGCCACAGCCGCAGCGAGGACACGCTGACCCAGGGTTCGGTCCACGAGGACGCCGCCGACCTGGCCGGGCTGATCGAGGGCCTCGGGTTGGCGCCGGCCTTCGTCTGCGGGAACTCGTACGGTGCGCTGATCGCGTTGCGGCTTGCCTCCGTCCAGCCCGACCTGCTGCGAGGGGTCGCTGTGCACGAGCCGCCGGGCACCGGCATCCTGCTCACCGACCCGGAGCTGCGGCCTATTGCCGCCGCCCTCGCCGGTCGGACCGCCGCCGTCCGGGAGTTGCTGGAGCAGGCGGAGTCGGCCGCAGCGGCGGAGCTGTTCGTGGAGACGGTCGCCTTCGGCCCAGGGGCGTGGGCGCAGCTGCCCGCGCCGGTGCGGCACACCTTCGTCCGCAACGCCCCGACCTACCTGGACGAGCTGCGGGACCCGGACGCGCTGGATCTCGACCTGACCGCGCTCGGCCGCTTCAACGAGGCCGTGCTGCTCACGCAGAGCGACGACAGCCCGCCGATGTACGGCGAGGTGCTGGACATCATCGACCTCACCCTCGCGAAGGCGGAACGGCACCTCTACCAGGGCGCCGGTCACGCTCCGCACTTGTCACAGCCGGAGGAATGGGTGCGGGTGGTACTCCCGCGCGCGTTGGTGTGAGAACAGTCCGAGGGGCGCGAAGTCAGGCGCACACGCCCGCTCATGCGCCCATCGGGATGCGCTCCTCAGCGCGCCGTCACCAGCTCCTCCCCGCGCGGCGTCCGCCGGTACAGCACCTCCCGCCCGCTGCGCACCCGGCTGACCAGGCCCGAGCGGTGCAGCACCCCGAGGTGGTACGAGACCGTTCCGGCGCTGAGGAAGTGCCGGGCGGCCAGTGCCGCGGTGGTCGTCGGGTCGACCAGCGCGGCCAGCAGGTCCGCCCGGGTCGGCCCGACCAGTTGGGCCAGCGCGGGCGCGGGTGCCCGGGGCACGGGCACGGACGGCGCGATCGGGTACATCAGCGTCGGTGCCCGGTCCACGCCGTCGACCGGGTCGAGGATCACGTGGATCTCCTGGCTCACCAGCGTCGGCATCAGCAGCACCATGCGGGCCGGCAGGTTCACCTCGAACCGGCTCTCCAGCTGGATCAGCCCGTCCGCCCAGGAGAGCTGCGGTGCCAGGGAGTTGAACAGCGGGCCGGAGCCGTGCCGGGCGAGGAAGCGCCCGCGCCGGTCGATCTCGGCGTCCAGCACCGCCCGGGCGTCCGGCCAGTGCGGGGCGAGCGCCGCCTCCCAGTAACGGCCCAGCTCGTCCGCCACCCGCTCGGCGAAGTAGCGCGGGCCGCGCTCCAGGGTGCGCAGCACCACGTCCGAGAGTTGACGTCCACTCAGGTTCGCTGCCGCCAGGCCGTGCAGTGCGGTGTCCAGTTCGGCCCGCACCCGCTCCGGCGGGGTGCGGCGGACGGCCTCCAACTGCTCCGCCACCGTCGGCTCCGGGCCGGTCGGGTGGGGGGAGAGGAAGTCGGGGATGTAGCCGCCGGACTGCTCCAGGGCCAGCCCGGACAGCAACTCCAGCTTCTCCCGGCGCAGTACCCGGCGGGTCCGGCCGACCCAGGCGTACGGGCCGGTACGGGAGTTGGGGCCGCCGGCCATCAAGGTGTTGACGGCTTCGTGCAGCGGCGAGACGACGAACCGGGTACGGGCGAGCCCGGTCGAGTCGATCGTGAGCCGGATCATGCCGTCACTCCTCTGCTGAAGCGCTGAGCCGCTGAGCCGCCGAGCCGCTGAACGTCTGAACCGCCGAACGTCTGAACCGTTGAACGTTTGAGCCGATGAGCTGCTGAACTGCCGGAACGGTCGGGTTTGTCGTCCTTTCGGTCGTCAACCCTTCGACCCTGGTCGAATCCTGACACGAATGCTCGCCATCGAAGTCGCCCGGGCGCAGGCTTCTCCCGTGACCGCGTCAGCACGGACGCGGCGCGAGCGGAAGGAACCCCGACGAACATGACGAGCACGCGCGGCCGCATCGCCGCCCTGCTGGGCGCCGTCGCGGTGGTCGCCGGCACCACACTCGCCGGCCCCGCCGTCGCGGCCCCGGCCCAGCCGGACCGGCACGGCGGCGGCATCACCGGGCAGGCACCCTGCCAGGGCGCGCCCGAATTCACCTGCGGGACCATCACCGTGCCGCTCGACCACAGCGGCCGGACCCCCGGCACCCTCCAGCTCGCCGTGGCGATGACCGGCAACACCGACGCCCCCAAGGGCGACCTGCTGTTCCTCGCCGGCGGCCCCGGCCAGCCCGGCGTGCCGTTGATCCGCCGGATCGCGAGCAAGCTGGAGCCCGTCCTCAAGGACTACCGCCTGATCATGTACGACCAGCGCGGCACCGGCGAGCGGGCCCTGCAGTGCCCCGGCCTCCAGGAGGACATGGGCTCCTCCGACCTCGCCGTGCCGCGCAAGCAGTCCGTCGCCGACTGCGCCACCGCCCTCGGCCCGAATGCCCGCTACTACAGCAGCGCGGACACCGTCGGCGACATCGACCTGCTGCGCCAGGCCCTCGGCGACCACCGGCTGACCCTGGACGGCGTCTCCTACGGCACCTTCGTCGCCGAGCGCTACGCCCTCGCCCACCCGGCGCACGTGGCCCGGCTGGTGCTCGACTCGGTGGTGCCGCAGGGCGGTTACGACCCGATGGACCTGGTCGCGCTGCCCGCCACCGCCCGGGTGCTGCGCGCCGCCTGCCAGGCCACCGGCTGCACCACCGACCCGGCCGCCGACCTGGCCACCACCGTGCGGAAGTACGGCAACGGCGCGCAGATCCTGGACGCGCTCACCAGCTACGAGTTCGCCGACCCCAACTACGGCGGGGTGCCGGAAGCCCTGCACGCAGCCGCCGGCGGCAACCCGCAGAAGCTCCAGTCCTTCATCGACGACGTCCACAAGAACGACGCCGCCCCGGCCGAGCTGCTCAGCCAGGGGCTGCACGCCGCCACCCTGTGCGCGGACGGGCGCTACCCGTGGGGCTCCTCGGACACCCCGGTCGAAGGCCGGGCGGCCGCACTGGAGGAGACCCGGCAGGACCTGACGGCCGAGGAGACCTGGCCGTACGACCCGGCGACCGCGACCGGGCTGGGCTCCCTGCTGGTCTGCCTGGACTGGCCGCGCGAGCAGGTGCCGCCGCTCCCGCCGGAGCACCGCAAGCTGCCGAACGTGCCGGTGCTGCTGATCGGTGGCGACCGGGACCTCTCCACCCCGTACGAGTGGCTCTACCAGCAGGCGAAGTTGACGCACGACCCGCAGATCGTGATCGTCCCGGGGGCCGCGCACTCGGTGCAGACCCGGGCCGCGAGCCCGGTCGGGCGGCAGGCGGTCTACGACTTCCTGCTGAAGTAGCGGGTCGCGGGCCGGTGGCGGGCCGTTCCGCACAGGGGACGGAACGGCCCGCCGCTTCCTCAGAGTTCGGCCGCGCCCCAGCCGTCGTCCGGCAGGGCGCGGTCGGGCTCCGGGCAGTCGGGGTGGTCGTAGCCCCAGAGCCCGACCTTGTGCAACAGCCAGTCGTCCAGCGGCGGTTCGTCCGGGGAGATCCGGTCGACCAGGACGAACCCGACCCGGACCTCCTCGGCCGGCGCCACCTCCAGGGTGCGCTGGCCGGGGATGTTCTCGTAGGCCACGGTCTCCCAGGCGCAGCCGGCGGCGGTCAGCGAGGCGGCCAGTGCGGACTCGGTGACGCGGGTGTCGATGGTGTCCAGCTCGCCGGACGGCTGGGGGAGTTCGAGCTCTCCGTGCCAGGTCGGAAGGGAGAAGGAGCGGAGCCGGCGGCAGCGGCAGAACACCGTCCAGGCGTCGCCCCAGCCGAAGGCGTGCGGCCAGCGGGAATCCTTGTGGAGGCGACCGGCGTCCCAGGGATCGCCGTAACGGGCGGCGAGTTCGGGCAGCGAGGCGCCGTAGCGCAGATCGCTGAAGCCGCCGGTGACGGCCAGCCCGGTGAGCTGTGCCAGGAAGTCCCTCACGACAGGCATCCGCGCACCGCCTCGATCAGCCGGTTGGCCCGGGCGTCGCCGTGGCCGATCATCCGGTTCGCGACGTAGCCGAAGCCGACGCCGAACTCGTCGTCGCCGAAGGCGAACTGGCCGCCCGCGCCGTCGTTGCCGAAGCTGCGCGCGCCGAGCAGCGGACGGAAGGCGGGGGAGTCGAGCAGCAGGCCGGAGCCCCAGCGGGCGCCCATGTCGAAGCCCAGGAAGCCCTGGCCGGAGGAGAGTTCGCGCACCGCGTCGGTCACGGTGTCGGCGGAGAGCAGGCGGGGCCCGCCGTCCAGCCCGGTGGCCGCGGCCGCGTAGAGGCCGGCCAGTCCGGTGGCTGAGGCGACCGCGCCCGCGCCGGGCAGCTCGATCTCGTGCAGGGTCGGGTCGTTCCAGCCGTGCGGCACGTCCAGGCCGGGGAAGACCAGGGCGCCGTTCATGGTGACGATCCGGGTCAGCAGGTGCTCCGGCCCGGGCATCGGGCGTCGGCCGTCGGCCTCCACCAGCCTCGCCAGGCGCGGGAGTTCACTCTCCGGCAGGCCGATCCACAGCGGCAGGCCGAGCGGCTCGGCGATCTCCTCGCGCAGGAACCCGCCCGGGGTCAGGCCGGTGATCCGGCGGATCACCTCGCCGACCGCGAAGCCGAGCACATGGCCGTGGTACTCGTAGGCCGTGCCCGGCTCCCAGAGCGGCTGCTGGGCCTCGATCGCGCGGATCACCGGATCCCAGGCGGCGACCTCCTCGAAGGGGAGCGCCGCGTCCAGCGCCGGGATGCCGGCCCGGTGGCCGAGGATCATCCGGGTGGTGACGTCCTGCTTACCGTGGCGCGCGAACTCGGGCCAGTAGCGGGCGATCGGGGCGTCCAGGTCGAGCCGGCCCCGCTGGGCGAGCAGCAGGGCGCTGACGCTCACCGCGCCCTTGGCGCAGGAGAACACCGGGACGACGGTGTCCCGCGTCCAGGCCCGGCCGGTGCGTTCGTCGGCGGTGCCGCCCCACAGCTCGACCACCTTGCGGCCGCCGACGAAGACCGTGACGGCGGAGCCGAGTTCGGGGAAGTCGGCGAAGTTCTGCGCGAAGGCGTCCGCGACGGCGCCGTAGTGTTCGTCGGCCCAGCCCTGGTTGTGCTGCACGGTGTGTGCCCGTCCTTCCCCTGCCAAGATCATCGACCGGACCACGGTACGGGGTGGATCGGGCCAGGGCGAATGGTTTTGGCCAGCTCGGGGCGGAGGGGGCGGATGGGACTAACCGGCAGCCGGGTCGTACAGCGGCAGGAAGTTGACCACCGCTTCCTCGTACGGGTGCACGGCGCGGACGGCCGCCAGTACGGCGGCGGCCTGGTCCCGCTCGCAGAAGGACTCCACGCGGCACTCCTCCGCCCGCTCGACCTCGCCTGCTCGGCCCCGGTGCGGCCGGGCGGCGGGGGAGGGCAGCCAACTGCCGGTGATCCGCCAGACGCTGGTGCAGCGGGCGTACTCGCCGGCCCGGCCCGCGCCGACGCTGTGCAGGGCCTCGACGACCTGCTCGACGTGGCTCTCCGGGACGGATATCTCGATCTTCAGGCGCGTCATGCCGGGGACTCTAGCGGGCGGTTGCGGTTCGGCTGACCGGCCGGGGTGGTGGAACGGGGCGGTGGTGGTGACGGGGGTGACGAGGGTGACCGTCCCGGGGTGGATGGCCGGCGGCGGGGGTGGGCAGGCTCGGGCGGACACGTCCGCACGCAGTGAGGGAGCTGCTGATATGACCGCAGTATACGAGTCCGTTCTGGACGCGATCGGCGGGACGCCGCTGATCCGCCTCGCCCGGCTCGGCGCCGGGATCGCCGCACCCATCTATGCCAAGGCCGAGTTCCTCAACATCGGCGGCAGTGTCAAGGACCGCGCCGCGCTGTCGATGGTCCTGGCCGCCGAGCGGGACGGGCTGCTGGAGCCGGGCGGGACGATCATCGAGGCGACCTCGGGAAACACCGGGATCGGGCTGGCCATCGTCGGGCGCCGGCGCGGCTACCGGGTGATCGCCGGGGTGTCGGACAAGTCGGCGCCGGAGAAGTCGGACATCCTGCGGGCGTACGGGGCCGAGGTAGTGCTCGCGCCGACGGCGGTCGCGCAGGAGGATCCGAAGCACCTGTTCAACGTGGTCAGGCGGCTCGCCGAGGAGATTCCCGGGGCCTGGCTCGCCAACCAGTACGACAACCTGGCCAATCCGGACGCGCATGTCCGGACCACCGGCCCGGAGATCTGGGAGCAGACCGGCGGCCGGGTGACCCACTTCGTCGCGGGCGTCGGCACCGGCGGCACCGTCACCGGCACCGGCGGGTACCTGAAGCAGGTGTCCGGCGGGTCGGTGGCCGTGGTCGGCGCGGACCCGGAGTCCTCCTCCTACGGAGGCGGGGACGGCAGTCCGTGGTTCGTCGAGAGCATCGGGCACTTCCTCCACCCCGAGACGGTCGAGGACCGCTGGCCGCAGGCCTACCGTGCGGAGGTGGTCGACTCCTTCGAGCGGATCCCGGACCGCGAGTCGCTGCTGACGGCCCGTCGGCTGGCCCGGGAGGAGGGCATCCTGGCCGGCCCCTCCTCCGGCGCTGCGGTGGCGGCCGCGCTGCGGGTGGCACGCGGGCTGGGGCCGGAGGACCTGGTCGTGGTGCTGCTGCCGGACTCGGGCCGCTCGTACCTGTCCAAGGTGCACAGCGATGCCTGGATGCGGGAGTGGGGCTTCCTGGAGGAGGAGGGGGACGGCCTGCGGGAACTGCTGGACGCGGCCGGGCCGCTGGTGGCGGTCGGCGCGGACCTGACCGTGGCCGAGGCGCTGGACGTGCTGCGGGCCGCGCCGGGCGGGGTCGCCCCGGCCGCGCTGGCGCGGGCGGCCCGCCCGTACGGGGTGAGCGCCATCGAGGTGGTCGGCTCGGTGTCCCGGGAGGTGCTGACGGCGGCGCTGGCCGACGGCGGGGCCAAGCCGGACGGCCCGGTGCGCCCGCTGCTCGGGCCGGCCCTGCCGACGGTCGGGGTCGGGCAGTCGGCGGCCGAGGCGCGGGCGGCGCTGGCGGGCGGGCGTCCGGCGGTGGTGGTGCTGGTGGACGGCCGGGCGGCTGGGGTGCTGACGCGAGCCGCCCTGGGTTAGGGCGTCCGGCGGATCTCGCCGGACAGGCTCTGACTCCCCGTGGGGGGCGCCAGTATGGCGAGGATCACCCGGTCCAGGCTGCGGTCGAAGGCCTGGTCCGGGTCGGCGGGCGGGCCGGCGGTGGCGAAGGCCTGTGCGAGGTTGGGGTAGTTGCCGCTCATCGCCGCCTGGGTGAGGTAACCGATCATCTCCGCCTGCCACTTGGCGCCCGCGGCCGCCGTCTGCTCGTACTGGGCGAACTGGCAGATGAAGCCGTTGAACATCGCCATCGCCTCCATCCGCGCCCCGCCCGGGAGGCCGGTGGGGGCGGTGACGGCGAGGAAGTAGTCGGTGTAGCGCAGGGCGTTGGGGCCGATGCCGGGGCGGGCGAGCACCAGCGCCGGCAGCCAGGGGTGGCGGCGGAAGATGGCGAGCTGGGTGTGCCCGAGGCTCGCCAGGTCGGCCCGGACGTCGCCGGTCGGCTCGGGCGGCAGCCGGTACTCGCCGGCCGCCGCGTCGAGCATCAGGTCGAGCAGGTGCTCCTTCTTCGGCACGTAGTTGTAGAGCGACATGGTGCCCGCGCCGAGCGCGGCCGCGACCCGGCGCATCGAGACGGCGTCCAGGCCCTCGGCGTCGGCGATCACGATGGCGGCCGCGGCGATGGAGTCGCGGCTGTGGGCCGGCCGGGGGCCGCGGCCGGTGCGCTCGGGGCGCAGCCAGATCAGTTCGGGGGCCTCGGGGGGCGTGGGCCGCGTGGGCTGCTGCTGGGCCTGGGCCTGGTCCTGGGGCTGGAGCTGGGGCTGATCAGGCTGTTCGGGCTGATCGGGACTGCTGGGGGACTTGCTGGACGGCACTGGAAGATCACCTCGCTCTCCCATCTTAGATACGTACGTCGTACGTAGTAGCATGGCGGCAAGCTTCTACGTACGCTGTACCTAGAGAAGGGCAGTGCCATGTCCGATACCTCCCGACCCGCCATCGAGATGGCGGGCGTCGGAAAGTGCTTCGGGGCCACCGAGGCCCTGCGCGGCCTCGACCTGACCGTCCCGGCCGGCACTGTCTGCGGCCTGCTCGGCCCCAACGGCGCCGGCAAGACCACCGCCGTACGCGTGCTCGCCACCCTGGTCGCCCCCGACCGGGGCGCCGCCCGGGTCGCCGGGTACGACGTCGTCCGGGAGGCCGAGGAGGTCCGGCGGGCGATCGGCCTGGCCGGCCAGCACGCCGCGCTGGACGAGGGCATCACCGGTCGGGACAACCTCCACCTGTTCGGCCGACTGCACCGCCTCGGGGCCCGCCGGGCCCGGGCCCGCGCCGACGAACTGCTCACCCGCTTCGGGCTCGCCGAGGCCGGCGACCGGCTGGTGCGCACCTACTCGGGCGGCATGCGCCGGCGCCTCGACCTGATCGCCAGTCTGGTCACCAGTCCGCCGGTGCTCTTCCTGGACGAGCCCACCACCGGGCTCGATCCGCGCAGCCGCCTGGAGATCTGGGGCACCGTCAAGGAGTTGGCCGCCGGCGGCACCACCGTGCTGCTCACCACCCAGTACCTGGAGGAGGCCGACCGGCTCGCCGACGACATCGTGGTGGTCGACCACGGCGCCGCGATCGCCACCGGTCCGCCGGACCGGCTCAAGGCGGCGATCGGCAGCCAGGTGTCCGTCACCCTGGCCACCGCGGAGCAACTCGCGGCCACCGCCGTGGTGTTGTCCGCCCTCTCCGGCAACGACGCGCAGGTGGACGTCGCCGAGCGGACGGTCACGGTGCTGACGGCGCCCGGGGCGTCCGTCCTCCTGCCCTCGCTGGTGCGGGAGTTGGACGGTGCCGGGGTGGTCGCCGAGGACGTCGCGGTCCGGGCGCCCTCACTCGACGACGTGTTCCTGGCGCTCACCGGGAAGCCCCGGGAGTCCGGCGTTACCGCCGAGGCCGCCGAGGCCGCCGGGTCTGCCGGGTCCGCCGGGTCCGCCGAGCTGGGGAGGGCCGCCTGATGGCCACCGTCGTGTCGCCCGTCGCGTCCACCGCTTCGCGTCCTTCGACCGGAGGTCGGCTGCTCTCCGACACCGGGACGTCGATGCTCCGCATCCTGCTCAACTACCGCCACTCGCCGGGCCTGTTGGCCGCCTCGCTGGGCGTGCCCGTGATCATGGTGGTGGTCTTCGGGTACGTCTTCGGCAGCGCCATGCAGGTGCCCGGCGGCGGGGACTACCGGGAGTTCCTGATGCCCGGACTGTTCGCCATGGTCGCCACCAACGGCATCATGCCCACCATGGTCGGCGCCGCCCGTGACGTCGGGCGCGGGGTCACCGACCGGCTGCGCTCCATGCCGGTCTCCCGCACCGGACTGCTGCTCGGGCAGAACCTCGCCGACCTGCTGGTCAGCCTCGTCGTCCTGGCCCTGCTGGCCCTGGTCGGACTGGCCGCCGGCTGGCGCGCCCGGCACGGCGTCGGCGACGCACTGGAGGCCTTCGCGCTGCTGCTGCTCTTCCGGTTCGTGATGACCTGGGTCGGCACGCTGCTCGGCCTGGCCGTCGGCAAGGAAGAGGCGGCCGCTCAACTCTCGGTCGTGGTCTTCCCGTTGGCGATGGTCACCAACGCCTACGTGCCCACCGGCGGGATGCCCGGCTGGCTGCGGGTGATCGCCGACTGGAACCCGATCAGCTCGGTGGTCGAGGCCTCCCGCGAACTGTTCGGCAACCCGGCGGCGCCCGGCTCCGCCTGGCCGATGCAGCACGCCGTGCCGGCCACGCTGCTGTGGAGCGCCGTGCTGCTGGTGCTCTGCGGGCCGCTGGCCGTACGGAAGTTCGCCACGCACGGGCGCTGAGGTCCGGGCCCGGGTCGGCGGCCGGCGGGCGGTGAGGTCCGGGCCCGGGTCGGCGACCGGCGGGCGCTGAGGTCGGCCACTCGCCGCCGGTGAACCGCCCGGTCACCGGAATGTGCTGGACACCGCGGCCGGTGTGGCCTTAGGTGGGGCGCCATGGAGTACACCCACCTCGGCCGCACCGGCCTGACCGTCTCCCGCCTCTGCCTCGGCACCATGAACTTCGGCCCCCACACCGAAGAGGCCGACGCCCACCGCCTGATGGACACCGCGCACGAGCGCGGCATCAACTTCTTCGACACCGCGAACTCCTACGGCCGCGACAGCGAGGGCAACCTCCAGGGCCGCACCGAGGAGATCATCGGCCGCTGGTTCGCCCAGGGCGGCGGCCGCCGCGAGCGCACCGTCCTCGCCACCAAGGCCTACGCGAACATGAGCGACTGGCCCAACGAGGGCAAGCTCTCCGCGCTCGCCATCCGCAAGGCCGTCGAGGCCAGCCTGCGCCGGCTCCAGACCGACCACATCGACCTCTACCAGATGCACCACATCGACCGGGACACGCCCTGGGAGGAGATCTGGCAGGCGATGGAGGTCCTGGTCGCCCAGGGCAAGATCATCTACGTCGGATCCAGCAACTTCGCCGGCTGGCACATCGCCCAGGCCCAGGAGGCCGCCCGCTCCCGGCACTTCCTCGGCCTGGTCAGCGAGCAGTCCCTCTACAACCTCCTCGACCGGGCAGTCGAACTGGAGGTCATCCCCGCCCTCCAGCACTACGGCCTCGGCCTGATCCCGTGGTCCCCGCTGCGCAGCGGCCTGCTCGGCGGTGTCCTGCGCAAGGAACGCGAGGGCACCCGCGGCCGCAGCGCCATGGGCTACGCGAGCGAACTCCTGGAGAAGCACCGCGAACAGCTCCAGGCCTACGAGGACTTCGCCGCCGAACTCGGCACCGACCCGGCCGACCTCGCGCTCGCCTGGCTGCTCTCCCGCCCGGCCGTCACCGCCCCCATCATCGGCCCCCGCACCCCGGCCCACCTCGACGCCGCCCTCGCGGCGTTCGACGTGGAACTCGACCAGAAGACCCTGGACCGCCTCGACGAACTCTTCCCCGGCCACCGCCCGGCCCCGGAGGACTACGCCTGGTAGGCGGCCGAAACCGGCCTCTGGCCAAGGTCCCGTGACCTCGGCCGGAGGCCGTACGCTCACGGCCCGACCAGCGGCAGCACGGTTCCGTCGTCGGCCAGGGCGGCTGCCAGGAGGTCCCGATGCGGAACATCATCGGTCGCGAACCCGTACCTGGTCCTCAGCAGCTCGACGAAGGCCTCGGTATCGGGAGTCCGTACGGCCGTACCCAGTCCCCAGCGTCGGCGGCCGACTGCGAGCGCTGCCGTGCGCAGGGCCGAACGCATGCCCTCCGGCGTCAGCGTCGACAGGACGACCGAGACCGACCCCTCGCTCTCCCGTTGCCGCGTGAGTGATTCCAGCCGCTCCGGAGCTACGTCGGGGGTGAGCAGACCCGCGGCACGCGCCCGGACATTGATCGAGATGTTCGTCATCGCCAGCAGCAGGTGCCAGTCCAGCCAGCCCTCGTCGCGGAGTTCGCGGAGGCCGGCGATCGTCGTGGGATCGGACAGGGCCCGCGGAAGCGTTCGGTCGATCAGAGTGGGGAAGTACGCGTAGTTGTCGCGGATCTCCGCCAGGGCGGCGGCGTGGTCGTAGCCGGGCCCGGGCCCGTTCCGGGCCCGGAGGACCTCGGCAGTGGCCGGCCGGTAGCCCGGGCCCTTCAAGGGGGCGACCCGTGCTCCGGCGGCCGTCGTGTAGTGCGACTCACCGAGGAGGGCAGCGGATTCGTCGTAGGGGCGCGCGACGTAGAGCTTGTGGTGCAATCCGTTCTCGAACGCGCGGTGCACGGTGTCCATGAATGCCCTCGGGGGACGGGCGCTGAGATGGGCGATGAGGTAGACGAGCGTCGACGCCAGTTCGTGCTCCAGGGCCGCCGGGTCGGCCGACTCGTGGTACGGGCTGAGCGTGACCGCGCAGGTGACGCCGTCGTTGCCCGGTTCGAACGAGACCACTCCGGGCCTGCCGGTGTCCACGGTGACGTCGATCCGTACGTCCTGGACCAGGAAGACGGGATCCTGCGGCACCAGTTCGACCAGCAGGACCTGTGCGGCGGCGACGAGGCGTTCGGCGGCGAGCACGGTGGCCCGGTCGTTCCGGCAGGAGACCCACCAGGTCGTTCCCAGGGCCGAGAAGGCCAGGGTGCGCCGGGGCCCGAGGTCACCGAACGGTCGCCCGGCCAACTGCTCGTCGGTGGCGGTCGTGAGTCCTTCCTCGGTGAAGGTGTAGGCCGGCCGGACGTCGTCCAGCGCCTCGGTGAGATCCCGCTCGAAGGCGGCGTCGTCCAAGGCCGAACGGAGGACCGGCAGGATCTCCGGCCGGAAGCGCTCGGCCGTCAGCAGCGGTGTGAGGGTGGCGAAGTCGACGGCTCCGAGGCCGGGGTGGGCATCCCGGTCGAAGGCCTGTTCGGCCAGGGCGGCGTGGGCCTTCACGGCGATTCCCGCGAGGGCCGTCGCATCGGTCCACATTCCGGCGGCATAGGCGTGGTCCATGGCTTCGGTGAGTGCCTCCGGTACCAGGTCGTGCAGGGACTCGTCCTCGGATGACAGGGCGATCAGCGCGGCAGCGAGTGAGTACTGCTTGGCGGCGTACACCAGACGGAGTTCCCCGTAGATCCGTCCGATGAGCCGCATCGCGAGCAGCGAGCCGCGCAGGGTGTCCCCGTGCCACCAGTTGAGCTTGACGTCGTGCAGCTCCCGGAGGGCCTGTAGGGGTCTGCCGGCGCGACGGAAGGACATGGCCCGGGCTCTCGCCCGGGCGGCGATGGCACTGTCGCCCGCGGTGGCGCCCTCGGCGGTGTCGAGTGCGTCGCGGACGGCTTCGTAGCGCGGGTCGTCCGCGAGCGACGCGGCGAGCAGTTCGAAGAGCTGGATGACGTTTCCCACCGGGAACGCCCGGGCCGTCGGCAGGAGCGCGGCGAGCTGGGCGAGGTACCCCATGGCGTCGTCGACATCGAGTGGCCGGTTCTCCGGCAGGTGCACGAGATCGATGTCCTCCTCCTCGAGCATGCGCCGGGCGATGGCGGAGGCCTCCTCCGGTGTGGGCAGGACACCCGGTTCGGGGCGCTCCACCTCGGTCCAGCGAGGATGCAGGCACAGATGCGCCGCGACGGACAGGAGCCGCACCCGTCGGATCGGTTGTGCGTCCACGTCCGTGGTGTCCAGCAGCGACCGGACGCGTTCGCGGAGTCGGAGGTTGCAGTGGCGGATCTCCTCCGGCAAGGCTGTTCCCAGCCGCCGGAGCCACGCACCGCCCCAGTACATCAACAGGATGCTCGCGTCCTCCAGGATGGACGGGAGGTCTGACGACATGGCGTGCCGAACGACCGCCCTGATGTCCTCCTCGGCCCCGTCGAGTGTGTTGAGTCCGCGGAGCACTGCGACGGCGCACTCGTACCGGGCCCGGGCCGACAGATCGTCATCGGGGCGGTCCCGGACGAACTCACGCATGTAGCCGAGCCACTCCGGAAGGTCCACCCTGGCCTCGGCGTCGAAGGTGGCATGCCGCAGGCCGTCGCGGATCTCGGAGTGCGCACCAGGGACCAGCCGCTTGAACTCGCGTTCGCGCAGCGCGGTGAGTGTCCGGGTGTACCAGTCGGGCTGGGGCTCTCCAGGGAGCTCCGGCACGAGGTTGGACGGAAGGTCGAGGAACCGCTGTGCGACCCAGAGCAGATCGCCTTCGGCCAGGAACTGGGCCACCGCGAGCCCGTCGAAGATCTCCAGACTGACACGATGGGTCTCCCGGGCGTGTTCCTGGAGGCGGTGCCGGACCGAGACCGGGATCTCGCTCACGGCGAAGAAGGCCACCCGGGCGACCCGTTCACCTCGGCCGCAGATGGACCGCAGGTCCGAGCGGATCTTGGCGTCGAGCTGGTCCTTCTGGACCGAGGCGGCGACCACGAGCGGTTCGGTCGTCGCCCGTCCGACGAATCCGCCCGCTCCGGGAAGTTCGAGCGGCAGGTTGGTGTAGTAGGACTCGGCGTCGCGCCCCTGGTCGCCCCCCGAACTCACCGGACCGGTGGCCGGGACGATGTTGCTGCTCAGCCGCCGCAGTGCGATCCGGTAGCTGATCTCCTCGAAGGTGTGGTGTTCGTTCCTGGCGGTCAGATGGTCCAGCTGGAAGCGGATGTAGCGCTCGGTCTCGATGGGGGGTGTCCTGCGGTCGTCGTCCCGCACGGGTCTTTGCCTCCGGATCTCGTTCACGTCGACGGCGGGGAGTGCGTGACGTTCGGTCAGCGGCGCCCTACTGCTGAAGGACAGCGGGCAGAGCGACCTCGAATGTGGTGTTCGGGCACGGCGGGCGCGGGAGACCGGGCTTCCCGAGCCCGCCGGGGTGCCCCGGAGGTCACACGAGGGAGTTGGCGCGTCGGTCCCACGTCTCGACCCGGGACATGGTCTCGGTGAGGAGGTCCAGGGCGGAGATGATGTCCCTGCCCGGAGCCCGGAGGTCGCGGCTCGTGGTGGTGAGCCACTCCATCGTCATCCTGAACAGCCGGAGGGTCTCCAGGCCCTCGCGCGCCGCCCGGGACATACCGATGAGCTGCAACAGGAAGTCGCGGGCCTCCGTGCCTTCCGACAGCTGCGGCGCCGTGTCGAACACGTCGAGTGACGCGTGCACGGTCGAGTCGATCCCCGGCATGCGCGAGGCGACATCCGCCGCGCAGGCCCTGAGCTCCGCGGCAGGCCGGTCGAGGGCTGTGGCGAACCGCCGAGCCACTGCGAGTGCTGCGGACGGCTGGCTGCCCTTCGCGATGGAGCGCTCCATTTCCGGCCCGAACTCCTCCGCCAGCGCGGCAATGGTGGTGACCAGACCGGTCATGCTCTCGATGCCCTGCGTCATCAGGTCCATCTCGGCCTCGACGGCGGCGAAACGGTCGGTCAGGCCCGGTGGGTCCTCGGCGTCGCCCTCGGCCCGTTCGGGTGCGGCGACGTCTTCCCGTGAGCGGAGGCCGAGCAGGATCCGGGCGGGGGTGAGCGGGGAGCACCCCTCCTGAAGACCCCGGTCCACTGCCTTCTGCAACTCCTTGCGAGCAGCCGCCAGGCCGCTGCGGGAACGCTCGAAGAGGATCGTTCGGATCGGCGAGACGTCGAACGGGAGCCGGCCGTGCTCGCCGATGTGAATGGTCAGGCGGCCGGTCGTATGACGAAGGCCGAGTTCGTACATGACATCGGCGTCTCCGCCGGTGACGTCGGCGATGACGATGTCGGACCGGAGCACGTGCCGACAGATCAGCTCCGTGATCTCACCGGCCCGCTGGATCCGTTCGGAGCGGAGCGGCTCGATCCCGAGGGCCGCGCAAGCGGGACGGATGACCTGCTCGAAGGTTTCGAGGGAGGACTCGTAGGACTCCCGGGCGGTACTGCCGACCTCGGCGTGCCGGTTCCCGATGGGACCGACGACCAAGCAGGTCAGCAGTTCTGTGGCGCCGTCCGGCCGGGGCGGCTCCGACCGGGCGATCATGGGCATCGCCATCACGAGAGGTCCTTCCAGTCGAGCCCGGGAAGTGGCGGTGCGCTCACCCAGGTGTCCAGGTCTTCTGCGTAGAGCGGGAGCTCTTCGATGCCCAGGGCGGAGAGCATGCCTGCGGTGGGCACTCGGTAGCGGCGGCCGGTGCGGACGACCGGGCAGGGGAAGGCGCCGCGCTGGATGAGGCGGTACGCGGTCTGGGTGCAGATGCCGAAGGCGCGGGAGGCGGTCCGGACGTCGACGGCCAGAGGGAGACCGAACAGCTCGGGGAAGGTCATCGCCCCAGGCGGGTGCGGGGCGGTCAACGGACCGCCTCCGTCGGGCGCAGCGGGAGCGAGCCGAGCCGTGCGCCCCGGTGCGGACGGAGCGTCCGACGGACGACGTCCCGCAGGCCGAGGTGCTCGGTGAGCTCACTGAGTCGTGCCGCTTCGAGATCCGATCGAGAGGTGAATCGCACCGGCGCCGCGAGGCCGTCGGTGCCGTCGGGGGGAGTGATCACGAGCTCCCACACGGCGTCGGTCGTCCTGGCGCCCCGGGCATCGGCGACGGCGGCGACGTCTTCGGTCGGGCGCTCGTCGGCCGGGCCGCGCGCGAAGGCCCAGCCCCTCCGGGCAGCGAACAGGAGCAAGCGGCCGCCGACATCGGGGTCGTCCGGAGAGATCTCGGCCAGCTGTTCCACGATGGCCAGCATGAGCTCGGACTCGAGGTCACGTCGGTCCGCCCGCAGTCGGCCCGAGGCCTGGCGGACGACCTTCCGGAGTCGTGGCAGCGCGAGCCAGACCACGGCCTCGACCCAGCCGGTGACGTCGGTCGAGCCGATGGCGGCCGCCAGCGCGTCGTGCTGGGCCAGCGCGACGGCCTGCCGCCAGATTTCGTGACGCAGCTCGCTGCCCGTCGGCCGCTCCCAAAGGGCCGCGTGGGCCTGAGGAAGGTCGAGGTGGGCGGTCCCTCCGCCGAACTCGATTGTGAGGACGGTCGGTCGCAGATGGGCGGCGGTGGTCACTCGCTGGTGGATGACGTCGAAGACACTGTTGTAGGTGATCAGAGCCACGGTTCGGTTCCTTTCGTTGAACGGTGTCAGGCGCGGTCGAAAAGGCGTCGGATCGTCGAGTGCAGGTGGCCGATCGTGCCCAGGAGAGCGAGCCACTTCGGCAGACTGAGGCGGTCGTGACCGGGTGCGGCGAGGAGGTTTCCGGAGGGGGTGGGGACGTAGACCCATGCCCACTCGCTGTCGTCCCGGCCGGGAACGGTCGCCAGGATCCGCTTGAAGAGGTCCGGGTGCAGGCCGGTGTAGCGGTGCCTGACCGCGTCCTGGTAGACCCGGTCGGAGAGGATCGCCACCAGGTGGGTGGTCGCCGGACTGGCGTGTGCCAGGAAAGCCTTGAGTTCGCGGGAGTCGAGCAATCGATGGAGGGCGTTCCTGGCGGGACCGTTGCCCTCCCCGGGGAGCCCCGAGGCGATGACGTGGCCGGCGTGGAGGCTGGCCCGCATCTGGAGGCGGACACGGTTCGGCTCGGCGTTGTGCCGGGCGAGTTCCCTGCGGAGGCAGTCCAGTCCGGGGTCGATGACGAACGGAAGGAGCTCCGGGGCGAACCCGAGAGCCAGACCGTCGCCGGAGTTGGAGATGAATCGCTTGGCCGTTCGGAGGGTGTCCAGCCCGGCGGCGGTGAAGGCGGCATCGAGGAGGGGCTCGAGATAGGCGCTCACCGGTGCGTGCACCACGCCGGGCATCGCGGTGAAGCCCCGCACATCCAGCCCGAGCAGGGCATGGTACGGCGGTAGGGGCTGGCTGGAGTCGCCGGGGAGCTGGGGAGGTTCGGGCAAGGCGGTCTCCTGGCGGGGACATGGGGAACCACGGGGGATGTCCGACGGCCGGCTGCGCGTCGGTGGCCAAGAGTGTGTGGGCGGAAGCGGATCGGTAGGGGGCCGTCGGCTCCTTATCGATGTGAGCTGGGTCACTCTCCGGGGCGCGGGAGGATAGCAGCCAGGTCGGCCCGGCGGTGGGTCCATGAGGCAACTTGCTTCACCTGGAAGATGGTTGGCGATGGTTCCCCTACGCTCCGGGCATGGTTTCGTGTGACAACTCCATGCCGCCCGCGCTGTTCGGCCCGAGTCGGACGTTCCTGGACATCGTGACGCCGGAACGGTGGAAGGCCCTGGTTGCCGGGCTTGATCGCATCCGCCTTCCGGCGCACCGGTCGCTGATGCGGCAGGGGACCGTGGGGGCGCAGGTGATGTTCGTGCTCAACGGGGTGCTCAGGGTCGATCAGATCGGTGGCGGATCGGAGGACCGGTGGCGGCTGCGGAACTTCCGGCGCTGTGGTGACGTCCTCGGGGACCTGGCCGTACTCGGCTCCGGCGTCCGGACGGCGAGCGTGACGACCTGTACCGAGTGTGAGGTGGCGCTCATGCCGGGGGAGTTGTTCCGGGGGGCGGATTTCCGGAGTGAGTACGGCCTCGAGCTCGCCGAGTACATCGCGGGCCGGGAGCGGGAGGCCCAGATGCTGTCGAGGCCCGGTGACGACCTGGCCCGGGTCGCGTGCGTGCTGGTGCCCCTGCTCGGTGACCGGAGGACGGCGGAGCAGGCGGCCGACGGCATCCGGCTGAAGGTCAGTCGGAAGGACATCGCGGGGTGCCTCGGTATCGGCCCCAGGGCCTTGCGCCGGATCACCGCCGAATTGCCGTTCGGGGGAACTCCGGAGGGGCGTCGGAAGCTGCTGGTGGTGGCGGACCCGGCCGGGTTGCGTGCTGCTGCGGAGCGGCTGGGCGGGCGGTATCCGCAGGTCGGGTGAGGTCAGCCGGCGAGGATCAGGGCAGCGCAGGTCTCGATGACGTGGTGCCAGGACTGGTCGAGGATGTAGGCGCCGTTCATGCCGTGGTCGGCGAGTCGGAGGAAGTTTCCGCGCCGGGTGGCCTCGGCCGCCCGGCGCAGGGGTTCGCGGCGGTCGGCGAGGTAATGGGTGGTGCAGGAGAGGGCCAGGGCCGCGAGGAGGCGGCGGGGTTTCGGGCGCAGGCCCAGGAGTCGGGCCCCCAGGAGCAGTGCGGCCGCCTGGGTGGCGGTGTAGGCCGTGACGTGAGCGGCGCAGGCGCGACGGCCGGCTGCGGAGCGGTCGCTCTTGGTGCCGGCCTGGTGGTCGGTTTGGATCCAGTGGTCCGCGAGGTCGGCCGAGGCGCGGAGCAGCGCGTAGGCGGCGGCGAATGCGGAGGCGCGACTGGTGGGAAGGGGCGTGGGCGTGGACATCGGGCTCCGATCGGTGGGCGGGAAGGGGGATGGGTCCGAGTGGTTGGGGTAGCAAGGCACCCATGAGGGAGCGGGAGGCGTACCACCACGGGGCGTTGCCGGAGGCGTTGGTGGCGGCGGCGTGCGAGGTGCTGGACGAGCAGGGGCAGGAGAAGGTCAGCGTGCGGGAGGTGGCGCGCCGGGCCGGGGTGTCGGCCGGGGCGCCGTTCCGGCACTTCGCGGACCGGCAGGCGCTGTTGACCGCGGTGGCGGACCGGGTGCTGGCGGACTTCGCGCGTTGGCAGGAGGCGGAGGTGGCGGCCGCGGAGGCGGTCGGCGGGTCGGCGATGCGGGCGCTCGGGCTGGGGTTCGTCCGGTACGCGCTGCGCCATCCACGGCGGTTCGAGCTGGTGCGCTCGCGGGCGTTCACGGCCACCCGCGATCCGGAGCTGCGGGAGCAACTGGACGGCCTGGACCGGGCGTTCGCCGGGCTGGTCGCGGCGGACCAGCGGGCGGGGCTGGTGGGGCCCGGCGATCCGAAGCTGGTGCTGCTGGCCGGTCAGGCGCTGGTGTACGGGCTGGCACAGATGATCGTGGACGGCTACCTGCCGGCCGAGCGGGCGGAGGAGCTGGCCGTGCGGGTGCTGGACACCTTCCGGGAGGGAATCGCCGGCACCGCCAAACCGCCTGTGCGGTAACGGAATTGTGGCTGTAGCGAGCCTTGACCGGCCTGGTGCGCGCTGATGTAATCGCCGATTACATGAGCGCGAGTACCGGGAGGCACAGATGAACCTGTTCGCCAAACCGCAGCCGGGCTACACCACCGCTGCCGCCACCGGCGACACCGTGGTGTTGCTGATCGGCATGCGGATCAACCGCCTCTGGGCGGTGCACCACTGGGGCCCGGTGATGTTCGCGATGCTCCGGATGCTGTACGAGCTGGGCCGCAGCCCCGAGCGCGGCCTGCGCGGGCGCATCCTGCTCACCGCCTCCCCGCGGACCTGGTACGTCGTCCAGTACTGGGAGTCGAAGGAGCAGCTCTACCGCTACGCGAGCGCGCCGGACGGCTTCCACCACACCGTCTGGGGCATCGCCAACCGGAAGGTGCGGGAGGGCAAGCTCCGCGGTCACGTCGGGCTCTGGCACGAGACGTACATCGTCCCCGAGGGCGGCTACGAATCGATCTACTTCGACATGCCGGCCTTCGGCCTGGCCGGCGCGACCGGCCAGCTGCCGCTGGAGGCGCGCGGCCGGCACGCCGCCCAGCGTCTGGCCTTCCGCTCGGAGGGCGGCGGCACAGGCGGTGCGAGCGGCATGGGCGGTGCGGGCGGCACGGGCGGCACGGGCGGCACGGGCGGCACGGGCGAAGCGGAGGCCGGTGCGGAGCGGCTGAACTGCCCGCACCGCGCGGAGGACCGGACGGACGCTCAAGGAGTGTCGTGAGTCCGTCCGGCCGCCCCGGTGTGGGAGCGTCGGGGGATGGTCGATCAGGGCGGCGCCGCGCGACCGGCGCGGGTGGTGCACGAGGTGCCGTACCGGGCGCAGTGGGAGTCCGCGGAGCTGGTGCGGGACATCGTCGACGGGCACCTGGACGCGGCCCGGGACCCGCGCTGGGGCCAGTCCGGGGCGGCCACCCCGGAGGAGTACGCCTGGTGGTCCTGGCGGCTGTGCGGGGTGGCCTGCCTGCGGATGGTGCTGGAGCACTGGTGGGGGGTGACCCCGGCGGCGATGGTACTGGCGGGTGAGTGCCTGGCGGCCGGCGCGTACGTCCGGGACGGCGAGAGCCTGCGCGGGCTGGTCCACGTGCCGTTCGCCGAGTACGCCCGGCGGCGCTGGGGGCTGGCCGCCCGGGCGGCGGAGGCGACGCCCGCGGAGGTCGCGGCCGAGCTGGCGGCGGGGCGGCTGGTGATGCTCTCGGTGCACCCGTCGATCCGGGAGCCGAACGGGCCGGAGCCGGTGCGGCGGGGCGGCCACCTGGTGCTGGCGGTGGGTGCGACCGAGACGGCGCTGCTGATCCACAACCCCTCCGGTTTCCCGGGGGAGTCGCAGGCCTTCGCGCGGGTGCCGTGGCGCACGTTCGGGCAGTTCTACGCCGGGCGGGGGATCGTGCTCGGCCCGCCCGGCGCCGTCGAGGGTCAGGTGTCGTCCGCCCGGGCGTCGTCCGGCCGGGCTTCGTGCACCGGGGGTTCGTCCGGCCAGGTGCCGCCCGGCCAGGCGCCGCCGGGTCAGCTGTTGTCCGGAAGCCCCACCGGGTAGAACGGCAGGCCGCTCCGGCACAGCGCCGAGATCGGCTTCAACGCGGCCGCCAGGGAGTCGAGTTCGGCCCGCGGGTAGTCCTCCCAGACCCGGGCGGCGGCCAGGTCGGTGGCGGCCTCCAGGGACTGGTGGCGGATCCGGCCCAGCTCGGTGACCGCGCCGGTCGGGGTCAGCCAGCCCCGCTCGACCAGGCGCTCCGCGGCCGCGTCCCACTCGGCGTCCGTCCAGCCGCGCACCGGCTGGAGCTGCTCGCGCCGCATGTCCATCGCGCAGCGGATCACCAGGGCCTCGCAGCCGTCCAGCCCGGCCGCGACCAGCGCGGCGACGTGGCCGTCCCCACGGTGCTCGCGCATCACCGTGGCGGCCCGCCAGAGCCGCTCGTACAGCCCGGGCGGCGCCGGGAGCGCGGTGTTGGCGGCGGCCAGCACCCGGCCCGCGCAGTCCAGCCGCTCCGCGGCCGCCTCCAGCGTCTCGACCGCCCGCTCGACCTGCCCCCGGTCCACGTGCTCCAGCAGTCGGGCCAGGGCGGCGCCCGAGCCCTTGGTGCGGGCGGCCAGGGCCTCCTCCGGGCTCGCCAGCGACCACAGTGCGGGCAGCGCCCGCTCGACCATCGCCGGGGCGAAGTTGAAGAACGCGGCGGTCACCGGCGGCGCGTCCACCACGCCGAGCGGGGCGGAGCGGCCGCCGAAGTAGCCGCGCCAGAAGCCGCGCAGGCCGGCTGCCTCGAAGGCGTCGCGACACTCGGGCTGGAAGTAGGTGACGGCGTGCACCGGCTCGAAGAGCCACCAGAGCGCACGGGCGGGATGGACGAGATCGGCCATCGGCAGACCTTCCTCGGACGGGGCTCCGGGCGGGCGCGGGGAGCTCGGCTGGTCGGCACGGCGCAGGCGGTCGCGCGGGCGGCGGGGTGTCGGGGTGTCGGGGTGTCGGGGTGCCGGGGCCGCCCGGGCGGGTGCGTGGGCCGTTCACGTCCTGATGACCACGAGGACGGCCCCGGTAATCCCCGGCGGGGTGTGACGGCGGTCACGTGGGGGTGGCCGCACCCCCTCGCGCGCCCGGCCCTGCCCCGTTCGGCCCGCTCAGGCCGGCACCGGTGGAGCCGGTGGAGCCGGTGGCACCGGCGGCATCGCCAGCGGGTCGACCGGCATCTGCTCCCGGCAGATCGCCGCGATCGGCCGCAACGCGGCGGTCAGCCGGTCCAGTTCGCCCGCGGGCAGGTCCTCCCAGACCCGGCCGGCGGCCAGGTCGGTGGCGGCCTCCAGGTCCCGGTGGCGGATCCGGCCCAGCTCGGTGACCGCGCCGGTCGGGGTCAGCCAGCCCCGCTCGACCAGGCGCTCCGCGGCCGCGTCCCACTCGGCGTCCGTCCAGCCGCGCAGCGGCTGGAGCACCGCGCGGGCGGCGCCCGTCGCACAGTGCAGCACCGGCGCCTCGCAGCCGTCCAGCCCGGCCGCGACCAGGGCGGCCACGTGGCCGTCCCCGCGGTGCTCGCGCAGTGTGGTCGCGGCCTGCCACAGCCGCCCGTACACGTCCGCGGGCCGGGGGAGCGCGGCGTTGGCGGCGGCCAGCACCCGGCCCGCGCAGTCCAGTCGGGCCGCGGCCGCCTCCAGTGCCTCGGCCGTCCGCTCGACCCGGTCCCGGTCCACGGCTTCGAGCAGCCGGGCCAGCACCGCCGCCGAGCCCTCGGCCCGGGCGGCCAGCGCCTGTTCGGGGCTCGCGTGCGACCAGGCCTCCGGCAGGGCGCGCTCGACTGCCGCCGGGGCGAAGCTGAAGAATGCGGCGATCACCGGCGGGGCGCCCACCGCGCCCAGCGGGGCCGAGCGGGCGGCGAAGTAGCCGCGCCAGCCGCCGTCCAGCCCGATCGCCTCGAAGGCCGCCCGGCTCTCCGGCTGGAGGAAGGTGACGGCGTAGACCGGCTCGAAGAGCCACCACAGTGCGCGGGCGGGGTGGACGGGATCGGACATCGGGACACCTTCCTCTTCCTGGCGGGGCCGGACGGGCAGTCGGACGCCGACGGGGCCCGGGTGGCCGTCGGCGGTCGCTTGTGGTCGCTTGTGGTCGGTCGTGGTCGGTCGTGGTCGCTCCCGAGCTGACCGCCGAGAGGGTGCTCCCGGCAACCCGGGCGACGTGTGATCACGGTCACGCGGGGCTTCGCGGGTGCGGTCGCCCGCGGCGCGGCGCGAGATGATGGGGCGAGGTGCCCGCCCCCGGGCGCCCAGCCCTCGCAAGCCCTCGTCCGAAGGTAGTCGGCCATGCCCCAGATCAGCCCCAGCATCCTCTCCGCCGACTTCGCCCGGCTCGCCGACGAGGCCGAGGCCGTCCGGGGCTCCGACTGGCTGCACGTGGACGTCATGGACAACCACTTCGTGCCGAACCTGACCCTGGGCGTCCCGGTGGTCGAGTCGCTCGC
The DNA here is from genome assembly GCF_040303105.1 of Kitasatospora sp. NPDC096128. Classification (NCBI taxonomy): domain Bacteria; kingdom Bacillati; phylum Actinomycetota; class Actinomycetes; order Kitasatosporales; family Streptomycetaceae; genus Kitasatospora; species Kitasatospora sp. NPDC096128. The sequence continues at coordinate 8,281 of NZ_JBEOSP010000037.1, read as the reverse complement.
CCGGGCCACCGACATCCCGCTGGACTGCCACCTGATGATCGAGGACCCGGACCGCTGGGCCCCGCAGTACGTCGAGGCCGGCGCCGGCTCGATCACCTTCCACGTCGAGGCCGCCGCGGCCCCCGTCCGGCTGGCCCGCGAGATCCGCGCCAAGGGCGCCCGCGCCTCGATGGCGCTCAAGCCGGGCACCCCGATCGAGCCCTACGAGGACCTGCTGCCCGAGCTCGACATGCTGCTGATCATGACGGTCGAGCCCGGCTTCGGCGGCCAGGCCTTCCTGGACATCATGCTGCCGAAGATCCGCCGCACCCGTGAGCTGATCGCCAAGCACGACCTGGAGCTGTGGCTGCAGGTCGACGGCGGCGTCTCCGCGGCCACCATCGAGCGCTGCGCCGAGGCCGGCGCGGACGTCTTCGTGGCCGGCTCGGCGGTCTACGGCGCGGCGGACCCGGCCGAGGCCGTCCGCGGCCTGCGCGAGCTCGCCTCCAGGGCCAGCGCGGACGCCTGGTGGGCCTGCGAGCACTGAAACCCCCCACTCCCCGCGGCGCCGCCGGATGGCCGGGCACGGGTGGAGGAACCCCGCACCGTGACGGATGATCGGTGACGGTGTACCTCCTCTCCGCCCGGCCCTTCCCGTTACGGTGGTGGAACCGCGATGAGCAACCTCGACCTCCGGCCCGCCCCGACCAGCTGCGGCCGCGAGGCCAGCGACGGGCCGGTGAAGGATCTGCTGACGGGTCGTCAAGTCCGGCTCGGCGAGAGCACGATGGTCCGCCGGCTGCTCCCCGGCCTGGGCCGCCGGATGGTCGGCGCCTGGTGTTTCGTGGACCACTACGGCCCGGATGACATCGCCGACGAGCCCGGCATGCAGGTGCCGCCGCACCCGCACATGGGCCTGCAGACGGTCAGCTGGCTCCATCAGGGCGAGGTGCTGCACCGCGACAGCCTCGGCAGCCTGCAGACCGTCCGGCCGTACGAGCTGGGCCTGATGACCTCCGGCCGGGCGATCTCCCACTCCGAAGAGTCCCCGCGCCCGCACGCCCGCTACCTGCACGGCGCCCAGCTCTGGGTCGCCCTCCCGGACGCCCACCGGCACACCGCCCCCGCCTTCGAGCACCACCCCGACCTGCCGGTGGTCACCGCCCCGGGCCTGCGCGCCACCGTCATCCTCGGCACCCTGGACACCGCCACCTCGCCCGGCACCACCCACACCCCGCTGGTCGGCGCCGACCTCGCCCTCACCGAGGGCACGGACCTCGCCCTCCCGCTGGTCCCGGAGTTCGAGTACGCCGTCCTCGCCATGACCGGCCGGATCGACGTCGACGGCGTCCCGGTCGAACCCGGCTCGATGCTCTACCTCGGCTGCGGCCGCCGCCGACTCCCGCTCCTCGCCCGCTCCGACGCCTCGGCGCTGCTCCTCGGCGGCGAGCCCTTCGAGGAGAAGATCGTCATGTGGTGGAACTTCATCGGCCGCTCGACCGAGGACATCGCCGAGGCCCGCACCGCCTGGATGACCGGCGACCGCTTCGGCGAGGTCCGCGGCTACGCCGGCGCCCGCCTCCCCGCCCCGGAGCTGCCGGACCTGCCGCTCAAGCCCCGCGGGCGGGAACGCTGAGGCCGGGGGCGCCCCGACTCGCCCGGGGCGCCGCGCCTCCTGGGCGCCGCGGTCGGTCTCGGCGAGCACGGGGAGGTCGTCCTCCAGGTCGAGCAGTGCCACGAGTGCGCCCCGGACCATGGGCACGTCCTCGGCGAGCAGTATGCGTATCACCAGGTAGTCCCCCCAATGCGGCGTCCGGGCGGACCTGCCCGGACGGGCCTCCGATGGCAGGGCGCGCACCCAGGCCCGGGGTTAGCCTGGCCCGCATGTACAACGACGGTCTGGTGACGTGCACCGCGCGTGAGCTCGTGATTCGCCGGTACTACTTCCCGCTGGCCTCGGCCAAGCGCATCCCGTACGGGCGGATCCGCGGGCTGCGGCAGGTGCCGCTGACCCGGGTCGGCGGGCGGTGGCGGATCTGGGGCTCCGGGGACTTCGTGCACTACTTCAACCTCGACCTGGGGCGGGTGGACAAGAGCGTCGCCTTCGTCGTCGACCTCGGGGCCAGGGTCAAGCCGGTGATCACCCCGGACGAGCCGGACCGGCTGGTCGCCGCGATGGCCGCGCACAGCATCCCGGTGACCAGGGGTTAGCGTCGCCGGCGCCCTCGGCACGCTCGGCCGGCTCGACCCCCGGCTGCGCCGGCTGTTCGACCCGGCCGGCGAACTGCCTTGCGCCGGGCCTCAGTTCAGCGCGGCGCGGGGCGGCCGGGGCCAGCTGGGGTGGTGCTGGTCGATGACGAAGTGGTGGCCGTGCTGCCACGCGCCGCCGGCGGCGGGGCGGGCGTCGGCGAGGTGGGGGTGGCCGACCGGCAGGTCGGTGTGGAGGTGGGCGAGGGCGTCCGGATCCCGGGCGGGCCACAGGGCGGCGGCGGCCAGCGCGGCGGCGAGGGCGACCGCGCCCAGGACGACGGCGGTGACCGGGAGCCCGGCGCCGGCCGCGAGCCAGCCCGCCAGCGGGTAGGTGAGCAGCCAGCAGCCGTGCGAGAGGGAGAACTGGGCTGCGAAGGCGGCCGGCAGGTCGGGGTCGGCGGCGGAGCGGCGGACCACCCGGCCGCCGGGTGTCAGGACGGCCGAACTGGCGGCGCCGACCAGGGCCCAGGCGGCGAGCAGGGCGAGCCAGCTGCCGGTGCCGGCCGGGGCGGCGATGATCACGGTGACGGCGGCGAGGACGCCGGGCAGGGCGAAGGCGGCGGGCAGCATGACGGACCGGTCGCTGACCCGGGCCAGCAGCCGGGGCAGCAGCAGGGCGGCGAGCATCGACCCGACTCCGTACGCGCCGAGGGCCAGCGAGACGGCGCCGGCCGGGCGGTGGAAGTGGTCGCGGACCACGTTGACGGTGTCGACGAAGACGATCGCCCCGGCCGCCGCCACCGCGAGGTCCAGGGCGAGCAGGGCCCGCAGCCGAGGGGTGGCCCGGAACAGCCGGGTGCCCGCCGCGGCCCGGCGGTGGAACCCGCTGCCGCGTTCGACAGGACGGGGTTTGGGCAGCACGGCGGAGACGACCAGGGCGGCGGAGGCGAGGAAGCCCGCGGTCGTCCCGGCGAACAGCCAGTTGTACGGGACGACCGACAGCAGCAGGGCGGCCAGGGCCGGGCTGAACAGCGATTCGAGGTCGTAGGCCAGCCGGGACATCGACAGCGCCCGGGTGTAGTCGCGTTCGGCGGGCAGCACCTCGGGGATGGTGGCCTGGAAGGTCGGGGTGAAGGCGGCGGAGGCGGCCTGGAGCAGGAAGATCAGGACGTAGACCTGCCACACCCGGTCCACGAACGGCAGGGTGAGTGCGACGGCGGCCCGGGTGAGGTCCATCGCGACCATCAGGGTGCGCCGGGGGATCAGCCCGGCGAGGGCTCCGGCGAGCGGGGCGACGGTCACGTAGGCGACCATCTTGATCGCCAGCGCGGTGCCGAGCACGGCCGAGGCGTCGCTCCCGGCTATCGAGTACGCCAGCAGCGAGAGCGCCACGGTGGCCAGGCCGGTGCCGACCAGGGCGACGACCTGGGCGGTGAACAGGTGGCGGTAGGTGCGGTTGCGCAGCACGGTCAGCATGGCCCGTCCGGGGGTGGCGAAGGGGGTGGTGTGCGTCCATCATAGGCAATGCGTGCGTACCTGTGCACCTATTGGTCGAACGGAGCGGAACGGAGTGGGGCGGGGCGGAACGAAGTGGGGTGGGGCGGAGTGGGGCGGAACCGGATGCCCCACGTGCGCGGGCCCCGGGACTCAGTCGTGCGGCGGCAGGTGCCCGATCTGGTGGTCGGCGACGTTCAGAGCCTCGTCCACCAGCCGGCGCAGGTGGCCGTGGCGCAGCGAGTAGACCACCCGACGGCCGTCCTTGCGGGTGGCGACCAGCCCGGCCAGCCGCAGCTTGGCCAGGTGCTGGCTGACCGACGGCCGGGCGGCGCCGGTCGCCTCGGTCAGCGTGGTCACGTCCGCCTCGCCCCGCCCGAGCCGCTCCAGCAGCGCCAGCCGGGTGCGGTCGGCCAGCAGGGAGAGGACGGACGCGGCGACGTCCAGTCGCGCCTCGGCGCGCTGCTGCGAGCGGTGTGCATCTGCCAGATCGGCGCCGGAGCTCATGCCGTCATCCTAGAGTGCGTGCGCAGGTGCGCTCATGGCGACGGGCCGCGTCGGTGGCGGTGGGCGGGCGGCAGTGGGGTGAGGAGGGGGAGGGGCCGTTCGGCCCGCGATCGGCTCGACCCGAGGTCGGGCGGTCAGCCGGCCGGCTGCTCGACCGACTGCTCGGCGGCGGGCGCCGGGGCCGGTTCGAGGTCGCCCATCCGCGGGATCACGACCAGTGCGGCGAGGATCAGGGCGCCGGCGATGATGATCGGGGTGCGGACGCTGACGGTGGAGCCGATCCAGCCGCTGAGGGTCGCGCCGATCAGCATCCCGATCCGCATCAGCATCAGGTAACAGCTGTTGACCCGGCCGAGCAGCTCCTTGGGCACGGTCTGCTGGCGCAGCGAGATCGCCTGGACGTTCCAGATGACCACGCCGAAGTTGCCGAGCGCGAACAGCGGCGCCACCAGGAACACCGAGGGGCTCAGGCCCATCAGCAGCAGCGCGGAGCCCATCAGCACGAAGGAGAGGGTGATCCGGGCCCGTCGGCCCATCCGCTCGCCGATCCGGCCGGCCAGCATGCTGGCCGCCGTGCCGCCCGCCACGCCGGTGGCGAGGACGGCGCCGAAGGCCCAGGTGGGCTCGTGCAGGGTGCGGGTGACCAGCAGCGCCATCATGGTGATGCCGAGCGAGGAGGCGGCCGCGGCGACGGCGGAGAGCGAGGCGACCAGGCGCAGCTGCTTGTGCCCGTACAGCCAGCGGACGCCCTCGCGGACCTCGGCCATGACCCGGCGCTCGGACTTCGCCCGGGTGGCGCCGGAGCGGCCGGTGGCGGCGACCAGGGCGGCGGCCAGTGCGAAGGACAGGCCGTCCACGGTGAACGGGTAGCCGGCCGCGACGGCGAACAGGGTGGTGCCGACCAGTGGGCCGATCATCCGGCCGACCAGCAGGCCGCCCTGCAGCCGGCCGTTGGCGACGTCCAGTCGGTCGGAGCCGACCACGTCCGGGATGGCGGAGGTGGCGGCGTTGACGAACACCGTCTCGCCGCAGCCGAGGAGGAAGGCCAGCGCGGCGAGCAGGGCCAGCGGCGGGGTGGTGGAGAAGACGCAGGCGGCGAAGCCCAGCACGATGGCGGCGCGGCCGAGGTCGATCGTCCACATCAGCCGACGGCGGTCGAAGCGGTCGGCGATGACTCCGCCGAACAGGGACATCAGCAGCCAGGGGAGGGATCCGGCCACCGCGACCACGGACACCGCCGACGGGGAGTCCGAGATGGCCAGGGCGAGCAGCGGCAGCGACGAGTCCCGCATGCCGTCGCCGACCGCCGAGATCGACGACGCCGACCACAGCATGGTGAATTTCCGGCCCAGTTGGGGCTTGGTGCGGTCCGGGGGTGTCGCTAGGCTGGCTGAGGTCACCAGCGCAGTATGGCATGACCGCAACAGGTTTCGCCGCCCCTTCACAGACCATTCCCAGCCGGAGGTCTCAGAGTCCGGAAACCCCCTTGACGAGGGTGCCGGGACCTCCCATGAGGGCCGGTCCCGGCACCACCGTCCGGAGCGGGAGGGCGTTCACCGCAACACCGTACAGCCGGGCGCTCGGCATGAACTCCCCTGCGCTCCAAGTGGAGTTCACCGCGTGGAGCGGGGCCGCGCCGGTCCGCCCGTCAGTGCTGGACGCCGGCGGAGAGCGAGAAGTCGGCGAAGTAGGCCTGCTGGGTGCTCGCCGGGCCCCAGCTGGTGTCGTGGCCGCCGTAGAAGGTCGAGAACAGCACCCCGCCGAAGGGGATCGAGCCGATGCCGGAGGCGGTGCCGGTGGCGGCGTGCACCTGGCGGCCGTCGTACCAGACCGTGATGTCGCCGGTGCTCCGGTTCACCAGCTGCTCGACGGTGTGCCAGCGGTCGTCGGCCTGGAAGTGCCAGTCGCCCAGGCCCTCGTCCACGCCGTAGCCGGTGGGGCCGGAGTTGCTCGGGGTGTACAGGTAGACCTCGCCGTTGTCGGGACTGCCCTTGGCGGCCCGCCACATGTAGCGGGTCGACCACCCGGCGCCGTGGTTGCCGCCCGACTCCTGGCCGATCTTCCCGCCGTACAGGCCCGGCAGCTTGCCGGCCTTGCCCCAGTCGCGGCCGGCCGGGAACCGGACGGAGTACTTGAGGTCCAGGGTGGGGCCCTGGGCGAGGGCGGACAGGCCGAGGGCGTTGAGGTCGGTGTAGAACTGCCCACCGCCGGGATTGGGGCAGTCGGTGCAGGTGTTGGCGGAGGAGCCCGCGCCGTACGTCACCCGCAGCGCCGGGCCGCCGCTCGGCGCTGCTGGGTCCTCGACGGCGCCGAAGTCCGGTGCGCCCCAGGTTCCTTGGGCGGCCACGCCCCAGGAGTGCTGCCACTGGGGGGTGCCGTAGCCGCGGAACCCGCCGCTCCAGGCGACCGGTCCGCTCGGCCCGGGGGCGGTGGTGGTGGCGGTGGAGGTGGAGGTGGGCGGGTGGGAGCGGGCCCGGGCGGGGGTGGCCGAGCAGCCGGCGGTGGCGAGCAGGGCCAGTGCGGCCAGGGCGGCGGTGCGCGCGGGGCGGTTCATCCGTTGGCTCCTCGGTCGGCGGTTGATCCGTACCGATCATGCCGCACGTCCGGGGCGTGGACGGGCCGGGCGGGCGGTTCACGGAGTACCTGAACCGCCCGCCCGGCCACGCCCGTTCCTATCGGGATGCCGGGTGGGTCAGTGGTGGACGGGGGTTCGAGGCGCGGGGGCGCCTTCGGCGGCCGGGGCGCGCTGCCGGTCGCGCCGTTCGAGGGCGGCGGACCAGAGGGCGAGCAGCAGGGCGGCGGTGGCGAGCAGGGCGCCCACCCAGTTGGGGGCGGTGTAGCCGAGGCCGGCGGAGATGACCAGGCCGCCGAGCCAGGCCGCCAGGGCGTTGCCGAGGTTGAAGGCGCCGATGTTGACGGCGGAGGCGAGGGTGGGGGCGCCGTGGGCCTGGTCGAGGACGCGCTTCTGGAGCGGGGGGACGGTGGCGAAGCCGAGGGCGCCGACGAGCAGGATCGTCACCGCGGCGGCGGTCTTGTCGTGGGCGGTGAGGGTGAACAGGGCCAGTACGACGGCCAGGCCGCCGAGGGTGGTGTAGAGCAGGGGCATCAGCTTGCGGTCGGCGAACCTGCCGCCGAGCAGGTTGCCGAGGAACATGCCGGTGCCGAACAGGACCAGCAGCCAGGTCACGGCGCCCTCGGAGTAGCCGGCGGCGCTGGTCATCATCGGGGCGATGTAGGTGATCGCGGCGAAGACACCGCCGAAGCCCAGGACGGTCATCGCCATCGCGAGCAGGACCTGGGGGTTGCGGAAGGCGGTCAACTCCCCGCGCAGGCGGGTGCCCTCGGGGCGGGGCAGGGCGGGGACGAGCTTGGCGATGCCGAGCAGGCCGATCAGGCCGAGGGCGGCGACGGCGGTGAAGGTGGTGCGCCAGCCGACGGCCTGGCCGATGAAGGTGCCCAGCGGCACGCCGACGATGTTGGCGAGGGTCAGTCCGGTGAACATGGCGGCGATGGCGCCTGCCTTCTTGTGGGGGGCGACGAGTTCGGCGGCGACGACCGAGCCGATGCCGAAGAACGCGCCGTGGGCCAGCGAGGTCACGATCCGCCCTGCGAGCATCAGCGGGAAGCTCGGGGCGACGGCGGACAGCAGGTTGCCGACCACGAACAGGCCCATCAGCAGCATGAGCATGGTCTTGCGGCTGATCCGGGTGCCGAGGGCGGTCATCAGCGGGGCGCCGACGACCACGCCGAGCGCGTAGCCGGTGACCAGCAGCCCGGCGGTGGGGACGGACACGCCGTAGTCGTCCGCGATCAGGGGCAGCAGGCCCATGATCACGAACTCGGTGGTCCCGATCCCGAAGGCGCCGATGGCCAGGGCGAGGAGTGCGAGGGGCATGGTGGCGCGACCTCCGTGAGATTGCTAGTGCGCCTTACGTGCCTCGACAATAGTTGCATGCGCTTGATAGGTGCAAGCGCTGGCATTCGTCCTCGACAATGCCCGCGGCACCGCAACGGCGTCGGGCGGGCCGGCACCTTGTTGAGGTTCTCGACCTCGATGACGACGCTGCCCAGGCGCGGGCCCGGCGGGATCTGGATCTCCTCGAAGTCCAGC
>NZ_JBEOSP010000036.1:0-95589 GCF_040303105.1 Kitasatospora sp. NPDC096128 | reverse complement strand
GACCACCTGGCGCTGCGGGTCGACCTGGACGAACCCTGGCTGGTCGACGTGGGGTACGGCCGGTTCACCCGGCTCCCGGTGCGCCTGGACGGGCGGGTCGGGCGGGTCGGGCTCCGGGATCCGGATCCCGGAGCCGTCAGAACTGGACGTCGGTGCAGGAGTAGAAGGCGTTCCCGGTGTCGGCGATCGTCCAGACCGCGACGACCACCTGGTGCCCGGTGCGCCCGCTCGGGACGGTCGCGGTGTGGCTGAGCGTGCTCGGCACCTGCTGCCCGCCGTAGGGGACGGTCAGGAACGGCGTCAGGTCGAGGCTGTCCCGGGTGACCGGCTGGGTCGCGTCGTAACCCGGCTTGGTCAGGTAGTACTCGAAGTCGGTGGTCGCGTGCCGGGCGGTGAAGTTCCAGGTGAAGGTCAACTGCCGGCCCGCGGTCACCGGCGTGGTCGGCCAGGCGCCGCCGTGCGGGTCGTCCAGCTCGGCGAAGCGGGAGTTGCCGCCGGCGCAGATGGTGCCGTCGGAGGGCCCGCCGGCCGGGAAGCCCTTCGGCCCCTCGACGCTCTGCGGCTCCCACTGGATGTCGCCGCAGTCCCAGGGGACGGCGTTCGCGCTCGCGTCGCAGAGCGCGGCGCGGCTGGGCGGCGTGCTGATGTAGCCGTGGGACTGGGCCGGGAAGGCCAGGGTGAACGGGATCGCGAGCGCGGCGACGGCCGCCCCGACCAGATGACGTGTGCGCATGGTGCTCCTCCGTGGGGGTGGATGGAGAGTGCGCCGGGGCGCAGACGCGCGCGCGTTGGGGGTGCGGCGGCCGGGAGCTGGGGGAATCCCTGGCATGCCTGCGCCAGCCCGGTGCCCTCACGGTAGGAGCCGGCGCCATCGCCCGTCAATGGTCTGAACCATTTTCGAATCTATCCCAACTCGCCCGCCACACAAGCTGGTTGAACGACGAAGGCCCCGCCCCGGCGAACCGGGAGCGGGGCCCTGGCGGCAAGTGGCTTACTTCTTGCCCTGGTTCTTGACGGCCTCGATGGCGGCCGCGGCGGCGTCCGCGTCGAGGTAGCGGCCGCCCTTGGCGACCGGCTTGAAGTCGGCGTCCAGCTCGTAGACCAGCGGGATGCCGGTCGGGATGTTGAGGCCGGCGATGTCGGCGTCGGAGATGCCGTCGAGGTGCTTGACCAGCGCGCGCAGGCTGTTGCCGTGGGCGGTGACCAGGACGGTCCGGCCGGCGGCCAGGTCCGGGACGATGGCGTCGTACCAGTACGGGAGCATCCGGTCGACGACGTCCTTGAGGCACTCGGTGCGCGGACGCAGCTCGCTCGGGATGTCGGCGTAACGGGCGTCACCGGCCTGCGAGTACTCGGCGTCGTCGGCCAGCACCGGCGGCGGGGTGTCGTAGGAGCGGCGCCACAGCTGGAACTGCTCCTCGCCGAACTCGGCCAGGGTCTGGGCCTTGTCCTTGCCCTGGAGCGCACCGTAGTGGCGCTCGTTCAGGCGCCAGCTGCGGTTGACCGGGATCCAGTGGCGGTCGGCCTTGTCCAGGGCGATCTGCGAGGTGCGGATGGCGCGGCGCAGCAGCGAGGTGTGCACCACGTCGGGGAACAGGCCCTCGGCGGCGAGGAGCTCGCCACCGCGGGCGGCCTCCTTCTCGCCCTTCTCGTTGAGGTCGACGTCGACCCAACCGGTGAACAGGTTCTTCTGGTTCCACTGGCTCTCGCCGTGACGGAGCAGGATGAGTCGGTACGTCGTGTCAGCCATGGCGCCCAGCTTAGTGGAGCCCGGAAAACCCCTGGTGGAGACCTTGGGACGGTGGGTAACGTGTGCGCCGCACATCTGCCACTTACATGCTTCGGCTGAGCGGGCCTGCCCGTGCCGCCCAGCGGACGCCTGCCCTCGGGAGCCCCCACATGCTCGTCGCCCTGGCCGCCGATTCCCGGATCCGAAGACTGGCTCGCGAGACGGTGGGCGGGTTGCCGCGGCAGTTCTGGTGGCTGTGGGTGAGCACGCTGGTGAACAAGCTCGGCGCATTCGTGATCACGTTCCTGTCCTTGTACCTGACCGCCGAACGCGGGTACTCGGCCTCCTACGCGGGCCTGGTGGCCTCCCTCTTCGGCCTCGGCTCGACCATCGCGGCGGTCGGCGCGGGCGTGCTGGCCGACCGGATCGGGCGGCGCCCCACGCTGGTCGCCGCCCAGCTCGGCACCGCGGCCTCCACCGCCGTGCTCGGCTTCGTGGACGGCCAGGCGGCGATCGCCGCGGTGGCCTTCCTGGTCGGCCTGTGCAACAACGCCACCCGGCCGGCCACCTCCGCGATCATCGCCGACCTCGTCCCGGCCGAGGACCGGGTCCGGGCGTACTCGCTGAACTTCTGGGCGATCAACATCGGCTTCGGCCTCTCCGCCGCCGTGGCCGGGGTGATCGCCACCCAGGGTTACCTCACGCTCTTCCTGCTGGACGCGCTCTCCACCCTGATCTGCGCGGTGGTGATCTTCATCCGGATCCCGGAGACCAGGCCGGTGCAGCCGGCCGCGGCCGAGCAGACCGGCGACCGGACCGCGATCGGCCTCGGCACGGTGTTCCGCGACGGCCCGTTCATGGCGGTGGTCGGGCTCAACCTGCTGCTCGCCCTGGTCTTCCAGCAGAGCAGCACCACCCTGCCCGTCGACATGGGCGCCGCGGGCATCACCGCCACCGAGTACGGGCTGGTGATCGGACTCAACGGGCTGCTGATCGTGGTGCTGCAGATCCCGCTCACCCGCTGGATGGAGGGCCGCTCCCGGACCGGTCTGCTGATCGCCAGCTGCCTGCTGGCGGGCTGGGGCTTCGGGCTGGCGGCCCTGGCCGGTTCCTCGGCCTGGCTGTTCGCGCTCTCGGTGGCGGTCTGGACGGTCGGCGAGGTCCTGAACGCGCCGACCATGATGGGCCTGGTCGCCGAACTGTCGCCGGCCCAGGCCCGCGGCCGCTACCAGGGCGTCTACTCGCTCTCCTGGTCGCTCGCCCTGTTCCTCGGCCCCGGCGTCGGCGGCGTGGTGCTCCAGCACTTCGGTGCCGGGGTGCTGTGGGGCGCCTGCGGGGTCTGCGGCACCGTGGCCGCGCTCGGGCACGTGGCGCTGGCCCGCCGCACCCGGTCGACGGCCGGCGCGGACCGGGCGACCGAGGTGGCGGCGCCCGTCGCGGCGTCGACGAAGGCCCCGGCCGACGCCTGAACGCCCGCCGGATCGGGCGGGCGAGTCGGGTGAGTCGGGTGAGTCGGGTGAGTCGGGCGGGCGGGTCGGCGGGTGAGTCGGGTGAGTCCGGTCAGTCGGCGGCCGGTGCGGCCAGGTGGGCGAAGGCGGCCAGGTTGCGGGTGGACTCCCCGCGCTTGGTGCGCCACTCCCACTCGCGCCGGATCGCCGAGGCGAAGCCCAGCTCCAGCAGGGTGTTGAAGGGCTCGTCCGCGTTCTCCAGCACCGTCCCGAGCAGCCGGTCGACGGTGTCCGGGGTCAGCGCCTCCAGCGGCAGGCGGCCGGCCAGGTAGACGTCGCCCAGAGCGTCCACCGCGTACGCGACGCCGTAGAGACGGGTGTTGCGCTCCAGCAGCCAGCGGTAGACGGCTTCGTGGTTCTCGTCCGGGCGGCGGATCACGAAGGCGTTCACCGACAAGGTGTGGTCGCCGACCCGCAGCGCGCAGGCGGTGCTCAGCTTGCGGGTGCCCGGGAGGGTCGCCACCAGGGTGTACGGGTCGGCGGCGGCCGGCTCCCAGGCGACCCCGGCGTCGTCCAGGGCGGTGCGCAGGAGGGTGAGGGCCTCGTCCTTGGTGCGGATTGCCATGGGGGTGACGTTACTCGGCGGTACCGGTGGGGCGCAGCCCTAGCCGAGCCGGCGGCGGGCCACCGCCAGCCGGCCGGCCGGGCGGGCCAGGCTGGCGGCGTACACCTCGGCGGTGGTCGCCGCGGCGGTGTCCCAGCCGAAGGCGGCCGCGTGCCGGGCCGCCGCCGCGCCGCGCCGGGCGACCAGCGCCGGGTCGGTGACGTACGGCTCCAGCGCCTGCGCCCAGTCCCGCGGGTCGTGGCCGCGTACCAGGGTGCCGGACTCGCCGTCCCGCACCGCGACCGGCAGGCCGCCGACCGAGGCCGCCACCACCGGAGTGCCGCAGGCCTGGGCCTCCAGCGCGACCAGGCCGAAGGACTCGCTGTACGAGGGCATCACCAGGGCCGTCGCCGCGCGGTACCAGTCCGCCAGCCGCTCCTGGCCGACCGGCGGATGGAAGCGCACCACGTCGCCGATGCCGAGCTGGGCGGCGAGCTTGTGCAGGCTCTCCGGCCGGGCCAGCCCGGTACCGGACGGCCCGCCGACCACCGGCACCACCAGGCGCTCGCGCAGCGCCGGGCGGCCCTCCAACAGCGCGGCGACCGCCCGCAGCAGCACGTCCGGGGCCTTCAGCGGCTGGATCCGCCCGGCGAACAGCAGCACCGCCGCGTCCTGCGGCAGGCCCAGCCGGGCCCGGGCGTCGGCCCCGGCGCGCGGGCCGCCGGGGCGGAAGACGTCCAGGTTGACCCCGGGGTGGACGACGGCCAGCTGGTCCGGCCGGGCGGCGTAGTGCAGCGCCAGCTCGGCGGCCTCCTCGGTGGTGTTGGCGATCAGCCGGTCGGCCGCCTCGACCACCTGGGTCTCGCCGATCACCCGGGCCGCGGGCTCGGGCGTGTCGCCCTCGGCCAGCGCGGCGTTCTTGACCTTCGCCATGGTGTGCATGGTGTGCACCAGCGGCACCCCCCAGCGCTGGGCGGCCAGCCAGCCGACCTGCCCGGAGAGCCAGTAGTGCGAGTGCACCAGGTCGTAGTGGCCGGGGCGGTGGCCCGCCTCGGTGCGCAGCACTCCGTGGGTGAAGGCGCACAGCTGGGCCGGCAGGTCCTCCTTGACCAGGCCCTCGTACGGCCCGGCGGTGACGTGCCGGACCAGCACGCCCGGGGCCAGCTCGACGGTCGGCGCGTCGTCCGAGCAGATCGCCCGGGTGAACACCTCGACCTCGATGTTGAGCTCGGCCAGGCGCTTGGCCAGCTCGACGATGTAGACGTTCATCCCGCCGGCGTCCCCGGTACCGGGCTGGTGCAGCGGCGAGGTGTGCACGCTCAGCATGGCTATCCGGCGCGGGCGGCGACGGCCCGGGACGAGCGACTGGAGCCGGCCGCGCGCGGGCGCGGCGGACTGGGCACGGCGTACCGAACGGACGGGGTGCTGGATCACCTGGCTGAAGCCTCCTCGTGTGCGGCCCGTCTCGGCGGTCCGCGTGAACGGGCCCGCCGCATGTCCGGTGTGCGCTGCCCCGTCCCGGGCACACATCACCACCAGTGTGCCAACCACTCGCCGGCCGTCCGGCATTCCCGCTCCCGGCGACGGCTCCGCCGGACCGGCATCCGCCCAGCTCAGGGCCGTGCCCGACCGACCCCGCAGGCGCCGACTACCCTTCTGGGCATGGCTGCCTCCTTCGACCCCGCGACCGCCGCGCCCGCCCGCGGCCGGACCGGACGGCCGGTCGGGACGGTCACCCGGGGCACCACCAACACCAACCGGCTGCGCCGGATGGACCGCTGGATCGCCCACGCCCTGGGCCGGGCGCTGCGCGCCGCCGAGCGCCCGCCCGTCGCCGTCGACCTCGGCTACGGCGCGGCGCCGTGGACGGCCGTGGAGCTGGCCGGGCGGCTGCGCACGGTGCGGCCGGACGTCCGGGTGGTCGGGATCGAGATCGAGCCGGAGCGGGTCGCGGCCGCGCTGCCGTACGCCGAACCGCCGCTGCTCACGTTCCGGCGCGGCGGCTTCGAGGTGCCGCTGGACGGCGGGGCGCCGGCCCAGCTGATCCGGGCCGCCAACGTGCTGCGGCAGTACGACGAGTCGGCGGTGGCCGGGGTGTGGGAGCGGCTGTGCGCCCGGCTGGCCCCGGACGGGCTGCTGGTCGAGGGCACCTGCGACGAGATCGGGCGGCGGCACGTCTGGGTCGCGCTGGGGCCGGAGGGCCCCCGGACGGTGACCTTCGCGGCCCGGCTGGGCGGCCTGGGGCAGCCCTCCGACCTGGCCGAACGGCTGCCGAAGGCGCTGATCCACCACAACGTGCCGGGGCGGCCGGTGCACGCCTTCCTGACCGACTTCGACCGGGCCTGGGCGGCGGCCGCGCCGTACGGGGCGTTCGGGGCGCGGCAGCGCTGGGTGGCGGCCTGCACGGCGCTGGCGGGCAGCTGGCCGCTGGTGGACGCGCGCGGGCGGTGGCGGCAGGGCGAGGTCACGCTGCCCTGGACGGCGCTCGCGCCGTAGCGGGCGACCGGGCCGTAGCGGGCGCTCGCTACGTAGCGGGCAACCGGGCCCGGGCCGGAGCGACCGGGCGCCGTAAGATCATCTCCGCTCGGGGGGTGCTCGGACGGTCGAGGACGCGGTCGTCCAGCGGGTCGCCGAAGCCGTGGCCCCGAACTCCCGGGCTGGGTCGCGGCTCCGTAGGACCGCGCGCCGTCCGGTCGGACGGGCGACGCGCTCCTCCCCCTCGGCTTTCACTCGAACGAGTTATCGAATATCTCTGGCGCGTTGACGCTTCGTCACGCCACGATGGAGACCGCCGGGCGGCGACACCACACGCCGCCCGGTGCCCACCGTGCCCGTCAGTCACCCGGCCCGGGCAGCTCCCGCCGGGCCCGTTCGAACACCTCGTACATCTCCGCCCCGAACAGCACGAACCGCACCTCCGCCAGCTCCGCGCCCGCCCGCGCGTCACCGCCGCCCAGCACCTCGGCGACGGTGCCGAGCGCGATCCGGGCCGCGTCCGCCGGCGGCCAGCCGAAGATCCCGGCCGACACGGCCGGGAAGGCCACCGTGCGCGCGCCCAACCCGGCCGCCGTGCGCAGCGACTCGCGATAGCAGGAGGCCAGCAGCCCAGCCCGCTCCTCGTACTCCTCCGCCAGGTACACCGGCCCGACGGTGTGCACCACCCACCGGGCCGGCAACCGCCCGGCCGCGGTCGCCACCGCACGGCCGGTGGGCAGCCCCTTGCCCCAGTGCGAGGCCCGCAGCCGGCGGCACTCCTCCAGGATCTGCGGCCCGCCCCTGCGGTGGATCGCGCCGTCCACCCCGCCACCGCCCAGCAGTGAGGAGTTGGCGGCGTTCACCACCGCGT
Source organism: Kitasatospora sp. NPDC096128 (assembly GCF_040303105.1). Taxonomy (NCBI): domain Bacteria; kingdom Bacillati; phylum Actinomycetota; class Actinomycetes; order Kitasatosporales; family Streptomycetaceae; genus Kitasatospora; species Kitasatospora sp. NPDC096128. The sequence goes on along the minus strand of NZ_JBEOSP010000036.1, from coordinate 88,462 downwards.
CCACCCGCTGTTCCGTGATGTCACCCTCGACCAGGGTGATCCGCGTCACCATCACCAGCCCCCTTCCCCGGGCCCGTCCGGCAGCCGCCGGGCCGGGATCCGAGCCGTCGTCCGAATCCGATCACCACACCGCCACCGGCGTGGCAATAACCACAACGGCGCCGGTCGGCCAGAGAAATCCCCGGAGATCACGTTATGGTCGCGAGAAGTTCCCCGACGCACGGTGCCAGGCGGGCACTGCGGACGGACGCCGGCCGTTACGCAGTCGGGGAAAGGGAGGAACCACCGATGCCCGCAACGGGAGACGGGCGGGCACCTGGTGCCGCGGACCTGCCGGGCGCCCACGACGGCGCCCCCGTCGGCCATGCCCGTACCCGCCCGACCGCCACCGGTCCGGCCACCGCCACTCCCCCGATACCCCACCCCCGCTCGCAGCCGGTCCGGACCGCGCACGGCACCCGCCGCCCCGCCCACCTCACCGAGGTCGGCAACGCCCCCGTGGCCGGGGACGGGCCGCTCGACGGCTCCGCCGCACCGCTGCGGCTGCTGGTCATCGAGGACGACGCCTCGGACGCCCAGCTGATCAAGGCCGCGGTCGCCGACAGCGGCACCTCGATCGAGATCCACTGGGCCCGCGGCCTCGAACAGGCCACCCAACTGCTCGCCCAGTCCTCCCCCGCCGGCCGGCGCGGACGCTCCCGCGGCGGCGAGTTCGGCTGCGTGCTGCTCGACCTGGCCTCCCCCGCCGACCTGCCGCACCCCGAACGGGGGCACCACCCAGCCGCCCCGGCCGGGGGAGCCTCGGACGGCCTGGAAGGCCTCCACGAACTGCTCCGCCGCGCCCCGCACATCCCCGTGGTGGTGCTCACCGACGCCGCCGGGGCCGAACTCGGCGCCGCCGCCGTCGCCGCGGGCGCCCAGGACTTCCTGCTCAAGCACGAGACCGACGGCCCGCTGCTGGCCCGCGCACTGCGTTACGCGGTCGAGCGCAAACGCGCCGACGAGTCCCAGCGGCGCCTCGTCGAGGCCGAGTTGCGCGGCCAGGAGAACGCCCGCCTGCAGCGCCACCTGCTGCCCACCCCGCTGCTCGACGGCGCCGGACTCTCCTTCACCCGGCGCTACCGGCCCGGCCGCCGCCGCGCCCTGCTCGGCGGCGACTTCTACGACGCCGTGCGCACCGACGACGGCACCGTCCACGTCGTGATCGGCGACGTCTGCGGCCACGGCCCGGACGAAGCCGCGCTCGGCGTCGCGCTCCGGATAGCGTGGCGCACCCTGGTCTTCGCCGGGCTCACCGGCGAGACCCTGCTCACCACCCTCCAGCACGTGCTGGAGCACGAGCGGCGCAGCGACGAGATCTTCGCGACGCTCTGCATGCTCGTCATCGAGCCCGGCGCCGCCACCGGACTCGACTCGCTCGGCACCGGCGAACGCGCCCGGCTCTACCTCGCTGGGCACCCGGCACCGCTGCTGCTCAGCCGCGACCAGGCCCCGACCACCCTGCCCGCCGACTTCGCCGGGCCCGCGCTCGGCCTGCTGCCGTGCCACGACGGTGCGGCCGCCTGGCCCGCCCACGAGGTCGAACTCCAGCCCGGCTGGCGGCTGTTGCTCTACACCGACGGGCTGATCGAGGGCCGGGTCGGAGCGGGGTCGCGCCGACTCGGGCAGGACGGTCTCGCCGACCTGATCGCCGACCACCAGTCCGCGGGGCTCACTCGGGGGCGGCTGGTCGACAGTGCGATCGCGGAGGTCGAGGAGCTGAACGGCGGTGCGTTGACGGATGACGTCGCGGTGCTGTTGCTGGAGCGGAATCCGGTACAGCTGATTCTCGGCTGAGCGCTCCTGCGGACGCGCTGCGGCCCGGGAGGGCGGTTCGCTCTCCCGGGCCGTGGCGTTGTTCGTGGGGTCGGTCTACCAGGGGCCGTAGGGGCCGGTGTTGCTCCGGCCGGTGCCGCCGGTCAGGGTCTTGATCGCGGGGCGGACGTCCACCACGTAGACGATCGAGGCGACCAGGCCGGCCAGGGTGCCGATGCTGCCGAGGAAGTTCGCGCCGAACAGCAGGTCCCAGCCGAAGCTGATGCCGAGGATCGCCAGCCAGAAGCCCTTGGTCTTCTTGTCGGCCGCCCGGTAGGCGTCCTCGCGGCGGGTGGCCGCGTCGATCAGCGCGAAGAGCTTGTAGCCCAGGATCGCGACGGCCATCCACCAGAACGGGTTCAGGTAGGAAAAGGCCAGGATCTGGAACACTCCGGTCATCGCGGTCTCCTACGTCTCTCGGCTTGCTGCGCCCCGGCCGCCGCCCATCCTGGCACGGCGGCCGCCCGCACGGTGTGAACGTGTGGTCGCCGGTGGATGTGCCCCGGCAGGGTGGGTGGTGCTCACTCTGCGACGGTGGGGGTGTTCTTTCGGGCCTTGGCGGGGTTCTTCGGGGCGGGGGCAGGGGCGGGGGCTGGGGCGGTTTCGGGGGCGAGGGCGGGCTCGATGGTGGGGTCGAGTTCGATGGTGGGGTCGAGTTCGGTGGGCTCGGCATCGCCGTGGGGGCGGGCCTTTTCCACGACGACCTTGCCGCGCTCGGCCAGCTCGTCGTACGTCTCCTTGGCCCGGACGGCCAGCTCGACCGCGCGGGCGACCTGCTGCAGGGCGAAGCCCTGGGCCCGCTCCTGAAGGACCTTGAGGTCGGTGGGGAAGGCGGTGACGGCCTCGGTGACCTTGGCCGGGGCACCGGCCAACAGCTCCTGTGCCTCGTGGAGCCGGGCGGTCGCCTTGTCCTGCGCGCCCTGGCGGTCCGCGGCCAGGGCCTCGACCCGGCCCGGCACTTCGCGCAGCTTCTCGTACGCGAGGTCCCCGGCGCCGGCGAGGGCGTACAGCGGGGTCGGGTCGGTGAGGGTCTTCTTGATCTCGTCGGTGATCGGCATGGTTACCGGTCCTCCCGGTGGGTGTTCTGGGTGGCCGCGCCATCGGTCGTCGGGGTGGAGCCCGAGGCGGCGTTCTCCTTGAGGAAGGCGTCGTAGACCGCGAGCAGCGCCTGCTTCTGCTGCTCGTTGATCAGCGGATCGGCCAGGATCGAGGCCCGCAGCTCCAGGCCCTCGCCCCGCCGCTCCTCCAGGATCCCGGCCTGGACGTACAGCGTCTCCGCCGAGATCCGCAGCGCCTTCGCGATCTGCTGCAGGATCTCCGCGCTCGGCTTGCGCAACCCTCGCTCGATCTGGCTGAGGTACGGGTTGGACACGCCGGCGGCCTCCGCCAGCTGGCGCAGCGAGTATTGCGCGTTGCGGCGCTGCTCGCGGATGTACTCGCCCAGAGAGGCGACGTTCAGTGAGGCCATGGGGACAGGGTGCGGGATTGTGCTTGCAATTGCAAGCAGGGTGCTAACTGGGGGCTAGCGGGGGTGGGGGCCGCTGCGCGGGGCTGGGGGGTGGGGGTGGGCTCTCGGGAGGGTGGGTGACGCCGGGGGCGGTTCCGGGGGTGGGCGCTCCGGGGGCTGGATGATTTTCCGACCGCCGACCCTGTGGGCACATGGTGGGGCGCCGTTGGCGGTCTGAAAATCACCCGTCACGCCCCTCTCCGCACCCACCCCCTCCACCGCCCCCTCCCGCAGCGCGTCCCTCTCGCCTGGGGCGAGGGAGGGGGTGGGGGGTGGTTGGGGTGGAGGGGGTTGGTGCAGGTGAGTGGGTGGGTGGGGTGGTGGGGGTGGGTGGGTTGGTGCGGGTGGGTGGGGTGGTGGGTCAGGGGCTTTCGGGGAGGCGGATGGGCATCAGGACGGAGTAGGTGCCGGTCCGACCGGGGGTGCGGATGGCGAGGGGGGCGATCGGGCCGCCGAGTTCGAGGAGGAGTTGTTCGGGGTGGGCGGCGTGGAGGGCGTCGAGGAGGAAGTCGCGGTTGAGGGCGATGTGGAGGGCTTCGGGGGTGGGGTCGGCGGTGACGGTGAGGTGGCCGTCTTCGGTGAGGGTCAACACGGTGACCTGGCAGTCGGCGCCCTGGGGGCCGGAGGGGAGGGTGCGGGTGGCTCCGGTCTCGACGGCGGTGCGGAGGTCGGCGGCGGGGAGGGTGACGCGGTGGTGGGGGGCGAGGCGGGTCAGGACGCGGTGGTCGGGGTAGTCGAGGTCGAGTGCGGGGCCCTCGATGCGGTGGTCGGGGGTTTCGGCGCGGAAGGTGCCGGCGCCCAGGGTGAGCGTGACCTCGGCGGGGGTGGTGGGCAGCAGGGCGCGTAGGGCGTCCACCAGGGCGGTGGGGACGGTGGTGCCGGGGGCGGGCTGTCGCGGGGTGCCGATGGCGGGCAGTTCGGCGAGGGCCATCCGGTAGCGGTCGGTGGCGACCAGGCGCAGCACCGGGCCGTCCGGTTCGAAGAGCACGCCGGTCAGGGCGGGTTGGTCGGGGTCCTCGCAGACCGCGAAGCGGACGGCGTCCAGGGCGGCGGCCAGGCCGTCGGCGCGGACGCTGAGGCGCAGGGTGGTGGTCATGGGGTGCTCCCGCTGTTCGATCGTGGTGCGGATCAGGGAGAGCTCGCGGCGGGCGTCGACCAGGCCGTCCTCCAGACGGCGCAGGTGGGCGTCGAGGACGCGTTCGGCGTCGCGACCGGACAGGACGGCGCGGATGTCGGCCAGCGGCAGGCCGACCCGGCGCAGCCGGACCAGCAGCCGGGCGTCGGCGAGTTGGGCGGGCCGGTACCAGCGGTAGCCGGTCTGCGGGTCGACCCAGGCGGGGGTGAGCACCTCGGCCCCGTCGTAGTAGCGCAGGGTGCCGACGCCCAGGCCGCTGGCGCGGGCCAGTTCGCCGATGCTGTGCAGCTCGCTCTCCATGCCGGTGACTCTCGGGGCTCGACCTGGTCGAGGGTCAAGCGAGGTGGGCGAGCTTGTTCGGGTTGCGGACGGCGTGGATCGAGCTGATCAGGGGCTCGCCGTTCGGGCCCTCGGTGAAGTCGAGGACGGAGACGGAGTCGACAGCGCCGTTCACGGTGATCAGCACGCCGGGCTGGCCGTTGACCAGGACGGGGCGGACGGCTGCGGCCTCGCCCAGCCGGCCGAGCACGCCGAGGAGGAAGCGGGCGACGTTGTCGGCGCCGGTGACCGGGCGCAGGGCCGCGCGGATCACTCCGCCGCCGTCGCTCCAGGTGGTGACGTCGGGGGCGAGGAGTTCGAGCATCCGGTTGAGGTCGCCGCCGACGCAGGCGGCGAGGAACTCGTCGGTGGCCCGGCGGCGCAGCGTCGGCGGGGCGTCGTAGCGGGGGCGGCGGGCGCGCACATGGGCCCTGGCCCGGCTGCCGACCTGGCGGCAGGCCGCCTCGGTGCGGTCCAGGGCCTCGGCGATCTCCAGGTAGGAGAAGCCGAAGGCCTCCTTGAGGACGAACACCGCCCGCTCCAGCGGGGATAGGCTCTCCAGCACGACCAGGAGGGCGAGCGAGACGCTCTCGGCGCGCTCGACGCCGTCGGTGGCGTCGGGCTCGGTGACCAGCGGCTCGGGCAGCCAGGGGCCGACGTAGGACTCGCGGCGGACGGCGGCCGAGTCCAGGCGGTTGAGGGCGAGGTTGGTGACCGTACGGGCGAGGTAGCCGGCGGGGCTGGCGATCGGGCCGGTGACTCCGCTCCAGCGCAGCCAGGTGTCCTGGACCAGGTCCTCGGCGTCGGCGACGCTGCCGAGCATCCGGTAGGCGATGCCGAAGACCATCCGCCGGTGCTGTTCGAAGGCGGCGAGGCGGGTGTCGGGGGTGTCGGTCACGGTCGGGACGCTATCGCAAGGTCCGGGGTGGGGCGGCTTCAGGAGCGGAAGGTTTCGTAGGCGGGGGCGAGGAGGGTTGCCAGGTCGCGGCCGTGGACGGTGATGCCGGAGCGGCCGAGGCGGCGCAGCGAGGGCTCGTCCGGCTCTTCGTCCGGGGTCTGCGGCAGGGTGAAGTCGCCGCGCCAGTAGGCGGCGACGTTGATCATCGGGGTCTTCGGGGGTGGTGTCCGGTCGGTCATGCGTCCTCCTCTGCGACGGCGTCCTCACGGGTGAGGGCGATGAGTTCGCGCAGGGCTTCGACGGGGAGGTCGGTGAGCCGTTGCTCCCCCGTGCTCACCACGCTTTCGGCCAACGAGCGTTTGGCGGTGAGGATTTCGTCGATCCGCTCCTCGACGGTGCCGACGCAGACCAGTCGGCGGACCTGGACGTCGCGGCGCTGGCCGATCCGGAAGGCCCGGTCGGTGGCCTGCTCCTCGACCGCCGGGTTCCACCAGCGGTCCAGGTGGATCACCTGGTTGGCGGCGGTGAGGTTGAGGCCGGTGCCGCCGGCCCGGAGGGAGAGGAGGAAGACCCTCGGGCCGTCCGGGGATTGGAAGCGCTCGACCAGTTCCTCGCGGCGGGTACGGGGGACGCCGCCGTGCAGGTGGAGGACCTCCTCGCCGAGGCGGCGCTCCAGGTACGGGCGGAGCATGGTGCCGAACTCGGCGTACTGGGTGAAGACCAGCGTGCGGTCCCCCTCCGCCAGGGCCTCTTCGAGCAGCTCGGCGAGGCGGGCGACCTTGCCCGAGCGCTCGCCCAACGGGGAACCGTCGTGCAGCAGTTGGGCCGGGTGGTTGCAGACCTGCTTGAGCTTGCCGATGGCGGCCAGCACCGTGCCGCGCCGCTCCACGCCCCGGATGCCCTCCACCCGCTGGAGCAGGTCGGCGACCACCGCCTGGTAGAGGCCGGCCTGTTCGGCGGTCAGGTTGCACCAGACGGTCATCTCCTGCTTGGCGGGCAGCTCGGCCGCCACGGCTGGGTCCGACTTGAGCCGGCGCAGCACGAACGGGGCGGTCCGGCGCCGGAGTTCGGCGGTGCGTTCGGGGCTGCGGTGCAGTTCGACCGGAATGGCGTAGCGCTCCTTGAAGCGCTCGGCCGGGCCGAGCAGGCCGGGGTTGGCGAAGTCCAGCACGGCGTGCAGCTCGGCGAGCCGGTTCTCCACCGGGGTGCCGGTCAGGGCGATCCGGTGCCGGGCCACGGGCAGGGCGCGGATCGCCCGGGACTGGGCGGTGCCGGTGTTCTTGATGTGCTGCGCCTCGTCGGCGACGACCCGGTGCCAGCGGATCGCGCGGAGGGCGGCGAGGTCGCGCTGGACCAGCCCGTAGGTGGTGATGACCAGGTCCATTCCTTTTACGGCGTTTGCGAGTCGGCTTGCCCCGAGCCGGGCGGCGCCGTGGTGGACGTAGCGGCGCAGGCCGGGGGCGAAGCGCTCGGCCTCGCGTTGCCAGTTGCCGACCAGGGACATCGGGCAGACCAGGAGGGTGGGGGCGGCGGTGCCCTCGGAGCGTTCGGCGGCGAGCAGGGCGAGGGTCTGGACGGTCTTGCCGAGGCCCATGTCGTCGGCGAGGACGGCGCCGAGGCCGAGGTCCGACATCGTCTTCAGCCAGGCCAGTCCGCGCCGCTGGTAGGGGCGGAGTTCGGCGTGGAAGTCCGCCGGCAGGGGCGGGACTTCGGGGGTGGTGGTGGCGGCGGTTCCGGCGATCAGGTCGCCGAGCGGGCCGTCCACCCGGACGCCGGCGACCGGCAGCCCGGCGACCGTCGCCTCCGGGTCGAGGGCGAGCCGCAGCAGGTCGGCGGCGGCCAGCAGGCCGTCCCGCTGCTCGGCGAGGAAGGCCAGCGCGGCGGCGATCTGGGCCGGGTCGGCTTCCAGCCAGGCGCCCCGGACCCGCACCAGCCCCTGCTTGGCGGCGGCCAGTTCGGCGAGTTCCTGTTCGGTGAGCGGGGTGCCGTCCGGGCCGAGGGCGGCCTGCCAGCGGAAGGCGACCACGGCGTCCCGGTCGACCTGGCTGGTGACGGCGAGGGTGCCGGGCGCGGGCGGGGTGGTGGCGCGCAGGGCGAGCCCCAGCCGGGGGCGGCGGCGCCACCAGGCGGGCAGCAGTACGCCGAAGCCGGCCTCGGCCAGGGCGGGCGCGGCGGTGCGCAGGAAGTCGAGCGCGCCGGTGCGGTCGAGCGGCAGGACGGCCGGGCGGGAGCGGTGGCGCAGCCCGTCCAGGGCGGGCCAGCGGTGGGCGGCGCGGGCGAGTTCGGCGACCAGGACGTCGGTCGGGCCGGCGGGCTCGGTCTGCGCGAGCTTGCGGGCGAGGGCGGCGTGCGCCGCGCCGCCCTCGTGCAGCTCGGCGGCGCGGACCAGCAGGGAGGGCTCGTCGACGGCCTGGAGCAGGAACTCGAGTTGCCAGGCGTCGTCGGAGGGGAGGCCCTCGGGGTCGTCGTCGGCCGGGCCGAGCGGTTCGACCAGGCGGAAGCAGAGCCGTAGCGCGGGGTCGGCGGGCTCGGCGGCGGCGTACCAGTCGGTGATCCGGCGGCGCAGTTCGGCGATCTCCCCGGGCGGGGCGTCGACCTCGCCGGAGGGGGTGGTGAGGGCGTGCAGCCAGCGCTCGGCCGGGCCGTGGCCGGGCTCGGGGAAGGGGGTGTCGGCCAGTGCGGCTCGGGCCTCGGCGTCCACCAGGGCGCCCAGGGCGGCGTCCAGCAGCGCCTCGCCGGTGCCGGCGCCGGTCGGCCACTCGCCGAGCAGGACGGGCGGGCAGCCGGCCGCCAGGGCGGCGGCCTCGCGCCGCCCGGCCGGGGTGGGGTCGGGCCGCCAGCGGGCCCGGGGGCGGCCGTCGGCGAGGACGGGCAGGGGCAGCACCCGGCCCCGGCCGACCGAGCGCCAGGCGAGGTCGTGCACCCCGGTGAGCCAGCGCAGCGAGGGCGCGTGGACCACCTCGACCCGGCCGGTGCCGGGCAGGTCGGTGTCGGTGACGGCCCAGTGCGGGTCGTGGATCTCGCCCAGCAGCTGGGCGGCGGCCCCGGCGTCGAAGAGCAGCGCGGGCACCCGCCAGGGGGCGAGCACGGCGCCGCCGCGCGGCGGGGTGACCGGCAGGTCGGGCGAGGGGGCGGGCAGGGTGCCGACGGTGGGGAGCAGCAGGGTGGCCCAGCGCTCGGGGGCCTGTCCGGCGAGCCAGCCGAGGCCGGGCCCGATGCCGCCGAGCACGGCGGCCAGGCTCCCGGCCGGGCAGGCGTAGGGGTGGGCGCGCGGGGCGGGCCGGTCGGGGTGGGGTTCGGTGGCGCCGGGGTGGGCGCGGGCGTCCTCGGCCCAGAGGGCCAGCCGTCCGTCCGCCCGCCAGAGTGCGTGCAGGACGAACATGCGGGGCCTCTCGGGGCGGGTGGGAACCGTCCTTCGCAGCCTAGCCGGAGGGTCGGACAGTGCCCGTCGGGCCGTCCCGGAGGCGCCCGGCTGGACCGTTCGGGTGGTTCGGTGGGGGTTCTCCGGCCGCCATGGTTGAAACTTGAACGAAGGAGTCGTACGGTGGAGCCAAGAAGTTGAAGCCTAAACAAATGGCTTCGAACCCGAGGAGGAGCCATGGGCCTGTTCAACCGCACCAAGACCACCGCCGTCGCCGTCCAGACCCCGGCCGGCCCGGACCTGTCGCACCTGACCGGCGACTGGACGATCGACACCACCCACAGCGAGATCGGCTTCGCGGTCCGCCACGCGATGGTCACCAACGTCAAGGGCCGCTTCACCGAGTACGAGGGCAGGCTGCACCTGGACGGCGCCCGTCCGCACGACTCCTCGGCCGAACTCGTGATCAAGGTCGCCAGCGTCGACACCAACCAGGCCCAGCGCGACGAGCACCTGCGCACCGGCGACTTCTTCGCCGCCGAGACCTACCCGGAGATCCGCTTCCGCAGCACCTCCGCCGAGGCGATCGGCGACGACTCCTACCGGATGACCGGCGAGCTCACCATCAAGGACACCACCCGCCCGGTGGTCCTGGAGCTCGACTACACCGGCAGCGCCACCGACGCGTACGGCGCCGAGCGGGTCGGCTTCGAGGGCAGGACGGTCGTCGACCGCACCGCTTTCGGCCTGACCTACAACGCGGCCCTGGAGACCGGCGGCGTGCTGATCGGCGAGAAGGTCAAGCTCAGCTTCGACATCTCCGCCGTCAAGGCGGCCTGACCCGGCCGCCCGCGGTCCCGGCGCGGACCGCCACCGACCCACCGCCCCTGCCTATCCCCCCGAGGCAGGGGCGGTGTGCTGCTCCCCGGCTCCGACCAGCGCCGCGTCCGCCGGAGGCAGCCAGCTGCCCGCCGGGCAGTCCAACCATCCCTCGGCCGCGCCGAGTTCAGCCGCTGCGGCGGCCAGCGCCCGCAGCCCCGGGTGGCGCTCCCCCGGCCGGTGCACCAGGCTGACCAGGCTCAGCGGCACCGGGTCCACCAGCGGGATGTTCACCGCCCCCGGGATCCTCGGCCCGCCGACCGTGGTCAGCATCGGGTCGCCGTGCCGGACCAGGTAGCGGGCGGTCTCGTCCAGGCCCACCGGCGGCACGTACGGCTCGGCCGCGCGCAGACCGTGCTCGCGCAGCAGCCGGGCGCCGAGGTCGGCCCACTCGGTGGTGGCCGGGTTGCCCGCGCAGATGTCGACGGGGTGCCCGTCCAGGTCCGCCGGGCGCAGCACCGGGCGGGCGGCCAGCGGATGGGTGTCCGCCATCATCACCGAGATCCGCTCCAACCGCACCGGCAGCTGGGCGAGTCGGCCGCGCACCGGCGCGGGCAGTCCGGCGAAGCGGCCGAAGGAAGCGTCCAGCCGGTGCGCCAGCAGTTCGGCGGCGGCCGCGGCCAGGCCGCCGTGGAAGCGGGCCAGCAGTTCGCCCTCCGGCCAGGCGGCGCGGGCCCGTTCGAGCACCCGGTCGGCGGTCAGGTCCGGGCCGGTGACGTCGCTGTTGAGGTCGAGCAGCAGCGGCCGGACGGCGGCCCCGGCGCCGCTGCCGAACCCGGCGAGCAGTTCGTCGTGCAGGGCGAGCAGGCGGCGCGCGCCGGGCAGCAGCCGGTGCCCGGCCGGGGTGAGGTCGACGCTGCGGGTGGTGCGGGTGAACAGCGCCTCGCCGAGTAGGCCCTCCAGGGTGCGGACGTCCCGGCTGAGCGCCTGCTGGGCGACGTACAGCCGCTCGGCGGCCCGGCCGAAGTGCAGGGTCTCGGCGGTCGCGACGAAGCCGCGGAGCAGGCGGGGGTGCAGGTCACGGGGCATGGGCGGCAGATTAACAACACGGTGTTGTGGATGCGGCGGGAACAGGTGTTGGACGGCTGCCGGGAGGCGCCGCGAGGCTTGGCACATCCCCCCTCCGTCCTGCGTCCCAGGAGCCCGATTGCCCTCGCGCGCCCTCCTCGCCTCCTACCGTCGGCTGTTCGCGGCTCCCGGCGCCACCGCTTTCACCCTGGCCGGGCTGCTCGGCCGGCTCGCGCTGTCGATGAACGGCGTCTCGCTGGTGGTGCTGCTCGCCGAACGGCGCGGCTCGTACGCGCTGGCCGGGACGGTCTCGGCGGCCGGGCTGGTCACCGGCGCGATCGGGATGCCGCTGCTCGGCCGCCTGGTGGACCGCCACGGGCAGTCGCGGGTCGCGGTACCGGCCGCGCTGTACACCGTCCTCCCGCTCGCCGCCCTGCTGCTCTGCGTGCACCTCGGCGCCCCGGACTGGACGCTGTACCTCTGCTGGGCCGCCTGCGCCGCCCCCAACCTCGGCGGCATGGCCCGGGCCCGCTGGGCGCACCTGTACCGGGACGACCAGGCCGCCCGGCACCTGGCCAACTCCTTCGAACAGGCCCTGGACGAACTCTGCTTCATGGCGGGGCCGGTGCTCGCGATGCTGCTCTGCACCACCGTCGCCCCGGAGGCCGGGCTGCTCGCCGCAGGCACCCTCGGCAGCACCGGGGCCCTGCTGTTCGCCGCCCAGCGACGCACCGAACCGCCGCTGCCCGCCCGGCCGTTGCCCGGGCAGCGGCACGGCTCCCCGCTGCGGGTGCCCGGACTGCGGGTGCTGACGCTGACCTTCCTCGCCACCGGCATGGTCTTCGGCGCGACCGAGATCACCACCGTCGCCTACGCCGACGCGCTCGGCCACAAGGCGGCGGCCGGCCCGCTGCTGGGCCTGGTCGCGGCCGGATCCTGCCTGGCGGGGCTGCTGTTCGGGCTGCTGAGCCCGCGCCGGGCGCCCGGGGAGCGCTTCCTGCTCGGGGTCACGGCGATGGCCGCGGTCCTGCTGCTGCCGCTCGCCGCCGGGCTCGGCGGGGCCGGGCCGGTGGTGCTCGGGGCGGCGCTGTTCGCGGCCGGCACGGCCACCGCGCCGACCATGGTGACCGGCATGACGCTGGTCCAGGAGCTGTTGCCGCAGCGGCAGTTCAACGAGGGGATGGCGGTGGCGGTGTCCGGCATCGTGGTCGGCATCTCGGCCGGGGCGGCGCTCGCCGGGACGCTCGCCGAGCGGGCCGCGCCCGGCACCGGCTACGCCCTGCCCGCCGGGGCCGCCGCGCTCGCCCTGCTGATCGCGCTGACCGGGCGGCGGCACCTGCGGTCGTCCGGCGCCGCGGAAAATGGGGCGCGGGTTGTCAGTGCCTCCGTCTAACTTCGAGTCATGGCGGAAATCACCTACGTCCGAGGCGATGCCACCACGCCCCAGGGCAAGGGCGTGAAGGTGATCGCGCACGTCTGCAACGACCTCGGCGGCTGGGGCAAGGGCTTCGTGCTCGCGCTCTCCAGACGCTGGCCCGAACCCGAAGCGGCGTTCCGACGCTGGCACCGGGAGCGGGCGAAGAACGACTTCGGCCTCGGCGCCCTGCAGTTGGTGCAGGTCGAGCCGTACGTCTGGGTGGCCAACCTGGTCGGCCAGCGCGGCATCCGGACCGGGCGCTCCACCGGAGTGCCGGTGCGGTACGAGGCCATCGACACCGCACTGGCCGCCCTGGGCGGGCGCGCGCTCGAACTCGGTGCCTCCGTCCACATGCCGCGGATCGGCTGCGGACTGGCCGGCGGGCGCTGGGAGAGGGTCGAGCCGCTGGTGGCCGGCCGGCTTTCGGTGCGCGGCGTACCGGTGACGGTCTACGACGTCGCCTGACCGGCAGCCCGCCCGACGGGCGCGGCCGACCAGGCGTACACGTACTCGGGCAACAGGTGCCCGCCCCGGAACACGCCCTCCTGCTCCCTGATCCGCTCGCCGCCCTCGCGTTCGTAGAAGGCGATCGCGCGGGTGTTGGCGCGCAGCACCTCCAAGTACAGCTCGGCGCCGGGGAACCGCTCGGCGACCTCGGCGCGGGCGGCGGCCAGCAGGTCGCGGCCGATACCGCCGCCGGTGAGGCCAGGGCGGACGTGCAGGTTGTCCACCAGCACCCGGCCGTCGGGCTGCGGCACCAGATAGACGAATCCGACCGGTTCACCGGCCCGTTCGGCGACCAGCAGGACGGGCGTGTTCTCCGGCGTTCCGTAGTCCACCGTCAGGCGCAGCTCCCACAGCTCGCGCCGCTGGGCGCCGAGCCCGTCCCCGAGCGCTTCGTCGGGGACGATCCCGCGGTAAGCGGTGCACCAGCTCTCGGTGTGCAGGTCCGCGATGTCCGCGGCGTCCTGCGCTCCGCCGTGCCGAATGGTGTGCCGCTCTGGACCGGTCATGTGACGAGCCTCCCACAGAGATGGAGTTGAACATGTTCAACCGTACGGTCTACAGTCCTACCAAGTTTTTGAACGCGTTCGAAATGATGGGGGCGATGGACGTGGCACCGGATGCGGAGGGGGCATCCGGTGCCACGAACACCGACAACACCGACACCGGGTGGAACCTCGTCTCCGGTTAGGCTCATGCCTGTGGACGACCTGGCAGCGACGAACCGAACGGACGGCGAGAAGGGTGCGGCCGACGCCTCGGCCGCACCCGGCACGGACGGTGGGCCCATGCCCGGCGGCCGGGCCCAGCCCAAGACCGACAAGAGCGAGGCGACCCGGGCGCTGATCCTGGAGACGGCCATGCGGCTGTTCCAGGAACGGGGCTACGAGAAGACCACGATGCGCGCCATCGCCACCGAGGCGGGCGTGTCGGTCGGCAACGCCTACTACTACTTCTCCGCGAAGGAATTCCTGATCCAGGGGTTCTACGACCGGATGACCCACGACCACGCGACCGAGGCCAGGCTCCGCATGGCCCACACCCGGGACTTCGCCGAGCGGCTGCAGATCGCACTGACCTCCTGGCTGGACACGGCCGCGCCGTACCACGAGTTCGCCGCCCAGTTCTTCCGCACGGCGGCCGACCCGACCAGCTCGCTCAGCCCGTTCTCCAACGAGTCCCACCCGGCCCGGGCGGTGGCCGTCGACCTGTTCCGAGACGTCCTCCAGGGCTCGGAGCTGGCGCCGAAGTTGGACGCCGAACTGGTCGAGCTGCTGCCCGACGTGCTCTGGCTGCACCTGATGGTCGTGGTCCTCTACTGGGTCTTCGACCGGACCGAGGACACCGAGCGGACCAGGGAGTTCGTCCGGCGGTCGACGCCGATGGCCGCCCGGGTGATCAACCTCTCGCGCTACCGGGTGTTCCGGCCGATCGTGCGGGACGCCAAGGGGCTGATCCAGGACTTCATCCTGCCCACGATCGGCAAGACGGCCGTCAAGTAGGCACTTGCGAAGGTGAGTTGCGAACGCCGGAGGCCGGCCCGCGGTGCGCGGGCCGGCCTCCGGCGTCGTTCCGGGCGCCGTCACTCCGGGCGCTGTCACTCCGGCGCTCAGAACTCGGTCGGCGTCCAGGCCCGCAGCGGAGTGCGCAGCAGCAGGTCGGCGGCGGCCGCCGCACCCGGGCGCAGCTCGGTCAGCAGCGCGGCCGCGGCCAGCCGCGGGGCGGTCTCGGCGCCCAGGTAGAGCGAGCCCAACTCGGTTGCGTCCAGGGCGAGATCGGCGTCGTCGTCGGTCCGGGTGCAGCGGCCGGTGCCGTCCTCGGCGGCCTCGATCGCGAACCGGCCGGAGGCGTAGCCGAGCCGGTCCTCGACCTCCAGCACCACCCGGCCGGGCGCGCCGTACGTGCGGGCGCCGAAGGCGGCCTCGACGTCCAGCAGCCGCAGCCACATGGCGTCGGCGTTCTCCTTGCACGGGGTGGCCGCGCGCGGGTCCTGGAGCAGCAGCGGCAGCGGGTCGTCGGGGGCGATGCCCTCCACCACGACCTTGCGCACCCAGTCGACGCTCAGCACCAGGCGCCACAGCTCGACGGCGGTGGGCAGGTCGAGGGCGATGAAGTCGTCCACGGTGAGCGTGGCGTCGGGGTGGGCGCCGTCCCACTTGTTGTCGACGCTGTAGACGGCCATCCCGGTGACCGCGCCGTCGGCGTCCCGGTGGACGGCGGCGAACGGGGCCTTGAAGCTGTCGCCCGGCACCTGGATGCGGTTGGTGTGGCGCTCCCACCAGATCTCGTCGCGGGCGATCGCGCCCGGCTGGGTGCGGCGCCAGCGGTCGTACAGTTCGGCGCCGAGCTCGGCCTGCTCGGCCAGCGTCACGAAGTCGATCCGGCCGCCGGGCACGCCCGGCAGGCCCTCGCGCAGACCACGGGTGCGGCTCAGGTCGATGTCCCAGCCGCTGCCCCGGGTGGCGGGGCCGAAGCCGAACCGGCCGTAGATGTTGTACTCGGCGGCCAGCAGGATGGCGACGGCGCAGCCGCGCTCGGCGGCGGCGGCGAGGTCGCGCCGCATCATCGCGCTGAGCAGGCCCCGGCGCCGGTGGGTGGCACTGACCGTGACGTTGGTGATCGCGTCGGCCTGGACGACGGCTCCGCCCGGAACGGTGAGCTCGACGTCGAAGCTGCGGAAGGTGGCGATCTGACGGTCCCCGTCGAAGCCGGCCACCATCCGGCCGAGCTCCCGCTGCCGGCGGCGCAGGTCCGGCGCGACGCCCGCGTGCGGGCGCAGGAAACCGAAGTTGAGCGCCCGGTTCCACTCCTCCACTTCGTCCACGGTGACGGCCCGGACCTGGACCCCGTTGACGGTCTCGGCGGCCGTCCGATCAGTGTTGTTGCGCATCGGGCCACCGTACGGGCGGTGCCCCGGGGGCAGCATCCGATTTAATCCGTGTCCGACCCCCGGCGGTGCTCGCCCGGCGTCACCACCCAGTGGTTGGTGTGCAGGATCCGGTCGCCGAAGTCGACGTCCCGCTCGCCGAGCAGCCGGAAGCCGAGCGAGCGGCAGATCCCGTTGGACGGGCCGTTGGTGGTCCCCGGGTTGGCGTGCACCTCGCCCCAGCGGCCGTCCGCCGCCGCGGCGTCCAGCACCCGGCGGACGGCCGCCTTGGCCAGCCCGCGGCCCTGGAACTCGGGCAGCACCATCCAGCCGATCTCGGAGACGGTCACGCCGTCCTCGTCGTCCTGCCAGAGCGTCACCACGCCGGCCGCCCCGTCGCTGTCGTCCGGGACGATCACCTTGATCCAGGCGCCGTCCTCCGCGACCAGGGCGAGGTCCTTGCGCAGCCGCGCCTCCACCTTCTCCCGGGGCAGCGGCCCGCCCAGCTCGGCCATCATCGCCTCGTCGCAGCGCATCCGGACGTACGCCTCGACGTCGCCTGCTGCCACGTTCCGCAGCCGCACAGTGCCTCCCCGGGAGTGGTCGGAGCGGTCAGGCTAACCGAGGCCACCGACAGCGGCGCCGGGCGGCGGCGCTCCGGGGTTCACCGGTCGGTGGACCGTTCCCACCGGGTGAGGAGGCCGAAGGCCGTGACCAGGTACGTGATCACCCCGGAGGTGGCCCTGCGGCCGGTCGACGCCCTGGTCACCCCCGACCCGGCGCCGGCGGCGGCCGCGCGGGGCGTGGTGCCGCCGACCTCCGTCGAGGAGCCGACCGGGGCTCAGGGCCGGGCGTAGTAGTCCGGGGTGCCCATGATCCAGAGGCTGGCCTGCTTGACCGGCATGCCGACCCGCGGGGCCTCGATCATCTGGTCGTCGCCGATGTAGAGGCCGACGTGGTGGATGTCGGCGGAGCGGCCGGTGTCGGTCCAGAAGACCAGGTCGCCGGGGCGCAGCTGGCGGTAGCTGACCGGGGTGGACTGGGCGTACTGGTCGGCGGCGAAGTGGTTGAGCTGTCTGCCGCCCTCGCGCCAGGCCATCATGGTCAGCCCGGAGCAGTCGTAGCCCTCCGGCCCCTCGCCGCCCCAGATGTAGGGCAGGCCGATCTTGGAGCGGGCGAAGGCGATCGCGGCGGCCGCGCCCTCGGCCGACCACGGGCGGTCGCCGGGCGGTGCCGCCTGGGCCTTGGCGGCGGCGGCCGACGCGGCTTCGGCCTCGCGGGCGGCCTGTTCGGCGGCGGCGCGAGCGGCCTCCTCCGCCTCGCGGGCGGCGATCGCCTCCAGCGCCTCGTGCCGTCGGCGCTCCAGCTCGACGGTGGTGTTCCGGGCGGCGGCGAGTTCGGTGAGCAGCTGTTCCCGGCGCCGGCCGGCCGCGGCGACCTCGGTCTGCTGGGCGGCGAGCCGCTGCTCCGCCCTGGTCCGGGCCGCGCCGACCTCGGTCGCGGCCTTCTCGGCGGCCGTGGTGGCGGTGCGGGCGGCGGCGGAGGCACTGCGGGCGGCGGCGGCCGTGGAGGTGGCGGCGTCCAGGATCTGCCGGGTGCGCGCGCTGACCACGCCGATCACGGCGGCGCGGTCGCCCGCCTCGCGCGGGCCGTGGGCGCCGAGCAGGGCGTTGAGGGCGGACAGTTCGGCACCGGCGCCCTGCCGGTAGGTCTCGGCGGCGAGCCGGGCCGCGTCGTCGGCGGCCGTGGAGCGCTCGGCCTCGGCGGCGGCCGCGCGCCGGTTGGCGGCGGTCTCCTCGGCGCGGGCCCGGGTGAGGGCGAGCTGGGCGCCGTTGTAGGCCTCGACGGCCTGTTCGGCACTGCGGCCGGCCCGGTCGAGTTCGGCGCGGGCGGCGGTGAGCGCGGTCTCCAGCGCGGCTGCCGAGACGGCCTTGCCGTCGGCCTCGGCGCGGGAGCGGTCGATCTCCTCGGTGGAGGGGTACGGGCCCTGGCCGGCCGGCGGTTGCGCCTGCGCCGATTCGGCCTCTGCCGGGTCCGCCGGGGCGGCCTGGGCGGCGGGGAGCAGCCCGAGCAGGGCGGTGAGGGACAACAGGAGGGTCGGCAGGATCCTGCGTGCCACGAGACATCCCTTCTCACGGGTCCGGAGGGGACGGCGGCGGATGCCTGGCGGCGCGCGGCCTCAAGGGCTGTGGTCGAGGCGGCGGGGATCCGACGAATCATCCCATCACGTGACAGAACGGTCACTCGCCGCTCATGTTCTCAACTCCGAGGGATTTCACACCTCGAACGCGCTCCGCCAGCCGGGTGACCATCCGATGATCTGACCGGACGTCAGTCCCGCTCGGGCGTCAAGGGTATGCGAACTAACGATGAATGCGGCGGGTCTTCGTCCGCAGATGGGGGTGTCGGCCGGGGCGGGGTTCCTGGCCGGTCGGGCCGACCGCGTACGTCCGGTGGCGGCCGGCGCGGACCGCGCGGCGGCGCCGCTGGGCCCCGGCCGAGCGGGTCGGGAGGCCGCCGGAGGCCCCCTCGGCCGGTTGCGGGTGCGCCGCGGGCGCCTTCGCCGCCGCCCCGGCGGCCGCGGCCGAGCGGCGGTCGGCCAGCCGCGCCTGGCGGCGGGCCAGCGCCCGGGCGGCGTGCGCATCGAGGTGGGCGGAGGCCCGGGCGGCCATCCGCTCGGCGACCCGGTGGGCGGCCGGGTGGTTGGCGGGCACCTTGTCGGGCGCGCCGGCGATCAGGTCGAAGAGCCAGGTGCGGGCGCGGTCCGCACGCCGGTGCAGCAGGCGCTCGCGCCGCAGCGCACGCGCCCGGCGGCGGGAGCGCGTGGTGTACCGCCAGCGGGCCCACGGGCTGCTCGGGCGGGCCAGCCGGATCGCGCCGATCCAGGACAGGCCGGGGATCATGATCCCGAGCAGGCCGGTCCATACCTTGCCCTTGAGCAGGGTGATCACCGAGGCCAGCGCGTTCACCGAGATCACGGTGATCAGGCCCCACCGGGTGTCCTCGCCGGGCACCACGCCGAGCGGCACGTACCCGATCAGCAGCAGGGCGGTGAACAGGATGCCGAAGATCACCGCGTCCACCGACTTGCGGCCCTGTTCGCTCCAGTACACGTCGTCCAGGTGCAGGATCAGCGCGAACTCGTCCAGCACCAGGCCGCAGCCGATGCCGAAGGCCAGCCCGAACCAGTCGATCCACGGGGTGCCGCCGTAGGTGGCGAACACCCCGATGCCGCCGAGCAGCAGGAAGCCCAGCCCGAACACCATGTGGTGGATGTGCAGGCCGCCGGGGGTGACGTTGCCGGGCCACCAGCGCACCTTGGCCCGGATCATCCGCACGCTGAACCGGATGAAGACGAAGGAGGTGATGAAGCCGACCAGCAGCAGGAACAGCGGTTGCTTGTGCGCGTTGACGATGTGCTCGCGGTAGCTGTCCAGCATTGTCGTCATGGGTCTTACCTTCGTTCCTGGTCCTGCGTCCTGCCTGCCGTGACATGGCCCGGGGCCCAACAGCCGCCCAACACGGTTCCGGGCGGCGCCCGACCGGAACCCGGAACCCGGTACCGGGCTCAACGCGCGGTCAGAACCCCCGGGTGCGCTTGGCCGCCCGGCGCGGCACCGCCGGGTAGAGCGAGGGCAGCTCGGCGCCCACCGGCAGCTTGAGGAACAGCCGGGCGACCTCCCCGCCGAGGTTCACCCCGACGGCCAGCGCCATCGCGATCGCCGCCGCCCGGAAGACCGACACCAGGCCGGTGCTGGAGTGCCCCTGGGCGAAGGCCAGCATCCCGAGGTAGAGCGCCGAACCCGGCATCAGCGGGCCGATCGCGGCGGTGACGTACGGCAGCGCCGAGCTGTTGCGGGCCCGCGCCATCAGCTGGCCGAAGAGGCCGACCAGACCGGCCGCCACCCCGGTCGCCGCGATCGGGTTGACGCCCGCGTTGTAGACCAGCGCGCCGTAGCTGGCCCAGCCGATGCCGCTGTTGAGGGTGACCAGGGCGAGGGTGCGGCGGTCGGTCTGCAGCAGGGTGGCGAAGGCCAGGGTCAGCACCATCGCGGCGATCATCTGGACCGGCGGGTAGCTGATGCCCACCAGGCTCTCGTCCGGTTTGAGCTTCGCCTCGAAGCCGACGCCCAGGTAGAGGATCATGATCACGCCGATCACGATGCCCGCGACCAGGTAGATCACTTCCAGCAGGCGGGCCGCGGCGGTGATGTAGAAGCCGGTCAGGCCGTCCTGGACGGCGGCGACCAGCGCGCGCCCGGGCAGCAGGGCGAACAGACCGCCGGTGATCACCACCGAGCCGCGCAGGCCCCAGTCGTTGAAGGACAGGATGATCCCGGAGGCGGCGGCCGGCATCGCGGCCGCCACGAACTGGTAGAACTCCGGCAGCCGGCGCTTGGCCAGCGCCGAGGCCAGCCGGTCGCCGAGGACGGCCGCGACGAAGGCGCTGCCGAAGACCAGCCAGGCCTTGTCGTCGAGCCGCCCGCCGACCAGGAAGGTCGCCGCGCCGGCCAGCAGGCCGGTGGTCAGGGCGAGGAACCAGGCCGGGTACGGGTGCCGGTTGCGGCGGATCACGGCCAGCCGGCGGTAGGCGTCGTTGACCGTCACCTTCTCCGCGGTGATGTCCGCGACCAGCTGGTAGACCGCGTTCAGCCGGGTGTAGTCGGAGGTGCGGCGGCGCACCACGCGGTCGGCGGTGACCGGCGGCTCGACCAGCGAGGGCTGGTGCGAGATGCCGATCAGGGTGAAGGTGACCTGCGGCTCGCAGCGGTCCAACCGATAGGCGTGGGCGATGCCGAGCATGGCCGCCTCGACGTCCTCGGCGGCCTCGCCGCTGGCCAGCAGCAGCTCGCCGATGCGCAGCGTCAGGTCGAGGATCCGGGGGACGTTGCGGGCGGCGGCCGCGGAGGGGTGCATCTCGCGGGCGGTGCGCTCGAAGGCGGGGCGCTCGGACATCGGGGTGCGCAGCAGGGTGCGCATCCGGTCCGGCCAGGGCGCCTCGCCGGGGGCGCCGGTGGTCAGCTCGGGGATCGGGATGCCGGTGGGCGGGGTGTAGCCGGCTTCGCGCCACTCCTCGGGGGTGAGGGTGTCCTCGGCGACCGAGCGGCGGCGGGCCGGTCGGGCGGGCGCCGGGCGCTCGGCGGACGGGCGCTCGGCGGACGGGCGCTCGGCGGACGGGCGCTGTTCGGCGCCCGGGTCCCGGGGCCGCAGGTCGATGGTCAGCTCGGGGTGCGGCTCCGGAGCGGGCTGGGGCGAGGGCTCCCGCTCCGGCTGCCGCTCGGGGTTCAGCAGCCCCTTGGTCTCCGTGATGGGCGGTACGAGCGGCACCACGGTGGTGGGCTCGACGATCGGGGCCGGGTGGCCGAGCAGGCCCTCGGTGGGCGGTGCCTCGGCGGGGTGCACCGGCTTCGGCGGCGCCTGCCGCACCTGGCGGACCGCCCGGCCTCCCCTCGCCCGCTTGCCCGCACCCGGTCGGCCCCGCTTAGGCACTTCCGCTCCTTGCCGCCCCTGGTGGCCGCCGCCACCGTTCGATCTCGGGTACACCTTGCCTGATCGAACAGCCGGACGCACATGTACGGGACGTCCCGCGGCAGAACCCCCGGACGCCTACCCGGCGCGGTGGCCTGCGGCGTCGGCCGCTCCGGACCGGCGGGCCCGGAGCAGTTCGACCACCACCGGGACCACCGAGACCAGCACGATGCCGACCAGGATCGCCTCGATGTTGTCCCGGACGAAGGGGATCCGGCCCAGGAAGTAGCCGAGCACGGTGACCCCGGCGCCCCACAGCACCCCGCCGACCACGTTGAACAGCACGAAGCCGCGGTAGTTCATCCTGCTCACCCCGGCCACGATCGGGGTGAAGGTGCGCACGATCGGCACGAAGCGGGCCAGCACGATCGCCTTGGGGCCGTGCCGGTCGAAGAAGGCGGCGGCCTTCTCGACGTTCTCCTGCTTGAAGACCCTGGAGTCGGGGCGCCGGAACAGGCTCGGACCGACCTTCCGGCCGAACAGGTATCCGACCTGGTCCCCGGCGATCGCGGCCAGCACGATCAGCGCGCAGACCAGCCAGAGCGGCTGGTGCAGGTAGCTGCCGCCGGCCACCAGCAGGCCGGTGGTGAACAGCAGCGAGTCGCCGGGGAGGAAGAAGCCGATCAGCAGCCCGGACTCGGCGAAGACGATGGCCAGGATGCCGATCAGGCCGAAGGCGGAGATCAGGGTGGTCGGATCGAGCCAGGACGGGCCGAGGGCGATGCTGGTCACGGTGCGGGCACTCCTGGAGGTCGAGTCTTGGCAATGTCATGGTAAAGCAATGACAAAGACTCGTCGGGGTGCGGGATGGTTCCCCGACCCGGGCAGCCCCCGCGTGGGGGCTGCCCGGGTCGGGGAACCGGGGCGCCCGCAGGCTCAGAGGTCGTAGCGCTCGACGATCCCGGTGTGCCGGCCGAGGTCCGCGCCGGCCGCCTCGGCCAGGCCGGGCCAGGCGAGCGGGTGCGCCCAGCCGGCCGTGAGCCGGTGCAGCAGCGCGTCGGCGGCCTCCGCCGAGGCGGTCGGCGGAACGCCGAGGGCGGCGTAGACGCCGGGCAGCGTCTCGCCGTCCTCCGCCGGGTCGGTGATCCGGTACTGCTCCCCGCTGTACGCCCAGACCGCATAGCCGGCCGTCCGCAGGCCGTCCCGGAACCCGGACCAGGCCTCGTCGCCGGGCCAGGCGCCGTCGATCCAGTACGTGGTGAAGCCCGCCGGGTCGAGCAGGGTCAGCACGGCGAAGACCGGGCGCCAGTTCTCCCGCTCCTCCTCGGGGGCGTCCTCGGCCGGCCGACCCTCGAGCAGGGCGGGGGCGAAGACCACCACGTCGCCGTGGTTGAGCGTCAGGTCCTCGCCGAGCACCGGCAGGATCCGGGCGGTGGCCGGGCCGGTCCGGACGGCGGGCAGGTCGGCCGTCGTGCCGTTGGTGCGGGTGGCGCGGACGGTGATCAGCTGCCACTCCTCGTCCACCGGGCCCTCGGGCTCGTCGAACTCGATGCCGATCCGGGCGCCGGTGGAGCGGACCACGGCCCAGTCCCGGTTGGCGCTGGCCGCGGTGATCAGGTGCCAGAGGTCGGGCTCCTGGACCGTCCGGTGGAGCTGCTCCTCCCCCGCCTCCTCGACGGACAGCGCGTGCTCCAGCAGCTCCTGGTAGAGGCGCTGCGCGGTGGCGTGGTCGCCCAGTTCGGTCGCGGCGGCCGCGGCCAGCCGGCGGGTGTTGATCCGGCTCGCCTCGAGCGCCAGGATCGCCCCGCACTGCTCCAGCACCTCGGCCCAGCGGCCCTCGGCGGCGGCCCAGCGGGCGCGGATCCAGTGCGCGTCGGCCGGGGCGGTCGCGGCCAGCCGGTCGGCGAGGCGGCGGATTCCCTCGGCGTCCCCGGCCTCGATCAGGGCCTGGCCGAGCGTGCCGACCAGGTCCTCGCTGCCCGGGTCGGCGTCCAGCCGCTGCCACAGCAGGTCGGCGGCGGCCCTGGCGTGGCCCAGGCCGCCGAGCACGGTGGCCAGCAGCACGGCCAGCTCGGTGGCGCCCCCGGGCTCGCCCCGGTACCGGTCCAGGGCGGCGGAGAGCAGATCGGCGCCGTGCTCGACGGGCAGCTCGGCCTCGGCCAGGTGAGCGAGCAACTCATCCGGTGCGACGGGCAGTTCGGGCACCGGCAGCGCCTCGGCAGCCGCGCGCAGGGCGGCGACCTCCCCGGCCACGCCCTCGGTGCGGCGCAGCCGGGTCAGCTTGCGCTCCCCGGTGGCCGCGAGGGTGAGCGCGACCGTACGGGCGCCGCGGGCGAGGGCCAGCCGGCCCGCCGCCAGCAGCAGGTCCACGCAGGGGCGGTGCGAGCCGGTGCCGTCCAGGTAGCCGACCCAGCCGGCCAGCACGGCGCCCAGCTCGGCGTCGTTCTCCCAGGCCCCGGCCGCGACCAGCAGCTCGACCGTCCGGGTCCAGGTCTCGCGCAGGTCGGCGTGGCGCTCGGCCTCGGCCCGGGCCGGCAGCAGGGCGAGGGCCTCCTCCGTCCGCCCGAGCGAGGCGTGCGCGCGGGCCCGCAGCAGGGCGCCCCAGCGCTGGTCGCTCTCGTCGAGTTCCTCGCCCCGGGCCCGGGTGGCGCGATCGGTGGTGTCCAGCAGGGCGAGCACCTCCTCGTGCCGGCCCAGCAGGTGCAGGGTGCCGGCCCGGGCGCGGTGGAAGCGCAGCGAGACCTGCTGGCCGGCGGCCTGCATCCGGGCGGCGGCGGTGTCCAGGTGGGCGAGCGCGTCGGCGGCCCGGCCGTCGTCCTCCAGGGCGTCGGAGTACTCGCGGGAGAGGCAGTCGTAGCAGGCCCGGCCGGGCTCGATCCGCTCCAGCGTCTCGCCGACCACCTCCAGTCGCTCGGTCACGTACCCGGGCCCGTCGACCCGGGCGTGGCAGATCGCGAAGTCCTGCACCACGCAGACGGACTGCGGGCAGCCGGCCGTCTCCTCCCGGTGGGCGAACTCCAGCAGGTCGACCGCCTCGGGCATGACCGACTCGCCCTGCTGGCGCTTGTTCAGCAGGTTCTGCATCCGCCAGTGCCGCAGGTACACCTCGACCCAGGGCAGACCGAGGGCCCGCGCGGCGGCGACCGCCTCCGGGTAGACCGCGTCGAGCTGCTCGTTGCGGCCCTCGGTGGCGTGTTCGGGCAGCTCGTAGATCGCGTCGGCGAGCCGCTCGTGGCCGGCCTCGCGCAGCTGCTGGTGGGTGTCGCGCACCCAGGCCCAGATGTCGGTGGTCATGCCTGCTTCCCCTGCGTCGTGCTGATGGGTGTTCTGCCGTGGGCCGTGGGCGATCCGTGCGCCCCGGTGCCCGTCGGGCCGGTGCCCGTCGGGCCGTTCGCCCGGGTACCGGTCGGGCCGTGCGTCACGCGTCGCCCCCGAGGGCGCCGGGGCTGTCCGGGACGTCCGGCAGCCCGGCCGGGACGGCGGCGGTGAGGGCTGAGACGGCGGTGCCGATGCCGGCCAGCGCGGCGCCGAGGTCCCCCTCGGCGGGGCCAGTGGAGGCCGCCGCCATGATCACCTTGAGCGAGCGGAGCAGCCCGGCCGCGGTGGCGCTGCCGGTGTGCCCGGTGCGGTAGGCGGCCAGCAGGTCGCGCACGGCCGGGCAGTCCAGATTGAGGTAGAGCCGGGCCTTGACCTCGCCGTCGGTGCGGGCGGTGAACGCCCGGGCCAGCCGCAGCGCGGCGGACGGGATCCGGGCGTCGGCCTGGTCGTCCTCGATCCGGGCCTTCAGCTCGGCCTCGCGGTCGGGCACCAGGACCAGCGGGAGGCCGGGCGGGTCGAAGCGGGCCGGGACGAGCTGCTCGCCCGGGTCGGCGAGGGCGCCGGCCAGCCAGGCCGACTCCTCGGCCGGGAGCGGGCGTTCCGGGTCGCGGAACAGTTCGCGGTTGCCCTGCTCGCTGCCCAGCTCGACCAGCCGGCAGCCGCGCAGCTGGGCGTAGCGGCGCAGGAACGGCAGGACGGCGTAGCGGTCGCCGCGGGCGATCGGCACCCGCATCGCCCGGTACAGCATCTCCTCGAAGCCGCCGCCGCTGCCGAGCGCGACGTGCACCGCTCCCGCTCCGGACGCCCGCAGCGCGCCCGCGGTGAGGTCGCCCTGCGAGGTGGGCACCGGGACGTCGTCGGCGAGCAGGGTGAACAGCCGGTCGTCGCAGAGGGCGGCGCCGAGCAGCTCCTGGCCGTGCCGGGTGAGGATGCGGCGCCAGACGGCGGGCCGCAGCCGGGCCGTCTCGTACAGGCCGTCCACGATGGCGTCGGTGAGGGCCTTCTGCAGTGCGCGGTAGTGCTCGTCGCGCTGGAGGTCCTCGCGGCTGGCGGTGGGGGTGAGCCGGCTGGACTCGACCGCGCCGCCGATGAACCCGGCCCAGCTGGGCAGCAGGTCGCGGGCGTCCTCGGCGAGCAGCATGCCGCGCAGGTAGACGGCGAGGTCGCGGTTGTCGCTGCTGCCGTAGGTGCCGCCGTCCTGGACCCAGAGCAGGCCGACCGCGTCGGTGGCGCCCTCGGCGGCCCCCTCCCCCTGGACGGGCAGCACGGGGAAGGCGGTGAGCGGCTCGAAGCGGCGGCCGAAGGCGGTGGCGAAGCGCATCCGGGCGCCGTACTGGTCGCCGTCGACGGCCTGGCGCCAGGGCACCTGGACGGCGTTGACCGGCCGGTCGTCGTCGCCGACGTAGACCGGGATGGGCAGCAGGACGCAGTAGCGGCCGAGGACTTCGCGCAGGGCGTGCTCGTCGGCGAGGTGGGCGTGCTCGGCCTTGAGCGCCAGTTCGACGACGGTGCCGGGCTCCGGGCGGGCGGGCGCCGGGTCGACCTGGTACTGCTCGCCGCCGCGGCTGCGGTAGCGGTGGCCGAGCCGGGGCTCGCGGTGCGAGGTGGTGGTGACGGTCACCTCGTCGGCGACCGAGAAGGCGGAGAGGAAGCCCAGGCCGAAGGCGCCGATGAGCTCCTGATTGCCGGTCAGTTCGCGCAGCATCCGGGTGTAGCCGGTGCCGACGGTGGCGAGGTAGGCGTGGATCTCCGGTTCGGTGAGGCCGGCCCCGGTGTCCTCGATGGCGACGGTCCGCCGGGTGGCGTCGGCGCGCACCCGGATCCGCGGCCGGTGCTCGCCGTCCGGGTCCTCCAGGAACCGGCGGGTGTGCGAGTCGTGGGCGTTCTGGACGAGTTCGCGCAGGGCGACCAGCGGGGTGGAGTAGAGGTGGGTGGCGAGGACGTTCACCAGGCCGCCGAGGTCGACCTCGGTGGTGCGCAGGTCCTCGGCGGGGGTGGGCTCGGTCGGGGCACCTTCAGACATGGGTCCTCAGTGTGCCAGTGCGACAATCCGTCGACCATTTCTTTCTATGCATCAGTCGACGTATCAGCGGACCATCGGTCTTCCCCGCCGAAATGACGGATTCTGGTCAACTCGGAATTGACCACTCCCCCACCATCGAGGGAAAGGCCACCCGTCCGGTGGAGTTCGTCCACATCACTGGTGAATGCTGAACGTGCGACGTCAGGCAACGGCGCTACGGAGCGGCCACTCCGGATCGCGCCACTTTCGCACTTCCAGCTCAGGGAGACCAGCGTGTCCCGTATTCGCGCAGCCGCCGCCGTCACCGCCCTCGGGGCGTTCCTCCTCGTCGGCGTCGGTGCCGCCACCGCGCACGCCGACAACGGCGCCGGCGCGATCGACCACTCCAACAGCAGCGTCGTGAACAACGTCGGCTCCGGCAACGTCGTCGGCACCGTCAACGGCAACCTGGTCAACACCCAGCAGACCGCGACCGGCTCGGGCGCGAGCAACCAGAACAACGGCCTCGCCGTGGCGGGCAACGGCGGCAACGTCGGCGCGCTCCAGGGGAACGGCAACTTCGACGCCCGGGTCTACTACCCGCACGTCCTCTACTAGCCGGCCCGACCGGGCGACGCCCGGTCGCACCCCACGGGCCGGGTGCCCGCCGCCGTCGGAACGGTGGCGGGCACCCGGCCCCGCGCGTTGCTACGGCGGGTCGCTACCGCAGGTCGCTACGGCGAATCGCTACGGCGGGTCGACTCCCAGGACCGCCCCGCCGATCCGCCGCAGGCACTCGCCGAGGTCGGGCCGGGTGCTGTAGGGGCGGTTCCGCACCCCGTCGTTGACCAGTGAGAACAGCGCGTGCACCCGGATCCGGGCGGCCACCGCGTCGTACTCCGGGCGCACCCGGCGCAACAATCCGACCCAGGTGCGCAGGAAATCCCGCCGGAAGTCCACCGCGACCCGGCGGTCCGGCGGGGCCAGCCGCTCCGTCTCGCTCAGCATCGCGCCCAGGTAGTCGCCGTTGCGCAGCGCGAAGTCGACATACGCACCGAGTCCGGCCGCCAGCGCCGCCGTCGGCCCGTCGGCGGCCGCGATCGCCCCCTCCACCTCGTGCCGGAGCCGCTCCCGGCTGCGCACCAGGGAGGCCGCGAGAAGGTGGGCCTTGCTGTCGAAGTGCCGGTAGACGCTCGGGCCGGAGATGCCGACGGCGGCGCCGAGTTGGTCGGTGCTGACGTTGTCGAAGCCGCGCTGGTGGAACAGCCGGACGGCCGCCGCGAGCAGCTCCTCCCGGCGGGGCCGGGGCCCGGCGGCGGGGTCGGGGTCGGGGGCCGGCCCGGTGGCGGGGTCGGCGGCGGGGTCGGGAGCCGGCCCGGTGGCGGGGTCGGCGGCGGTGCCGTCCAGGGACACCGCGAGGACGGCCGCGACCAGTTCGCGCAGCAGCGCCTCGGCCCGGCGGGGCTGCGGCGCGGCCGACTGGTAGGACAGTCCGGCGCAGCCGGAGAGCGCCGACCAGCAGAGCAACTCGGCGTCCTGGGTGGGGAGTTCCGGGCGCTCGGCGCGCAGCACGGCGGCCATCAGGGCGACGTCCGAACGGAGTTCGCGGCGCAGCCCGGCCCGGCGGGCGGGCGGCAGCAGCCGGGCGTCGCGCTGCACCAGGGTGCCGAGCGGACGGTGGCCGACCGCCACCGCGGCCAGCGCGGCGCCGAGTTCGGCGGTACTGCCGGCCGCGCGCAGGCCGTCGGCGAGCGCGTCCAGGCCCAACCGGACGGCGCGGTCCAGCAGTTCGGGCTTGCCGCGGAAGTGCCGGTAGAGCGCGGGCGCGGTGATGCCGACGCCGGCGGCGACCTCGGTCATCGAGACCTGGTGGTAGCCGCTGCGGTGGAAGCGGTCGGCGGCCACGGCGAGGATCTGGGCGCGCCGCCCGGGCGGCCGTCGGACCACCATGGCGTGCCTCCCTCCGCATCCTGGGGGCTCGCGCCGGGGACCGGCCCCGGGGACCGGCCCCGAGGGCTCGCCCCGAACCCCGTCCGAAGGCTAGCAAGGATTCACTTCAGCGCCGTGTCGAGCAGGATTTCCGGGCCCTCCGACGCTGGACAGCCGAGGCTACCCGGGATTAACTTGTCGGGCCACCACCTGGCACGTTCCGCCTCCGCCGACCCTCCGGCCGGCACCGTCGAAGGGAGCGCCGCCGTGCGCCGCACCGTGTTCAACGAGGACCACGAGGCCTTCCGGGAGACCATCCGGGACTTCATCGCCAACGAGGTCGTCCCGGTCTACGAGAGCTGGGAGGCCGACGGCCACCCGCCCCGCGACTTCTACCGCCAGCTCGGCGAACTCGGTGTCTTCGGCATCGAGGTGCCGGAGGAGTACGGCGGCGCGGGCGAGAGCGGGTTCAAGTACCAGGCGGTGGTCGCCGAGGAGACCGCCCGCGCGGGCGTGAGCTTCGGCTCCTCCGGCGTGCACACCGGGCTGGTGCTGCCGTACCTGCTGGAGTACGCGAACGAGGAGCAGAAGCGGCGCTGGCTGCCCGGCTTCGTCTCCGGCGACATCATGACCGCGATCGCGATGACCGAGCCGGGCGCCGGCTCCGACCTCGCGGGCATCACCACCACCGCCCGGCTCTCCGAGGACGGCACCCACTACGTCCTGAACGGCGCCAAGACCTTCATCACCGGCGGCGTGCTGGCCGACCTCGTCCTGGTGGTCGCCCGCACCGCCCCGTACGACCCGGAGAACCGCCGGGCCGGGCTCTCCATCCTGTGCGTGGACACCACCTCGCCGGGCTACTCGGTCGGGCGCAAGCTGCAGAAGATCGGCCTGCGCACCTCGGACACCGCCGAGTTGGCGTTCGTCGACGTCAAGGTGCCGGTGGAGGACCTGCTCGGCGAGGAGGGCGCGGCGTTCTCCTACCTGACCCACAACCTGGTGCAGGAGCGGCTGGCGATCGCGGTGGGCGCGTACGCGGCGGCCGCGGCGGCGGTGCGGTTCGCGCTGCAGTACGTCAAGGACCGCAAGGTGTTCGGCAAGGCGGTGGCCGAGTTCCAGAACACCAAGTTCACCCTGGCCGACTGCCAGGCCCAGGTGCTGGCACAGCAGTCGATGGTGGACCGCGCACTGGAGCTCTACCAGAACGGCGAGTTGAGCGTCGCGGACGCGGCCGCCGCGAAGCTGTTCTGCACCGAGTCGGCCTCCACCGTCATCGACAAGTGCCTTCAGCTGCACGGCGGTTACGGCTACATCCTGGAGTACCCGATCGCCCGGCTCTACACCGACAACCGGGTGTTCCGGATCTACGGCGGCACCAGCGAGGTCATGCGCAGCATCATCGCCAAGTCGATGGGGCTGTAACGGCGTTACCGCTCCCTCTCCCCGGAACCGCGGCGGGCCGCACCCCCATGGCGGCCCGCCGTGCACACTCGTGCGCGGATGCAGCCGTACGCGCGTGCGTCCGTACGGGTGGGCATCCCCGTACAGGTGGGCGTCCGTACGGGTGGGCTCAGTTGGGTGAGCCGTGCTCCGCGCGCCAGGCCTCCCAGCCGGCCGAGGAGGCCACCTTCGCCTCGTGCAGGGCCCGCTGGGCGAGCGCGCCCGGTGGGGTCTCCATGCTGCGCACCCAGTCGCGGCCTGCGGTGAACAGCGCCGCGCACACCAGCGCCGCCCCGGCCGCGCCGAGCACCGAGCCGATGCCGGTCAGCACCACGCCGCCGGCCAGCAGCGAGCGGTTGACCTGGAGCCCGTTCAAGATCTTCTGGTTGGTCGCCATGCATCCACGATGAGGGCAGTCGTCGTGGGCTGCACCTCGGACGGCGCACTTCGGGCGGTCCGCTGCGAGGGGCCCGCTGCGGACCGCTCCCGGGTGCGCGCCGCCGGTCCGTCCGCGAACCTGGGCACACAGCCGGGGCACCCGGCTTGAGGAGGAGGCGGCGCGATGCCCGATCTCGAACGGCTCGCCGTGGAGCACGCCGCACGGGCGGCCGAGGGTCCGCACGGGCGCAGCGCCCACCTGGTGCTGCACGACGGGGTGCTGCGGCAGACCGTGATCGCCCTGACCGCCGGCACCGCACTGGACGAGCACACCCCGCCCACCGCCGGGAGCGTCCAGGTGCTGCGCGGCCGGGTCTCGCTGACCATCGCCGGGCGGCGGGTGGAGCTGTCCGCGGGTGCACTGGAGCCCGTCCCGCAGGAGCGGCACGGGCTGGTCGCCCACGTCGACTCGGTGGTGCTGCTGACCGCCGTCACGGCGTAGCGGACATACGGCGTAACGGACGTCACGGCGGAGCGGGCGTCACCGCGCAGCGCGCGTCACGGCGTGGCGCCGGTTCCCAGTACGCTGCCGCTGACCAGGCGGAGCCCTTGCAGGAACTCCTGCCCGTTCGGGGCCAGTTCGGGAGCGGCCAGCCACTGGGCGACGTAGCCGGCCAGCAGGATCTGATAGAAGGTGCCGCGGGCGAGCTCCTCCTCGGTGTCCGGCACCTCGGGCAGCCCCTGGAACAGTGCGGCGAGGCCGAGCCGGCCCTCCTTCTGGGCCTCCGCGAACGCGGCCGCCAGCTCGGGGTTGTGCCCGGCCTGGGCGAGCGCCTCGAACTGGGCCGCCCAGAGGCCCCGGTGCTCGACGAAGACGCCCTTGAGCCCCTCCCAGGCGGCGGCGAAGCGCTCCTCCGGGTCATCGGAGGTCCGGTTGGCGGCAGCGACCACCTCACCCATGCCCTGCCCCAGCTCGCCGATCGCCTCGATCATCGCGGCGTTGAGCAGCGCGTCCTTCGAGCCGAAGTGGTAGCCGATCGCGGCCAGGCTGACGCCCGAGGCGGTCGCGATGTCGCGGGCCGTGGTGCGTCCGTAGCCCTTCTCGTACAGGCAGCGCTTGGCGCCGTCCATCAGGTCTTCGCGGTTTCCCATGCCCCGATCCTACGGAAGGTCTGCACAGATGTCTTGCACGCATGTCTTGCACTGAAGTCTTGGACGATCGATTTACACATACGTACTAGACAAGCGTCTGAAACGTCCGTACCGTCTTCCCCATGACCGCAACCACCGGCCGCGCAGGCCGTCGCGAATGGATCGGCCTCGCCGTCCTCCTGCTCCCGACCCTCGTGCTCTCCATGGACATGGGCGTGCTGTTCTTCGCCGTCCCCTACATCTCCACCGAGCTGGCGCCCAGCGGCACCCAGCAGCTGTGGATCATGGACATGTACTCGTTCCTGCTGGCCGGGCTGCTCATCACGATGGGCGCGCTGGGCGACCGGATCGGCCGCCGCCGGCTGCTGATGATCGGCGCCGCGGGCTTCACCGGCGCCTCGCTGCTGGCCGCCTGGTCCGGCAGCGCCGAGCAGCTGATCGCCGCCCGCGCCCTGCTCGGCGCCGCCGGGGCCACCGTGATGCCCTCGACCCTCGCGCTGATCCGCAACATGTTCCACGACCCCAAGCAGCGGCAGGTCGCCCTCGGCGCCTGGGGCGGCGTCCTCACCGCCGGGGCCACCCTCGGCCCGGTCGCCGGCGGGCTGCTGCTCGACCACTACTGGTGGGGCTCGGCCTTCCTGGTGGCCGTCCCGGTGATGGTCCTGGTGCTGCTGACCGCGCCCGTCCTGCTGCCCGAGTACCACTCCCCCGCCCGCACCGGCCGCTTCGACCTGCCCGGTGCCGTGCTCTCGCTCGCCGCGATCCTCCCGCTGGTCTACGGGGTCAAGACCCTCGCCGTGGACGGCTGGAGCCCGCTGCCCGCCCTCGCCACCGCGGCCGGGCTGCTGCTCGCCGTCGCCTTCGTGCGGCGCCAGCGCACCGCCGCGAACCCGCTGATCGACCTGAGCCTGTTCCGGATCCGCACCTTCAGCGGGGCGATCAGCGTCAACACCCTCGCGATGTTCGCGATGATGGGCTTCGCCCTCTTCACCTCGCAGTACCTGCAGCTGGTCAAGGGCATGAGCCCGTTCACCGCCTCGCTCTGGTCGCTGGTGCCCAGCGTCGGCGTCGGCGCGGCGGTCGGGATCAGCTCGGCCCTGGCCGGCAAGGTCCGCCCGGCGGCCCTGATGGGCGGCGGCTTCGTGGTCGGCGCGGCCGGCTTCGCGATGATGACCCAGGTCGGTCCGCACTCGCCGCTGGCGCTCATCCTCACCGCGGCGGGCGTGCTGGCCGCAGGCACCGTCGGCACCATGACGATGACCGCCGAGATGGTCGTCTCCGCCGCCCCGGCCGAACAGGCCGGCGCAGCCTCCGCCACCTCCGAGACCGCCGTCGAACTCGGCAGCTCGCTCGGCATCGCCCTGCTCGGCGCGGCGGGCGCCGCGGTCTACCGCCACCAGCTGGACGGCGCCCTCCCGGCGGGCGTCGACGGCGCGGCCGCCGGCGCCGCTCGGGACACCCTCGGCGGCGCGGTCTCCGTCGCGGCCCACCTCCCCGGGCGGCTCGGCCCGGACCTGCTGGAGACCGCCCGCGGCGCCTTCACGGACGGCCTGCACGTCGCCGCCGCCGTCGGCCTGGTCTTCGCCCTCGGCGCCGCCCTGCTGGCCCACCGCCTCCTGCGCCACCTGCCCGCCACCGCGGCCCCGGCCGCCGTCGACGCCGAGGCCGTGAACACCGAGGTCGTGAACACCGAGGCCGCCGCCATCTGAGCCACAGCACGGCCCACCGCACGGCCCCGGTCCACGCGAGTCATCGAGAGCCCCCGCCCGATCCCGGCGGGGGCTCTCCGCTGTTCAATGAGACGAACTCACGGGTGCGGGTGGACCTCGCGGCGATTGCCCACCGACAGAACCCGGACCACCAGCACCCCGTCCCTGACGGTGTACAGCACCCGGCAGTCCCCCACCCTCAGCCGCCATCGGGCGTGGTGCCCCTGAAGAGCCTTGATGTCGAAGCCCGAGGTGTCGCCGGCATCCAGGGCCTTCGGCAAGTCGGCGAGCCGGCGAAGGATCCGAACGGCATCCTGCTTGGGCACCTTGAGGAGATCCCGCTGCCCGTGCGGGCTGAACCTGGTGACGTACCCCATCGCGGTCAGCCGTGGTGATCGCGGAGCATGGCGGCCATCTCTTCCAGGGAGACGGAGCCGTCAAGCCCTTCGGCCTCGGCCTCGTCCGCGAGACGGTTCAGCCACTCGTCCTCGGCCTGCTCGGCAATCTCCCGGAGGTGCCGGTACTCGGCGATGTCGATCACCACCGCCTCCTGTTTGCCCCGCCTGGTGATGATCGTCGGCGTCTCGTCACGTCGCGCCCGTTCGATCACATCTGCCAGATGGCTTCGAACCTCGGCCATCGACTCGATCACTGGCTCAGTCATGACACGAACGTAGTAGATGTACATCTGCTGCAGCCGGCGGTCCGCCGACCGGGTTCGCGAAGACACGGCGCGGGGGCGGGCGGCCGTGCCAGGGTGGGCGTATGGGGACTGAACACGCGCGGGTGCGCGGGAGTTACGACGCGGTGGCGGAGGAGTACCTGGGGCGGATCGGGGGTGAGCTGGCGCACAAGGTGGTGGACCGGGCGCTGCTGGGGGCCGTCGTGGAGGAGGCGGCCGGCGGGCTGGTGGCGGACCTGGGGTGCGGGCCGGGGCACGTGGCGCAGTGGCTGACCGGGCAGGGCGCGCGGGTGGTCGGGATCGACCTGTCGCCGAAGATGGTCGAGCTGGCCGCGCGCGAGCACCCGAAGGCCGAGTTCCGCGCCGGCGACCTGCTGGCCCTGCCCGCCGCCGACGGCGAGTTCGCGGCGGCCGTGGCCCTGTATTCGGTGATCCACCTGGAGCCTGGCGAGCTGCTGCCCGCCTTCGCCGAGATGCTGCGGGTGCTGCGGCCCGGCGGGCTGCTGCTGGTCTCCTTCCACCTGGGCGAGGAGGTGCGGCACCTGGAGGAGTGGTGGGGCCACCGGGTCGACGTGGACTTCCACTTCCTGCGGACCGACGACGTCGCCGCCCGGCTCGCCGAGGCCGGTTTCGCCGTCGAGGCGCGGCTGGAGCGGGAGGGCCTGCCCGAGGAGGCCGACACCCGGCGCGGCTACCTGCTGGCGCGGCGGCCGCGGTGACCCTCGCACAGCGGCCGCGGTGACCGTCCACCCGGGGGTGGACGCACTGCCGTCCACCCCCGGGTGCGTGCCGCGGGGGCGCGGCCGGAGGACCGTGGAGGGGTAGTCCGCGACCGTCAGGAGCCCCCCTCATGTCCCTGCCGTCCCTCCTCTCCCTGCTCGGCATCCTCTGCTGGGTCGGCTACGAACTGCTGCTGCGCCGCCGCGAGGACAACGCGGCCGGAAGCTGGCGCGCGGACGACCGCGACCGCGGCTCGACCCGGCTGCTGCTCGGCTGCTACGCCGCGTCCGTCCTGGTGGTCGTGCTGTTCGAACGCGCCGACGTCGGCGTGCTGCCCACCGGGCCGCGCTGGTTCGGCGTCGCGCTGGTCGCCGCCGGGCTCGCGCTGCGCGCCTGGGGCATGCGGACCCTCGGCCGCTACTACACCCGGACCCTGCGCACCGTCGACACCCAGCACGTGGTCCGCACCGGCCCGTACCGGCTGATCCGCCATCCGGGTTATGCCGGCAGCCTGCTGGTCTGGACCGGCTACGCGCTCGGCACCGGCAGCTGGGCGGCGTCCCTGCTGGTCACGGCGGTGCTGCTCGGTGCGTACGGCTGGCGGATCGCCGTCGAGGAGCGGCTGCTGCTCGGCGCTCTCGGCCCCGCGTACGCCGACTACCAGCGGGTTTCCAAGCGGCTGGTGCCGTTCGTCTTCTGATGGCCGCCGACGGCGCGGGCGGTGGGATTCGCCGTCCGGGCCCTCGTGGTCCGCTCGAACGGCACCTGGTTTTCGGCCAGCGTTTCCCAGCCGGTGTATCCGTTCGGCGTCAGGTCCAGGCATACTGGCCGACAGGGCCTAGCGCCCTCCGTGACTCTAGACAAGAAGGGACCGGTGGCCAGGGATGCTGCGGAACGGTCTTGAGCCCTGGCACATCTTGGTGGTGCTGGCGGTCGTAGTCCTGCTGTTCGGATCGAAGAAGCTGCCGGAAATGGCGCGCGGCCTCGGGAAGTCGATGCGCATCCTGAAGGCGGAGACCAAGGCGATGCGCGAGGACGGCGACCAGACGGACGCCGGCACCGCGCAGAGCACGGCCGCCCCCCAGGACGCCGCCCGCCCGGCCGTCACGCCGACCAACGTGACCAAGGCCACCGAGACGAAGCACACCGAGACGACCGCCTGAGTCGCCCGAGCTTCCAGTCGAGCCCCCCGGTGAATCCACCGGGGGGCTCGACGCTTCTCCGCTTCCGCCCCGCCCGGGCGGAGTAGTCGGGCGGGCGCGGCGCGCCCGGGTCGACCAGGCTGGGCGGGATGTCCGAGAACCCTCCTCCCCCGCCCACCGACCTCCGGGCCGGAGCGTGGCTGCTGGGCGCGTTCGTACTGCTGACGGTCGGGTACTTCACGCTGCCGCTGGAATGGTTCGGCGACCGTCGTCCGGTGCTGAGCTGGACGGTCTTCGCGGCGGCGCTGGGCGGGTTGAGCTGGCTGATAGTGGCGAAGATCGTCGGGGTGATGCGGGGGACCGCGAAGCGGCCGGTGGTCTGGCTGGCCTTCCTGATCTTCCTGACGATGATCATCTTCTCGGCGACGTACTACGCACTGGGCTCGCACAAAGCCGAGTTCGCGGGGCTGGAGACGCGGTTGGACGCGCTGTACTTCACGGTCGTCACGATGGCGACGGTGGGGTACGGGGACATCACGCCGGCCGGGCAGACGGCACGGCTCGTGGTGGTGCTGCAGATCGCCTACAACTTCGTGTTCCTCGCGGCGGCGGCCGGGACGGCGTCCCGGACGATCCGCGGGAACGTGGAACGGCGGATCCGGCGCGACGAGTGAACCCGGGACGGCGGGCCCGGCTCAGTCGTCCTCATCGGGCGGCGGCGGGGTGGCACGGAGGGCGGTGACGACGCCCAGGGCGACGGTCGCGATCGCCAGCGCGAGGAGGACGGCGAAGGCGGCGGGGATCAGGAACCGCACGTGGTGTCCCGGCGGTCGCGCTCGGCGTCGAGGAGGAGGGAGAGGAGGTTGAGGAGCGTGGAGGCCGGGGCCGTGTTGAAGCAGACCAGGACCCGGCCGTCGAGGGTCCTGTCGGTGGCAGCCGAGGGGAAGATCAAGCCGAACTTCCGGCCGCGCTCCTGCACTTCGGCGAGGAGCGTACGGATGTGCTCGTCGGTGTAGTGCCGGATCCGGGGATCGGTCGGCAGCATCGGACGGCGGCGGGGGGCGGACTTGGGCATCAGGCGGCGTCCAGGTCGCACTCGAACCAAACGCACTTGCCACGCTCCTGCGGGTCCACGCCCCAGCGGTGGGTGAGCCCCGCGACCAGCTGGAGGCCCCGGCCGGACTCCGAGAGGAGGTCGGGGGCCTGCGGGGCGGGGAGCTTCGGGCTCTCGTCGGAGACGGAGACCCGGAGGGTGTTGTGGAGGAAGAGGATCTGGGTGACCGGCGCGGGGGTTTCGCCGTGCCGCCAGGCGTTCACCAGCAGCTCACCGAGGGCGAGTTCGGCGTCGAAGGTGGCGGAGGGGTGCCAGCCGGCGCGGACCATCGCGTCGCGGAGGGACTGGCGGGAGAGGGCGAAGGAGGGCGTGTTGAGGTGACGCATGGGAGAACTCCCGGGCGTGTGGGGTGTGGAGAACCGGCGGATACGTCACCGTGAGCCAGGCCGTGGAAGAAGACGTGGCTGCTCTGCGGTGCCTGCCAGCAAGCATTACTGACGATCCGTCGGGTCGACGTGGGATCAACCATAGCGCCCATCGACCTAATCTTAGGTCGATGGGCCGAAGTTCCCTCTCCCGGGGGACAGATGGCCCCATTGACTAGCGGCGCGGCACACTGGACCCACATGATCTGAGAGGACTCCATGCCAGGCCGCCAGAACCCAACCTTCCGTCAGCGCCGCCTGGGCGCCGAGCTTCGGAGGATGCGCGAGCAAGCAGGCCTCAGCGGCAACCAGCTTGCCCGCATGCTCGGAGTAAGCGCTCCCCAGGTCACGCAGATGGAGAACGGAAAGACGAGTGCCAGCGCTGACCGCATCCGGACCATCGCCGAAGCCTGCAAGTGCGAGAACCTGCCACTCATCAACGCCCTGGGCGGCCTCGTCACTTCACGCAGGAAGTCCTGGTGGGATCAGTATCGCGACTGCCTTTCTGACGGCCTACTCAAGACCGCCGAGCACGAAGACTTCGCCGCCGGTGTCATTCGGTCGTGGACGTCGGCCATCATCCCAGGCCCTTTGCAGACAGAGGACTACGCGCGAGGAGTGTTCAGTCGGCGGATCCCTCCGCTCTCCACTGAGGAGCTCAACCTGCGCATCGAGTTCCGCTCAGAGCGCAGAAGGAAAATCCTTCAGCACCCGAGCAAGAGCCATGAGGCCTATATCCACGAGTCCAGCCTCGTCACACGCTTCGGGGGCACCGAGGTGCTGCGGAACCAGCTTCACTCCCTGATAGACGACTCCCTCCGGGAGGACGTGATCATCCGCGTCGTTCCATTCACAGCTCACACTTACCCAGGCCCGATCGAGAATCTCGTCTACTCCTTCGGGGAGGTCCCCGAGCTCGACACAATTGAGGTGGAGTTGTCGCGTAGCCCGATCTACCTCGATGACCCGACCGAGCTCGCGTCCTATCGCAAGGTCTTCGACCGCATCGCGCGCACCGCACTCAGCGAGGAGGACTCCCAGGATCTGATCCGACAGACGCTCAAGAACTTGAAAGGCTGAGATGTCTCAGAACCAGTGGCTGAAGTCGTCCTTCAGCAGCTCCGGAGAAAACTGTGTGGAGGTCCGCAGGACCGACGCCCTGCTCGAACTCCGCGAGTCCGACGAGGGCGAAACCATCCTCCGCACCAACCCCACCGCCTTCGCCGCTCTCCTCCACGGCCTCAAGAGCGGCGAATTCGACCACCACGCCTAACGCTTCAGCGGCCCCCTCGCGTTCTCGCGAAGGGGCCGCTTCACATAGCTCCAGGAGGCCAGATGTCCAGCCCCCAGTGGCAGAAGTCCAGCTACAGCGGCGCGACCAACGAATGCGTGGAGGTCCGCAACGCTGACGGGCTGGTCGAAGTCCGCGAGTCCGACGAAGGCGAAACCATCCTCCGCACCAACCCCACCGCCTTCGCTGCCCTCCTCCACGGCCTCAAGAGCGGCGAGTTCGACCACCACGCCTAACGGGCAGCGCAGGAAGTCGGCCAGGCCGACTTCCTGCGCTCAACCACTCGTCCGTCCCTGTCGGGGGTGATTCAGGGGCGTCTCAGGGCTGCACCCCATACCCAGCGCCCCGGCGGACCGGGCAAGCTCGTCACGTTGCCGCGTTGACGACCGGAGAAAACAATGACCGCTGGAATCGCGCCCCGCCTGCTTCTTGCCCCGGTGCGCCTGCTGAATGTGCGCCAATCCGGTGCGGCACGCCTGCCGTTGGGGATCGTGCTGTCCCTGGCCGGCGTGATGCTGTGGTTCGACCTCCTGGCGAGGGGCGTCTGCTTCCCCCTGACCCAGCCGGACACGAAGACGTCCTGGGGCGGCCCCACCATGGCCGGCGCCTGGTCCGTCCACTTCGCCCTCCTGGCCGCCCTCGTCCTGGCCCTGCACACCGCCGCCCTGGCCCTCGGCCGAAAGACCCCGCGGCGCTGACCGCGCGGCTGAGCCGTCGAGATCCAACAGCACACCTGCGGACCCCGTTCGCGGCCTGCCCATCCGCCGCTCTACGAGCCGCTACCGCTGGGACAGCCGGGTCTCAGCCCCCGTTCTGCAGCCGCTGGAGCAGGTCGGCGTCGCCCTCCATCCGCAGCGAGGCGTTCGGGATGCGCATGTACATGAGCAGGGCCATCTCGCTCGCCGTGCCGTAGACGGCGGCGGTCGGCTTGCTCTCGGCGGCCTCCGCCGCGGTGAGGCGGGTGAAGCGGGAACCGCCGGCGTCCACCGTCTGGCGCCAGATGCCGGCCCCCTCCGCGTGGTAGTCCATGGTGGCGGGCTCATGCGGCCACGGGACGGTGACGGTGCAGACGGTGGCGAGGAACTCCTCGATGGCGTCGACCGCCTCGGTCGTCGGCAGCTCCTGCGGCGCACCGGAGGCCAACTGGGCGTCGTAGGTGTGGATGAGCGTCTCCGGAACGCGGCGGCGGGCCACGCCGGCCCCCGTGTGCGGCGAGGCCAGCGGCTCCCACCAGGCCCAGCAGCCCCGGTCCGGACCGGCCTCGCGCAGAGCGTTGATCAGCTGCTCCGTCGAGTCGGCCAGCCAGGCTATGAGGGCCTCGCGCTCCCTGGGCGCCGTCTTCCCGTCCTTGCTCGGCCGCTCGTCGCCCGGCGCGGTGTTCAGCACGATGTAGGCCCAGAAGCGGTCCCCCTCACTGAGGTGGTTCGCCAGGTCGTACAGCGTCCAGCCCGGGCAGGACGGGACGTCCGCGTCGAGGCTGGGGGCTGCGGCGACGGCGGCGCGGAACGCGGCGGACCGCTCGTCGATCATCTGCAGCAGGGCGGGGAAGGAGAATTGCTCAGTCACGCAGACCTTGTATCACCCGGGCCGGAACTCTCGCACTCGATTAGTCGGCTCTCCCCGGGCGGGACGGTCTGCGGCCAGGGCTCGGGAAGGGCCCCGGTCGCCGGGCTGCTCGCGGTGCGCCCGGGTTCGCGGACCCGACTGTGTCACAGTCAGTGACTCTGGCCGGCCTCGCGCAGCAACTCGCGGAATCCTGCCGTCGTCTGCTCGCGGAAACCGATGAAGAACTTGTTGGCCAAAGGGACGGCCCACCTACTGCCCCGGCCGGCCACGTTGAAGACCCGATGCGTGACCCGGGTGCGCCCGGCCTCCTCGGTGACCTCGTACTCTCCTCGATACCACCAGCCGCCCTGATAGGCGAACCGACCGTGCTCCCGGTCGATCTCGGCCCGCGCCGGATCCAGCCCCGCAACTCCGTTGAACCTGCGTGCGATGAGGTCCAGCACACGGTCGGCTGAAGCGTCCACAGTGTCGGTGAGTACGATCATCAGCTTCCTCGTCATACTGCCAGTTTGCCACGGTTGCAGACCCAAGTCCGGTGCAATGAGCTGAATATGACTGCCTGTCAGTAGCGCGCCCCTGCCCTCGCCCCGAAGAGCTCGTGCCGGTAAGCGCGAACTGCCGAACCGCACGAACTCAACGAGCAGGTCTGGGTGATGGCGAGCGCGTCGCCCCGGGGGTGTACACCAGATACGTCCTCGGGCCGAGCGCCCTGGGGAGAGGTGACATCCGCCGGCCGACGCGGTGGATCGTGGTCCGTCCCTAGGTTCATGGCCATGGCGAATGCACCGATGATCGATCTTCGCGGCACGACGAAGAAGTACGACGACGGCCCGCCCGCACCGGCCGGCGTCACCTTCTCCAACCCGCCGGCCGTGCCATGAGCGTCATCGAGCGATCAACGGCGAAGGCACTGCCCGGGTCGACCCGCGAGCACGCCGCTGCGGGCAAGCAGCCCGCGCAGCATCGGCGTTGCAGCCCTTGCCGGTGGCCTGCGTCGGCACTCATCGGCTGTGGAGTCGCCGTTCTCGCCTGGGCGTTCATACTCTGCACCACCCTGCCGTCGACAGCGACCGCTGTGCACTGGTCGGCCGCCTGGGCCGGGTTGGATGCCATGGAGGCACTCGGCCTCATCGTCACCGGGGTCCTGGCCGCTCGTGGCGATCTCCGCCGGGCCCTGCCTGCCGCGGCCACGTCGATGCTGCTGCTGGTCGACGCCTGGTTCGACCCGATGACCGCGGGGCCCGGCAGCGATCTCGCCGTGGCGCTGGCCATGGCGTGCTTCGCCGAACTACCGCTTGCGGTGGTCTGTGCCCTCGTCGCCTGGCGGGCGCTCCGCGCTCCGATGCCACGACCTGCCTGACTGACCGTCAATCTACAGAAACAAGAGGACTCTTGATCATGACTCTTCGCACTGCTCTCGGCCGCCCCGGAGTGCGATGGGGGTTGACCGCGGCGGCGGCCGGCACCGCGGCCCTGTCCTGGTGGGCGTTCGACTCCGCCCCCTACCCGTACGCGCAGCGGTGGCTCCTCGATCTGCCCCTGCCGCTGCTCAACCAGCAGCGGCTCGATTCGATGCTGGAGTTGCGTCAGGGCGAGCGGGTTCTGGAGGTCGGGCCGGGCACAGGCCTCCAGGCCCTGCAGACCGCCCCTCAACTGGGCACTGACGGCCGACTCGACATCGTCGACGTCCAGCAGGAGATGCTCGACCACGTGATGGGCCGGGCCGCACGGCGCGGTCTCACCAACATCGCGCCGACCCGGGCGGACGCCCACCACCTGCCGTTCGAGGACTCCGTGTTCGACGCCGCCTACCTGGTGACGGCCCTGGGCGAGATCCCGCAACCGGAGGTGACGCTGACGGAGCTGAGCCGGGTGGTGAAGCCGAACGGACGGATCGTGGTGGGCGAGTTCTTCGACCGCCACCAGGTGCGGCGTGCCACCCTGGCTCGCCACGCCAATGCTGCGGGGCTCCACGTGACCCGGCTGATCGGCCCGCCGTTCTCCTACTACGCCCGGCTGGCGCCATGCCGCCTGCACCGCGGCGCGGTGACGGGTGCCGACGGCTGTCAGCGGCGCCGGTGACCCCTACGGGACGGTCGAGCGTGCTCCTGGCAGGCGCGGGCGACCCGCACCGGGTCGGTGATCAGCTCGACGTGGGTCCATGTCGCGGGGTGACTGGTGAAGGTCTACGTATGCGCTGAAGATGTGGCGAGCGCAGTCGGCCGCCTGGAGCATGCCGACGATCAAGGAGTTCTCCCACGCACGCATGACTGGTGGGAGGACCACGGCCGCCCGGGCTTCGAGCGGTTCGGGCTCACCGTCGGCCCGGTGGTTGGATGTCCAGGTGAACGACCAGCTCGAATCCCCCGCCTGTCCCTGCGTCCTCTGCGACCCCGCCGCTTCCGCGACCGTCCTCGCGCGGTTCCGACGCCGGAGGCACTGGGGCTCGGAGATGGCGCACGTACGTGACCACGGCTGGCACGTGGTCGGCGTGGGCGGCGGGGAGATTCCGGACTGGGCGTTCACGGTCGGCCTGTGGCACTCGTACCGGATCCCCGAGATCGCCTTGTTCGGCCTGGAGCTGACCGGGCTGATGCACTGGGTCAACGAGGCCGCCGCGCTGCTGCGGGACGGGGCGTCCACGGAACCGGGCACGCTGCTCCCCGGTGTCATCGAGGGGTATCCGCTGCGGCTCCACCCGGTGGATCCCGGTTGGCACCTGCCCCTGTTCGGGACCGCCGCCGGCTTCTACCGGCGCGCCCCGTTCCCCGTCGTCCAGTTGGTCTGGCCCGACCGCGAGCAGCGGTGGCCCTCCGACGAGCGGGCCACTCCCGGCTGCCGTGCGCAGCCCAGCCTCTGGCTCCCGGTCGGCGAGCACCCGGAGGGCGTGTGGACGGAGGAAGCCGCCCTGCTCTGAGCCGCCCTGCTCTGAGCCGTCCCGCTCCCCCACAGGGTTTTCCACAGGGTGTGGACAACCCTGTGGGTCAACCGTGGGTGGTGTCGATGACGCAGAAGCGGTTGCCCTCGGAGTCGGCGAGGACCACGAAGTCCGGGTCCTCGGGGTAGAGGTCCCAGTCCACGGGCCGGGCGCCGAGGGCGAGCAGGCGGTCGACCTCGGCAGCCTGGGCGGCGGCGCCGTCCGCGTAGAGGTCGAGGTGGACGCGGGGGTGGTCCTGGACGGGGGTCTCGCTGTAGCCCAGGGCGAGTTGGACGCCGGTGCCGCCGTCGGCGGGGACCAGCACCGTCCAGCCGTCCTCGACCAGGCCGTCGCGCGGCACGTAGTCGAGCGCGGCCGACCAGAAGGCGACCGCGCGGGGCATGTCGGCGACACCGAGGACGAGGGATCCGATCGTCAGCACGGCGCCATTATGACGTGGCGTCGCCCTTGGTCCGGCGCGCGTAGGCCCGGGCCGCGCGGACCCGGTCTCCGCAGCGGACCGAGCACCAGTGGCGGGCGGCGTGGGTGCGGACCAGGAAGCGCAGGCACGGGCTCGCGCTGCAGGCGGCGAGGCGTTCGGCGTCCGGGCCGGTGAGCAGTTCCGCCGCGTCGGCGGCGATGACGGCCATGGCGTGCACGGCGACCCGGTCGGCCGGGTGGGCCAGGGCGCGGTACGGGCCGTGCGGCTCCTCCCAGCGCAGCAGGGCGGCCGAGGAGGTGGCGGTCAGCGCGGAGTTGAGCGCATCCACGGCCTCGGGCGGCGGCACGGCGCCGTCGACGCGGGCGGCGAGCAGGACCCGCAGGTGGGCCCGCAGTTCGCGCAGCCGCCCCGCGCAGTACTCGTAGACCTCCGCGCCGACGGGGGCGAGACCCCGTTCGACCAGCCACCGGGTGGCGTCGGCGGGGGCGGCCAGCAGGTCGAGGCGGCCGGCGGTGAGCGCGAGGTCGCTGTTGGCGAAGTCGAGGGCGACGTGCT
Organism: Kitasatospora sp. NPDC096128; assembly: GCF_040303105.1. Taxonomy (NCBI): domain Bacteria; kingdom Bacillati; phylum Actinomycetota; class Actinomycetes; order Kitasatosporales; family Streptomycetaceae; genus Kitasatospora; species Kitasatospora sp. NPDC096128. The sequence goes on along the minus strand of NZ_JBEOSP010000036.1, from coordinate 44,521 downwards.
GCTCCGAGCCGGGTGCGGGCGGCGGGGCGGTGAGGGCGGCGTTCACAGTTCTCATGGTAAACCTTGCGCTCTTCCGTGAGGGAGCGTTAGGTTTCATCACGTCAAACAGTGGCTTTCTCCGTGAGGTGAACCAGCATGTCGACCATTCGCGTCTTCGGCGGCCCGACCGCCCTCATCGAGTTCGGCGGCCTCCGCCTCCTCACCGACCCGACCTTCGACGAGCCCGGCGACTACCCGCGCGGCGGCGGCCGCGCCCTCACCAAGACCGCGCCCTCCCCCGTCACCCCCGCCGACCTCGGCCCGGTCGACGCCGTCCTGCTCTCCCACGACGAGCACCCGGACAACCTGGACACCTCGGGCCGCGCGTTCCTGCCGACCGCCCCGCTCGTCCTCACCACCACCAGCGGCGCCGAACGGCTCGGCGGCACCGCGCGCGGGCTCGCCCCCTGGGAGTCCGTGGAACTGGCCCGCCCGGACGGCGGCGCCGTCACCGTCACGGCCGCGCCCGCGCTGCACGGACCGGACGGGGCCGAAGCGGTGCTCGGCCAGGTGATCGGGTTCGTGCTGACCGCGCCCGACCTGCCGAGCGTCTACATCAGCGGCGACAACGCCTCGCTGGCCCTGGTGAAGGAGATCGCCGATCGGTTCGGCCCGATCGACACCGCCGTCCTGTTCGCCGGCGCCGCCCGCCCCGGGCCCTTCGACGGCGCGCTGCTCACCCTGGACAGCGCCCAAGCCGCCGAAGCCGCCGTCCTGTTGGGAGCGCGGCGCGTGGTGCCCGCGCACTTCGACAGCTGGGCGCACTTCACCGAAGGCCGTACGGCGCTGGAGGCGGCCTTCGAGGCGGCCGGGATCAGCGACCGGCTGCAGTTCGCCTGACGGAGGGCAGGAAGGGCGCCGACGGGACTCAGTCGTCCTGGACGTTGGACGCCGTGTGGAGGGTGGCGTACAGCGCGGACAGCCGGGCGTTCCAGTTGGCGTAGGTGGGGGCGTCGATGGCGCGCTTCTTGCCCAGGTCCTTGATCGTCTTCTGGGCGGCCCGGAGCTCCTGGGCGGCGTCGTCGGGGTTGCCCTCGTTCAACCGGGAGGCGGTCTCGTCGAGGATCTGCAGCAGTTCCTGCTGCTTGTCGCGCTCCTTCGTGATCGGCGCCTGGGCGACGGCCTGACGGAAGGACTGGAGCTGGAGCTCGGCGGGCTGATTGCGCGGCACGGCCTGGGTGGGGGCGGGAAGCGCGGCCGGAGTGGTGGCCGCGGCGGAGGCGGACGTGGCGCTCGGCGTGGGGGTCGCAGCCGGGGCGGTACGGGCGGGCGCCGTTGCGGCGGGCTTGGCGGCGGCGTTGCCGGCCGGCTCGTCGAAGGCGGTCACGGCCAGGGCGGTGATCCCGGCGAGGCCGGCCACACCCAGGGCGCCGAGCACCAGGGGCTTGTTGCGGCGGCTCCGGGCGGGGGCGGGGACGGGGACGAAGCCCGGTGCGGCCGGGTGCGCGGCGGGCGGCACCGCAGGGAGCGGCGCCATCACCGAGGTGGCGGCCGGGACCGGGGGGTTCGGCGACGCCTGCGGCGGGAGCAGGGTGGTGTGCTGCTGGTTCGGGTGCACCGGCTGGTTCGGGTGCGCCGGGGCCAGCGGGGCCACCGGCGGCAGCAGTTGAGTGGCGGCGGCCGTCGCGAGCAGCTCCGCCGTCGGGTCGCCGACCGCCAAGCCCGGTACGGTGCAGAGGAGTTCGACCCGCGCCGCGGCGGCGTCGGCCGGGCGGTGGGCCGGGTCCTTGGCCAGCAGGCGCAGCACCACCGCGTCCAGGGCCGGCGGCAGGCCCGGGCGCCGAACGGACGGCGGCAGCGGCTGCTCGCTGACGTGCTTGAAGGCGATCGCCACCGGGGTCTCGGCGGTGAACGGGGTCTCGCCGGTGAGCATCTCGGTCAGCACGCAGCCGACCGCGTACAGGTCGGTGCGGCCGTCCAGGGCGGAGGCGGTGGCCTGCTCGGGCGAGAGGTAGGCGGCCGTACCGAGCACGCTCGCGGTCTGGGTCAGGTTGCTGGACGAACCGGCCCTGGCGATGCCGAAGTCCACCACCTTCACGCCGCCGTCGTCGGTGATCATGATGTTGCCGGGCTTGATGTCCCGGTGCACCAGCCCGGCCGCGTGCGCGACCGACAGCGCCTCGCACACCGCCGCCGCGATGCCCACCGCGCGCTCCACCGGCAGGTTCGGCTGGTGGGCCAGGACGGCGGCCAGCGAACGGCCGTGGACCAGCTCCATGACGATGAACGGGGTGCCCTCGTCCACCCCCGAGTCGAAGACCATGACGATCCTCGGGTGCACCAGCATCGCGGCGTGCTGGGCCTCGCGACTGAAACGCTCGGCGAAGCGGGGGTCGTCGGCGAGGCCGCCGTTGAGGATCTTCACCGCGACCTGACGGCCCAGCACCCGGTCCACACCGCGCCAGACGGTGGCCATCCCGCCGACGCCGAGTATCTCGACGAGTTCGTAACGCCCGTTCAGCGCCCGTCCGATCACCTGGAACTCCCCTCACGTGCGGCCGCCGGGGTCCCGGGCGGCCTCGTGCACCTGTGCACGATAGCCGCCCCGGCCCGGGCGCCCGAGGGGGTGGCGGCCGGGGGACCGGGCAGCGATCCCCCGACCGCCGGATCGGGGTGCGGCCCGCCCTGACTGCGGGAGGGCGGGCCGCACGTTCCGGGCCGGCCGGGCCGGAGGCGCGTCCGGGGTGAGCGCCTGCCGGGCCGGCCGGGGCCGGCCGGGTGGACGGTGGGCACGGGGGAGCCGACCGTCCACCCGGGGTCTTCGGGTGGTTGTGCGTCCTGCGGGTGGTGCGGGGTGGTCCGGTTACTGCGGGGTGGTGCGGGTGGTGCCGGGTTACTGCGGGGTGGTGCGATCCGGGTGGGCGGCGAGCCCGGGGGGAGTCGCTCGCCGCCCACCCGGAGTTCTGGGGGTCATCTCCGGGCCGCCTGGTCGTCCTCGGAGTGGCCGGTCCTGCTCGGATGGATGTCCGGCAGGGTGGGCAGGCCCGACGGGGGCGGGAGCACTCCGCCCTTGCCGGGCTTGGCGCCGCCACCGCCGTTGGTGTCCTCGCCGTTGCTGTTGCCGTTGTTGCCGGAGCCGTTGCCGTTGGTGTTGCCGTTCCCGTTGCCGGAGCCGTTGCCCGAGCCCTTTCCGGCGCCCTTGCCGGAGCCGGAGGTGCCCTGGTGGTCGTCGCCCTGGTGGCCCTGGGCGCCCGCGCAGTAGTCCTGGACGCCGTCCGCCCCGCCGGCCGCCGCGATCAGCGGGGCGAAGAACGGGTCGGCGGCCAGCTGGCGCGGGCGTTCGCCCTTGCCCGTACGGTCCGCGAAGCCCTGGCAGAGGGGGAGCAGCGCGGCGGGCGGGGCGGGGCGGTCGTCGCCGTGCCCACCGGCCGTGCGGCCGTCGGGGTCCGGGGAGACCGGGCCGGACGGGAGCACCCGGTGCGGGTCGGTCGTCGCGCCGGTGGACGGCCGGGTGGTTCTGCCCGGGGAGGCGGAGCCGGTGCCGGTGCCGGTGCCGGTGGGGGTGCCGGACGAGGAGCCGGTCGGGCTGCCCGTGGTGGCGACCGTGTGCTCGGGTTCGGACGGGCCGCCCAGGCCGGACGGCAGGTTGCCGGTGCCGGCGGCGACCGCGACCCCGCACAGCGCGGTGGCGCCGAGCACGGCGGCAGCGGCCTTCGTGCTGAAGGCCCTGGCCAGCGCGGCGGTTGCCATCGATCGTCTCCGGACGGGTGTGACTACGGGGTCGGGCGTGAGACTCGCCTCCCGGAACGCGGCCAGGGCGGCCTCCTCCCCGGCCAGTTCCGCCGCCGTCGCCGGGGCGGCGGCCGCGGCCAGCACCCGGGCGAGCTGCCCGGGACCGTCCGGTCCGGTGAGCGAGGCGTCCTGCCCGGCCGACGGGCCGCCCACGGCGCCGCCGAGCAGCTGCTCGGCGGCATCACGGTCGATCCGACGGGATCGGTTGGTGCTCATCTCATGTCCTTCAGCGTCGCGGCCCGGCGTTCTGTCACACCCTGCGGAGAAGTTTTTTTCGCGGGTTCCCCGGCGGGTTGCCCCGCGGTTCCCCGCGCACGGGTCGACGGCGGTTCCGCGACGCCCGGTTCGGCCCGTCGGGCGGCCGGGAAACCGGTGCCGGCGGGGCCTCCGGCGGTACCGGCTGCCTCGGCGGCTCCGGCGGCTCCGGCGGTACCGGCTGCCCCGGCGCCTCCGGTGGCGAAGGGCTGCTCCAGCAGCTTGGCCAGTCGCCGCAGCCCCCGGTGGGCGGCCATCCGGACGCTGCCGGCCCGCTTGCCGAGCACCCGGGCGGCGCTCTCGGCGTCCAGTTCCATGACCACTCGCAGCAGCACCGCTTCGGCCTGGTCGCGCGGCAGCCGGGAGATCAGGGCCAGCGCGTCGGCGGTGCCGACGGTGGTGAGCGCGCTGCGGGCGGTGTCGTCCCCGGCGGCCAGTTCGGCGAGGTACTCGTACGGCAGGTCGGCGACCGGGCGGCGGCGCCGGGCGCGCAGGTGGTCCATCGCGCGGTTGCGGGCGATGGTGGCGGCCCAGCCGCGGAATCCGTCGCCGTCGCCGGAGAAGCCCCGCAGGTCGCGGGAGATCTGCAGCCAGGTCTCGGAGGCGATGTCCTCGGCGTCCTGGACGTCCTCGGGCCGCCCGCCGACGAGCACTCTCAGGTAGCGCAGCAGGCCCGGCTGCACGGTCCGGAACAGCAGCCGGAAGGCCTGTTCGTCCCCCTCCTGTGCGGCGCGGACCGCCTCGGTCAGGTCGACGGGAGCGGGGCCCCCGCCCGGTGGTGGGCCGGCGGGTGGTACTGGTCCGGACCGGCCGAGGGGGCTGCCGGTGCCCGCTCCGGGGCGTTCTGCACTCTGCACCCGCCACATGATGCGCCATCCGGGCGAACGGGTCGGCTCCGGTCGAAGGACCGGGCCGGACGGGGCCAAGGTCCCGCCGACTGCTGTCGTTCGCCCGCAGCCCCGGGGCACCGCCCCCGCCTACGTTGTCGGTAGGCGAAGCGATCCGGGCCCCCACCTGCCCGGACGCCCGGCTGGGCCCGGACGCCGGGCCCGCTGACCCGTCCCCGTGACCCCGCGCCCCCGCCGCGCCCGTTGTTCCGAGGCCCGCCCGAACCCGTTCGGGCGGGCACGTCCGGGCGCCACCGAGCGCTATCAGGCACGTCCGGGTGCCCGCGGCACCGCGCCACCGGCACGAGGACCAGCACCAGCACCGCACGACCAGCAGGGAAGACCACCGATGACGACTGCCCACGAGCTCCACGCGACGGGACTGCGCGAGCACCTCGCGCCCGCCCTGCGCGCCCTGGGCCTCACCGGTCGGCACCGGACCTTCGTCCTGCCCGACGACACCCACTGGATGCTGCTCGGCCTGGTCGAGCGCCCCGCCGCCGGCCGGGTCCCGTTCACCTTCGGGCTCAGCCTGGTCCGCCGGGCCGACTGGACGGCCGACGACCGGCCCGACCCGCTGGTCCGGTACGGCTCCGAGGTCTGGCGGGCCCGGGTCGGCGAGGTGCTGCCGGTCGGCGAGGACGTCTGGTGGGAGGTGCTGCCCGGGCCGCGCTGGCAGCTGCCGCTGGACGACGCCCTCGCCGCGGTCCGCGACTACGGCCTGCCGGAGCTGCGGCGCCGGGCCGCGGCGGACCGCTCCCCCGCAGGCGGGCCCTACCTCTCCCCCGCCGAGCTGGAGGACGTCAACGCCGCGCTGCTGACCGCCTCGGTGGCCCGGGTGCAGCGCGCCGAGCTGGCCGCCGACGCGCTGGTGCTGACCGGCGCCTGGACCCGCGGCGACGGCGTCGCCCGGACGGTGCTGGCCGGGGCCGCGCAGGGCTTCCTGTCCGCCGGGGACGAGCGGTTCCGGGTGGTGCGCTGCCTGGACACCCTGGGCCGGGAGTTGTGGACCTTCAGCTGATCCATAGCAGGTCAGCGGGGGTGTCACGGGCCGCACCGTGACACCTGTCATGCGGATCGGGCAACGGACGGCACTGCTCTGACGGAGGGTCGGACCGAAAGACTGGAGGCACGACGCGGGCAGCGGCCCGCGGCCACCAGTCCGGGGGAGAAACCCACCATGAGCAGCCAGACCGTCAGCGCCGCCACTGTTCCCGCCGCCACCGCCAGCGCCGCCCTCGCCACCGCCACCGCCACCGCCGTCAACGCCGCCACCGCTCCCGCCGTGGGCGAGGGCACCGCCGCGGCGCCCAACCCGGTGGCCGCCGGGCTCCGCCCGCTGCTCCTGGACGTGGCCGCCCCGCTGGCCGGCTACTACCTGCTGCACTCGGCCTGCGGTCTGAGCGAGTTCGCCGCGCTGGCCTGGAGCAGCGTCTTCCCGGCCGCCCGGACCGTCCTCGGCCTGCTGCGCGAGCGCACGGTCAACCTGTGGGCCGCGCTGATGCTGGCCGTCAACCTCGCGGGCCTGGCGCTCACCTTCGTCACCGGCGACGCCCGGATGATGATCGCCAAGGACGGCGGGCTGAGCGGCACCGTGGCCGTGGCCGTCCTGGTCTCCGGGCTGGTCGGCCGGTCGGTGATGACCCCGATGCTGATGCCCTTCGTCACCAAGGGCAAGAAGGACCGCGCCGCCGCCTGGCAGCGGCTGGTCGAGGGCCGGGCGGCCGGCTCACGGGCCTTCCGCCGCCACGAGCGGGTGTTCGCCGGCATCTGGGGCACCGCGCTGCTGGCCGAGTGCACGGCCCGGGTGGTCGGAGCCTTCACCCTGCCGGTGTCGACCATGGCCTGGCTGTCCACCGTGTTCATGCTCGGCGCGATCGTGGCCGGTTCGCTGTTCGGGCAGATCGCGGTCGAGCCGATCGAGAAGCTGGTCGCCGCCGAGGCCGGGGCTCCGGCTGCGGCCTGACTCCCGGTCGGAATCCCGGACGAACGAGCGGTGCCCGGCGTTCGAACAATTCAGGAACCATCGGGATCTCCCGGGAGTCCATATAACGAGGGGGTAACGGGACCCCCCGAGACGACGAACCGGGGAGCCCCACCATGCGGACGAACACGCTGACCACCACCGAGGACCGCACCCTCGTCTGGGACGGCTGCCTGAACGTCCGCGACCTGGGCGGACTTCCCACCGCCTCCGGCCGCCAGACCGCCCGCGGCGCGATAGCCCGGGCGGACAACCTGGACCGCCTCACCCGCGAGGGCTGGGACGCCCTCCTCGACCACGGTGTCCGCACCGTGGTCGATCTGCGTGACGCCGAGGAGTACAGGCCGCTCCTCCCGCTCCCCGAGGACGTCGAGCTGATCCGCGTCCCGCTGGACGAACTGGCCGGCCCCGCCTGGTGGGAGGCCCACGGCCGGCAGGACGGCACCCCGCTGGCCTTCCGCCCCTACCTGGAGCACTGCCCGCACGCCGCCGCCGCGCTGGTCACCGCGATCGCCGGGGCCCGCCCCGGCGGCCTGGTGGTGCACTGCGGCGCCGGCCGCGACCGCACCGGCCTGGCCGCCCTGCTGCTGCTCGCCCTGGCCGGGGTCGACCGGGCCGCGATCGCCGAGGACTACCTGCTGAGCGGCCCCAACGTCCGCCCGCTGTACGGGATGCTCGGCCTGCCGGACCCGTACCACCGGATCGACGCGGCGCTGGCCGAGGCCGGGACCACCGCCGAGGCCGCCCTGGCCGCCACGCTCGACTGGCTCGACCCGGCGGGCTACCTGCTCGCCGCGGGGGTCACGCCCGCCCAGGTCGCCGCCGTCCGAGCGCGACTGCTGCCCGAGGCGTAGACGCCGGCGGGGTCCGACCGCATTCGACAAGGGGCGAACGCAAGCTACCCAACGGTAAGCGTCAACCAATGGTTGACGATCCTCGGATCGACAACCTACGGTTGACGCATGGAGAATCCCGTTGTTCCCAGCACCACTCCGCTGCGCCTCGACGACCTGATCGCCGCGATCAAGAAGGTCCACACCGACGCGCTCGACCAGCTCTCCGACGCGGTCATCGCCGCCGACCACCTCGGCGACCTCGCCGACCACCTCATCGGCCACTTCGTGGACCAGGCCCGCCGCTCCGGCGCCTCCTGGACCGACATCGGCCGCAGCATGGGCGTCAGCAAGCAGGCCGCCCAGAAGCGCTTCGTCTCCAAGGGCCCCGGCAGCCCGGCCGACCTCGACCTCGACCCCAGCCAGGGCTTCGCCCGGTTCACCCCCCGGGCCCGCAAGGTCGTCGTGGCCTCGCAGGAGGAGGCCCGACGGGCGAACAACCCCGAGATCGGCCCCGAGCACATCCTGCTCGGCCTGCTCGCCGAGCCCGAGGGGATCGGGGTCAAGGCGCTCCTCGCCCAGGGCGTCACCCCGGAGGCCGTCCGGACGGCGGCCACCGCCGTGCTGCCGGTCGCCGTCGAGCAGCAGGTGCCCGCGATGATCCCGTTCGACGCGCAGGGCAAGAAGGCCCTCGAACTGACCTTCCGCGAGGCGCTCAAGCTCGGGCACAACTACGTGGGCACCGAGCACATCCTGCTCTCGCTGCTGGAGCTGGAGAACGGTGCGGGCGTGCTCGCCGGGCTGAACGTGGACAAGTCCGAGGCGGAGACCTTCGTCTCGGAGGCCATCGCCGCCCTCATCGCCGCCCGGGACGCCGCGCCCGAGCAGCAGTGAAGCCCTGCGCGCCGACTGCACCCCGGAGGGGGTGACTCCCCTCCGGGGTACGGCACTTCGGGCAGTCGCCCAGGGCTCAGAACCCGGAGACGCGGGTGGTGACGATCCGGACCCGGCCGTCGCCCGCCGCCTCCAGCGCCGCCCGCAGTCGGGCCGAACGGGCCGGGCCGAGCAGCTCCAGGGCCTCGTCCAGCGGGGCCCAGCGGTGGGTGTCCAGTTCGCCGGCCGGGACGGTCACGGGGGTGCCGTCCGGGACGGTGCCGAAGTCGAACATCAAGTGCTCGGCGGGGTGGTCGAGTTCGTTCGAGGGGTGGGTCCAGGAGATGGCCAGCAGGTCGCCGGCCTCCTTGACGATGCCGGTCTCCTCCTCCAACTCCCGCTCGGCGCACTCCACCGGGCCCTCCCCGAGGTCGATCGTCCCGCCGGGGAACTGCCAGTGCTCGCGGTACCCGGCCTTCACGATCAGGATCCGGCCGGACTCGTCGCGCAGCAGGCAGCCCGCCGCCGCGTAGATCCGGGGCAGGGACGCCAGCCACTCCTCGCGGGATCTCAAGGGCTCAGCCGTCACGGTGTTCCTCCAGGGCAGGGTGGGGCAGGGCGGTTCGATCGGCCCCACTCTGCCACCGGACGCGGCCAGGACCGATGAGTCCGGCGCCCGGAACCGGTCCAACCCGCATGGAGAGCACAGCGATCGGAACAGCGGACGAAGCCGTACTGGCCTGCGACCTGGGCGCCCTGACCGCCCCCGACCTGGCCGTCGTCGACGCCCTCGCCCGACTACGGCTGGCCGCCGCCCGGCACCGGGTGGACGTGGTACTGCTGAACGCCGGCGGCCCGCTGCGCGAACTGCTGGCGTTCAGCGGGCTCGCGGCACTGCTGCCGGGTGCGGTCGATCCGCTGGACGCCGTCGATCCGCTGGGCGGTGCGGCACCGACGGACGATCGGGCACCGGCGGGCGATCGGGCGGCGGCGGGCCTATTCGGCGGGGAGCCGGGCCGGGAGGCCGAACAGCGGAAAGAGCACGTCGGTGTCGAGGAAGCTGGTGAGCCCGGTGATCCGGCCCTCTGACACCTCCGGCACGACCAGCGCCCACGGCTCGTGCCCGCCGGCCGGGCTCGGCCGGTACTGGGCGAAGGCCGGGCCGCCGTTGGCCGTCACCGGGAGCAGCCGGGAGCCCCGGCAGCCGTGCCCCGGGCCCAGCATCCAGGCCCGGACCTCCCCCGGCCCGCGCAGCCACATCGAGAACGGCGGCATGTTGAGCGTGACGTCCTCGTGCAGCAGCGCGGCCAGGCCGTCCATGTCGTACGCCTCGAAGGCACGGACGTAGCGGTCCAGCAGCGCGCGGTGCGCCTCGTCCAACGCGGCGGCCGGGCGGGCGGCCGAGGCGTCCGCGGCGAGCACCGCGCGGGCCCGCTGCAGCGCGCTGTTGACCGAGGCGACCGTGACGCCGAGCAGTTCGGCGACCTCCGCGGCCCTCCAGCCGAGCACCTCGCGCAGGATCAGCACCGCCCGCTGCCGGGGCGCGAGGCGCTGCAGCGCGGCGACGAAGGCCAGCTTCACCGACTCGCGCTGGGCGGCCACCTCCGCCGGATCCCCCGTCTCGGGGAGCACCCGGCCGTCCGGCGCCGGGCCGATCCACGTCACCTCGGGCAGCTGGGTGCCACTCGCGGTGGCCACCGTCACCGGACCGGCGAGGTCCATCGGACGGGCCCGGCCCTTGCGGCCGTTCAGTGCGTCCAGGCAGACGTTGGTGGCTATCCGGTACAGCCAGGAGCGCAGCGCCGCCCGGCCCTCGAAGCCCCGGTGCCCGCGCCAGGCGCGGACCATGGTCTCCTGCACCGCGTCCTCGGCCTCGAAGACCGAGCCGAGCATCCGGTAGCAGTAGCCGGTGAGTTCGGTGCGGTACCGCTCCAGCCGGAGCTCGACCGGCTCCTCCGTGATCGCATCCGCCATGGTGCGCCCCCGTCGTCCCGCCGCGTGCTGGTGAACGGGACGAACGTAGCGCACCCCACTGACAGCGGGCCGGTGAGCCGGGCAGCCGGTCAGCCGGCCGATGGGGCGCGTCTGTCAGTGGGGTGCGTCGGTCGGCGGGCCCGCAACGCCGGGTAGGGCGGTCAGTGGGCCGAGTGCTTCTCGGCGCCGCGGTGGCGGTGTCCCTTGAGTTCCGCGTGCAGCGCCGGGGCGGAGTGCGGCAGCGCGGACGCCGCGTCCCGCCCGCCGTGGCGGAAGGCGTCCCCGGACGGGTTCCCGGCGGCGGCGGTCAGCGCACCGGCTCCGGGCTTGGGGCCGAGCCGGCTGGGCGTGGTCGCCATGCCCCGGCGTTCCAGCAGTTCCTGGGTGCCCCGGCGGAGCTGGGCGGTGCCGCCCGCGGTTCGCTTGGTCATGGTCGGCCTCCCTTCGGCGGCCGTGGCCGGACGGATGCCGGTCCTGGGGGCCGCTCGGGTGTTATGTCCGGATTTTATCCGGTCGGCGGGCCGATGCCACCGGTGGAGCCGGGGGCGGGCTCAGCCCATCTCCTCGTGGACGTAGCACCAGCGCCAGTCCTCCCCCGGCTCGTACGAGCGGACCACCGGGTGGGAGGAGTTGTGGAAGTGCGCGGTGGCGTGCCGCTGCGGCGAGTTGTCGCAGCAGCCGATGTGGCCGCAGTCCAGGCAGATCCGCAGGTGGACCCAGTCCCGGCTGCCGGCGGCCAGGCAGTCGGCGCAGCCGTCGACGGGCGGAAGGGGCTCGATGTCCCGCGGGGCCATGGCGAGGTCTTCGCAGGCGGTCATGGTCGAAGGCTATGACGGCTCGGGCCGGTCCGCCCGCTCAGGACCCGTCCGTTCAGGACCCGTCCGCTCAGGACCCGTCCGTGGACTCTGCGGACTCCGTTCGCTCCGTACGCTCCGCGCGCTCCGGAACCGGGCCGGTGGCCGTCCAACTGGCCAGCAGGGCCAGCTTCTGGGCGGTGGGCGAGCCCGGCGGGGCGGTGTAGGCGACCAGCACCTGGTCCGGCGAGCCGTTGACGGCCAGGGTCTCGTAACCGAAGTCGAGGTCGCCGACCAGCGGGTGCCGGAGCAGCTTCACGCCGCTGGTCTTCTCCCGGACCAGGTGATCGGCCCAGAGCCGGCGGAACTCCTCGCTGCGCAGCGACAGTTCGCCCACCAGGGCGGCCAGGGCCGGGTCGTCGGGGTGCAGCCCGGCGTCCCGGCGCAGCTGGGCGACGGTCTCCGCGGCGACGGCGTCCCACTGGCGGTAGAAGGTGCGGGCGGCGGGGTCGAGGAAGCCGTCCCGGACCTGGTTGGGCGGTGAGCCTGGCTTGCCGCCGGCCCGCTCGGAGAAACCGTTCACCGCGTCGCCCAGGGCGTTCCAGGCCAGCACGTCCATCCGGCGGCCCAGCACGAAGGCCGGCACCCCGGTCATCAGGTCCAGCAGCAGCCGCGTGCCCGGACGGACCCGCCGGTCCCCCCGGAGCCGGGCGGGCGCCTCCTTCGGCGGGCGGTTCAGCGACCGCAGGTGCGCGGCCTCCGCCTCGTCCAGCCGCAGCACCCGGGCCACGGCGTCCAGCACCGCGTCCGAGGCGCTGCCGCCGCGGCCCTGCTCCAGCCGGATGTAGTAGTCCACGCTGACCCCGGCGAGCTGCGCCACCTCCTCCCGGCGCAGGCCCTGCACCCGGCGGCGGCCGTGCGCGGGCAGGCCCACCTCCTCCGGCTGGATCCGGGCCCGGCGCGAGCGGAGGAAGTTCCCCAGGGTGTTCTCCATGCCAGGCAGGGTAGCCCCGGGCCGGCGGCCCGAGGGTGGTACTGCCTTTCCCAGGCTGGGAGTTCCCGGGAAGCGCCTACCCGGGAAGAACGCAACCCTGGGTGGGCGCGCGGCGGCGTCGCAGAGTGGTCGACGTCAACCCGGCCGACCCCCTTCAGGAGCCTCCGATGAGCTACCCCGCCCTCGCCACCCGTACCGCCGTCGTCACCGGAGCCGCCAGTGGCATGGGCGCCGCCACCGCCCGGCTGCTCGCCGCGAACGGCGCCCGGGTCGCCCTGCTCGCCCGCCGCACCGGGCGGATCGACGCGCTCGCCGCCGAGATCGCCGCGGCCGGCGGACAGGCCCTCGCCGTCACCGCCGACATCACCGACCAGGCCTCCGTGGACGCCGCCGCCAAGGCCGTCCACGACGCGTACGGACCGGTCGACCTGGTGGTCAACAACGCCGGCGTGATGCTGGCCAACCCGCTCGCCGACGGACGGATCGACGAGTGGACCCGGATGATCGACACCAACCTCACCGGCGCCCTGCGGATCGTCCGCGCCTTCACCGCCGACCTCACCGCGGCGGCCGCCGACGGCCGCACCGCCGACCTGGTCAACGTCTCCTCGATCGCCTCGCACGTCTCCTTCCCCGCGTTCGCCGTGTACGGCGCCACCAAGGCCGCGCTCACCCAGCTCTCCACCGCCCTGCGCACCGAGCTCGGCCCGCGCGACGTCCGGGTCAGCGCCGTCGAGCCCGGCCTCACCGACACCGAACTCGGCGGGCACATCGACAACCCGGCGCTGCGCGAAGGACTCGGCGACATGTTCGCCGCCATCCCGGCACTCGGCGCCGACGACATCGCGGACCTCATCGCCTACACCGTCAGCCGGCCCCGGCACGTCAACCTGCGCCACCAGGTAGTGCTGCCGACCCGGCAGGCGTGACGGCCCCGGCCCCGCTGCCGCCCCGCCCACGGCCCGCAGGTGGCATGGGAGCATGCCATCCGTGGCGATCGTGACGGGGAGAACGAACGGCGACACCGGCGGGGGCGGCGGTACCACCCGCGCCGGGCGGCCGGACTGCGATGGGGACATACCCGGGCAGAGGCGCACCGAGGGGGGCATACCCGGGCGGCCGGGAAGCCCGCGCCGACGGGCCCGACCGCTGGCCGAGGCCGGCCGGGTCCGGCAGCCCGTCGCCCTGATCCGGCTGCTCACCGGCCTGATCACCACCGCGCTCACCCTGCTGCTCGCCGACTACGCCCGCGCCACCACCGGCGGCATCGCCGCCGACGTCGCCGAGGCCGCCGCCCTGGTGCCCCGGCCGCTGGCCGGCCTGGCCGGCGGGCTCACCACCGCCGCCGTCCTGCTGCTGCCCGTCGGCCTCGCCGTCCGACGCCTGCTCGGCCCCGACCGGCGGCGCGCCCTCCAACAGGTCTCCGACGGGCTGCTCGCCGCCGTCATCGCGTACGGCGCCACCCTCGCCCTCGACCTGTGGGCCGACGACCTCGCCCCCGCCTCGCTGGTCACCGCCCTCACCCAGCGGCTGCCCGCCGACGCACTCGGGCACACCGAACCGGTGTACGGCTACCTGGCACCCGTCCTCGCCTTCATGACCGCCTCCGGCAACCGCGAACGGCGCCTGCCCTGGGCCGTCCTCGCGCTCTCCGGCCTCGCCGGACTCGCCGGCGGCTACGCCACCCCCACCGCCCTGCTGCTCGGCCTGCTCATCGGCTGGACCGGCGCCCACGGCACCCTGTACGCCGTCGGCACCCCCGACCCGCGGCCCAGGCCCGGCGAAGTCCTGCGCGCCCTGCGCGACAGCGGACTACGACCGGTCGAGGCCCTCCCCGCCGGACCGGACCGCTACCGGATCCGGCAGGCCGACGACCGGCCCGAACTCGACGTCCAGCTCCTCGACCGGCAGGCCGTCACCGCCGCCGCCGTCCAGCGCGCCTGGCGCCGCCTGCGCCTGCGCACCGCCCCGCACCCCCGGGCCCTGCGCTCGCCGCGCACCGGGCTGGAGCACGAGGCCCTGGTCACCTACGCGGCCCTCGCCGCGGGCGTCCGCACCCGCCGGATCGCCGCCACCGCGGGCCTCGGCCACGACACCGCCCTGATCGCCTACGAGCACCTGGCCGGACGCACCCTCGACCGGCTCGACGACACCGAGATCACCGACGAACTCCTCACCGACGCCTGGCGCCAGCTCGCCCTGCTGCAACGCCGCGAGATCGCCCACCGCGCCCTCGTCCCGTCCTCCCTGCTGGTCGACGACACCGGCGCCGTCCACCTGGTCGACTTCGCCGACGGCGACATCGCGGCCAGCGAACTCGTCCTGCGCTGCGACATCGCCCAACTCCTCACCACCCTCGCCCTCCGGGCCGGCGCCGCCCGCGCCGTCCGCACCGCCACCACCGTCCTCGGCCGCGACGCCCTGGGCGCCGCACTCCCCCTCCTCCAGCCGATCGCCCTCGCGCGCTCGACCCGGCAGTCGCTGAAGCGGTGGCCGAGCGGGAAGCCGGTGGAGGCCCCGGCCCCGGAGGGGGCCGGGGGCGGCCGGGGTGCCGGGAGCGCCGACGCGGGCCCCGCTCCGTCCGAGCCCGGCACCGAGGCCGCGACGGCCGACGGGTTGCTGGAGGAGATCCGGGCCGAGGTGTCGCGCGGGCGGCCGGAGGTGGTGGGGCGGCCGGTGCGGTTGGAGCGGTTGCGGCCGCGGACGCTGCTGGCCGTGGTCGGCGGGGTGGTGGCCGGGTGGCTGCTGATCCCGCAGTTCTTCGCGGCGGAGGAGAACCCGATCGCGGCCATGTCGGACGCCGATCCGTGGTGGCTGGCGCTGGCCGTGGTGGCGGCGGGGCTGAGCCACGTGGCGGCGGCGATGGGGTTCGTCGGCTTCGTGCCGGAACGGCTGGACTTCCGCAACGTGGTGCTGGCGCAGGTGGCCGGGGCGTTCGTGAAGCTGGTGTCGCCCGGCGGCGTCGGCGGGATCGCGCTGAACACCCGGCTGTTGCAACGGGCCGACATCCCCACCGCGCAGGCGCTGTCCAGCGTCGGGGTGGGGCAGCTGATCGGGCTGGTGCTGCACCTGTTGCAGCTGGGGGCCTTCGTCTACCTGGTGGACGCGCAGCCGGGCGGTTCGGAGCTGGACGCGCTGCCGGCCGTGGTGGGCGGGCTGGCGGTGGCCGCGGTGCTGCTGGTGGTGGTGTGGTCGGTCCCGTCGGCCCGCCGGTGGCTGGCGGCGCGGCTGCGGCCGCTGACGGCCCAGGTGCTGCCGCGGCTGCTGGACCTGCTGCGCAACCCGGCGCGGCTGGCGGTGGGGGTGTCCGGGCAGCTGCTGGTGTCGCTCTGCCTGATCACCTGCCTGTACTGCTGCGCGCTGGCGATCGGCCGGGAGCCGTCCTTCGCCGCGGTGGCGGTGGTGTTCCTGGTGGGCAACGCGGCGGGCAACGCCGCGCCGACCCCGGGCGGGGCCGGCGCGGTGGACATGGCGCTGGTCGTCGGGCTGCAGCAGACCGCGTCGATGGAGGAGGGCGGGGCGCTGGCGGCGGTGGCGCTGTTCCGGCTGCTGACGCTGATCCTGCCCGTGCTGCCGGGCTGGGCGGCGATGGCCTGGCTGCAGCGCCGCAAGGCCCTCTGAGGGCTCGTAGGCGTGCCGCTACTCGCGGTACTCGTCCTCGTCGAGCTGGACGACGCGGCTCTGCTCGGCGGCGTCCGCGAGGTCGGTGGCCGGGTCCGCGCCGACGGCCCGGCGCTCGGCGACGGCGTCGTACTCGTCGCCGGTGGGTGCTTCGTCGTCGGGCTCTACGGTCTCGACGGCCTCGTCGATCAGGTAGTCCTCGTGATTCTGCGGCATGGCGTCCGTCCTCGCTGTTCGGAGGCTCTCACGGGTGGCGGTACTGGCAGTATCCGCCGCCGGGCGCGCGGACGCGATGTGCCGGGCCCGCTCCGGCGTGTTGACCGACCCGCTATTGACCCACGAAATATAGGCCGGAATGACCCACTGGCATGGTGCATTCTGCTCCTAGGGTCGTAGTCATGACGACGAACGACACCACCGCCGCCCCCGCCCGCCTCGACTACGCCCGCACCGTCCCCAAGGTGTTCCGCGCGATGATCGCCCTGGACGCCGCGGCCCGCGAGGGCCTGGACCCGGCGCTGGTCGAGCTGGTGCAGATGCGCACCTCGCAGCTGAACAACTGCGCGTACTGCCTGGACATGCACGCCAAGGACGCCCGCAAGGCCGGGGAGACCGACGAGCGGATCTACCTGCTGCCGGTCTGGCACGAGGCCCCGGCCGGGGTGTACAGCGAGCGCGAGCGGGCCGCCCTGGCGCTGGCCGAGGAGATCACCCGGATCGGCGCCGGGGTCTCGGACGCGGTGTACGCCCGGGCGGCCGCGCACTTCGCGGAGGCGGAGCTGGCGCAGCTGATCTCGGTCTGCTTCACCATCAACACCTGGAACCGGATCAACATCGCCACCCGCAAGACCCCGGGCACGCTCTAGCCGCCCTCCGGCACGACCGTCGCAAGCGCGACCGTGGCCGCGGCCGTGGCCGTGGCCGTGGCCGTCCCGATCATGACCGCGCCCGTCCCGACCGGTCCGGGGCCCCGGCTGCGGGGCCCCGGCTGCGGGGCCCCGGCGGGCCCGGGGCGCCGGGCCGGGCGGAACGCGCCGCAGGCCACCGGGGGTACGATCGGTGCCGTACCCAGGGCTGACCCGCACCCACCCGGTGGCCCCGAGGCCCATCCGCACGACGGCCTGACGAACGACGGCCCTTACGAACGACGGGGAACCCATGTCCGGCTCGCACTACTTCTCCAGTGCACCCGAGGTCGCCAGCGAGCGCCGGCCGATCACGGTCTCGCTCCCGGACCTGACCCTCGAACTCACCACCGACGCAGGGGTGTTCTCGCACGGCCGGCTCGACCAGGGCACCCGGGTCCTGCTGGAGCACGCCCCGCAGCCGCGGGTGCGCGGCCCGATCCTGGACATCGGCTGCGGCTACGGCCCGATCGCGCTGACCTGGGCGAGCCGGCGCAAGCGGCTGCCGGTGTGGGCGGTGGACGTCAACGAGCGCGCGCTGGACCTGGTCCGGCTGAACGCCGAGGCGCTGCGGCTGGGCAACGTCCAGGCCGCGCTGCCGGACGACGTCCCCGAGGACCTCCGGTTCGCCACCATCTACTCGAACCCGCCGATCCGGATCGGCAAGGCCGAGCTGCGCGGGCTGTTGACGCACTGGCTCGGCCGGCTGACCCCGGACGGCTCGGCGTTCCTCGTGGTGCAGAAGCACCTGGGCTCGGACTCGCTGCAGAAGTGGCTCAACGAGCAGGGCTACCCGACCTCCCGGGTCACGTCGGTCAACGGGTTCCGGATTCTGGAAGCGCGACCCCGCCCGGATGCGGGCGAGGACACCGAGAGTGGACGGGGAACGACGTCGTGAAGCAGCTGCGCGGGACCGAACTGAAGCGACTGCACCGCACGTGGCGGCGCAGCAACGAGTTCCGGCTCGCGATGATCCTGGAGAACCTGCAGTCGCCGTTCAACGTCGGCTCGGTGGTCCGCACCGGGGCGGCGATGGGCGCCGAGAAGCTGTACCTGACCGGGGACACCCCGTCGGTGCGCTCCTCGGGCGCGCAGAAGGCCGCGATGGGCACCGACAAGTACCTGAAGGTGGAGCACTTCCCGACCGTCGCCGAGGCGGTCGCGGCGGCGAAGGCCGACGGCTTCAAGGTGGTCGGGCTGGAGCTGGCGGACGACGCGGTGCCGATGTTCGCCGCCGAGCTGACCCCGGCGGTGGCCTTCGTGCTGGGGCACGAGGACCGCGGGATCACGCCCGAGGCGCTGGCGCTCTGCGACCAGGTGGTGTTCGTGCCGCAGCTGGGCCGGGTCGGCTCGCTGAACGTCTCGGCGGCCGCGACGGTGGCCTGCTACGAGGCGCGCCGCCAGGGGTACGCGATCAGCGGCACCCCGGACGGAAGCGACGCCGGGGGAGACTTCGGGGACTTCGGGGACGACGACTGACACGTGTCCTCGCAAAGGGGATTGACGCCTGATCAGATGATCGGAGGGGTGTGCCGAAAGGCCCACCCCTCCGGCGTCTTCCGCCCCCGAACCCCCTCGGATATCTGCCGAACGGCAGATGTGCGGGCGCGGCCCGGGCGGAAGCATTCAGGGCGTGACCGAACTCCAGATCCTCGACCTCACCAAGGAGTACCGCGGCGGCAGACGCGCGGTCGACTCCTTCTCGCTGACGCTCAGGCCCGGCGTACTCGGCCTGCTCGGCGCCAACGGCGCCGGCAAGTCGAGCCTGATGCGCATCCTGGCCACCGTCACCCGGCCCACCTCGGGGCGGGTGCTGTGGGAGGGGGTCGACATCGCCCGCCGCCCCGGGCCGCTGCGCCGCGCCGTCGGCTACCTGCCGCAGGACTTCGGCGTCTACCCGCAACTCACCGCCCGCGAGTTCCTCGCCTACCTGGCCGCCGCCAAGGGGCTGCGGCGGCGCTCCGCCGCGGCCCGGATCGAGCAGCTGCTCGCCCTGGTCAACCTCACCGACGCGGCCGGGCAACGGCTCGGGGCGATGTCCGGCGGGATGCGCCAGCGGGTCGGCATCGCCCAGGCGCTGCTCAACGACCCGGCTCTGCTGATCGTGGACGAGCCCACGGTCGGGCTCGACCCGGAGGAGCGGCTGCGCTTCGGCAGCCTGCTCAGCGGGCTCGGCGCCGAGCGGATCGTCGTGCTGTCCACCCACATCGTCCCGGACGTCGCCGCCACCGCCGACCGGATCGCGGTGATGGGCGGCGGGCGGCTGCTGCGCGACGGCAGCCCCGAGGAGCTGCTGCGCGAGGCCGAGGGCTCGGTCTGGGAGCTGACGGTCGCCGCCGACCGGCTCCCGGAGCTGCGCGCGCGGTTCCCGCTCGGCGGCACCACCCGCACCCCGCAGGGCGTCCGGGCCCGGGTGCTCGCCCGGCACGCGCCCGGGCCCGGGGCGCAGCCCGTACCGCCCCGGCTGGAGGACGCCTACCTGCTGCTCACCGCCGGCCGGGCGGCGCCCGGGCGGCCGGAGGCGGTGGGGGCGTGGTGACGCGCATCGGGGCGCTGGCCCTGGCCGACTTCCGGGAGCGCCGGCGACGGCCCGGCTACCTGGTGGTGCTGCTCGGCACGCTCGCGCTCGGGCTGCTGGCCGCGCCGGTGGGCGACTCCCGCTGGACGGTGTTCCAGGTGACCGACCTGCACGGCCGCTACACCAGCGGCTACGTGGGGACGGTGACGGCGCTCGGCGGCGCGGCCTGGCTCTCGCTGGCCGGCTTCGGGATCGCCCGGGGCGCCATCGGGCGGGACGAACGGAGCGGCGTCGGCCGGCTCCTCGCCGCCACCCCGCTGAGCCGGGCGGGGTACCTGGCGGGCAAGTTCGTCGGCAACCTGCTGCTGTTCGGCTCGATGCTGCTCGCGCTGGCCGGGACGGCGCTCGCGGTGCAACTGCTCAAGGGCGACTCGGGCCGGGTGGACGCGGTGCGGCTGCTGCTGCCGTACGTGCTGATCACGCTGCCGCTGCTGGCGGCGGTGGCCGGGTGCGCAGTGCTCTTCGACACCGTGCCGGGGCTGCGCGGCGGGCTGGGGGCGGCGCTCTGGTTCCCGGTCTGGCTGGTGTCGGTGCTGGGCGCGCAGGCCGGCGGCGGGCCGGACCTGCTGGGTATGCGGCGGATCACCGCCTCGATCCGGGAGGTGCTCGCGGCGGGCGGGCGGCCGGTCGCCGGGGTGGAGTTCGGCGTCGGCCTGACGGCGGACAACCGGGTGCTCGGCACCTTCGACTGGCCCGGGCTCGGGCCGGACGAGGCGGGCGGACCAGCGGCCACGGGGGTGCTGCTGGTCTGCGCGGCGGTGGGGATCGCGCTGCTCGGTGCGCTCTGGTTCCGGCGCTTCGACGGGGATCCGGCCCGGCGGGGCACCGGGCCGACGCGGCCGGGCAGGGCGGGCAGGGCCGGCGGCGGGACCAGCCCCGGCGGGAGCGGCGACCCCGGCCCCGGCGTCGCCGCCGGGCCGGCGGGCTTCGGCCTGGGGCCGGCCCCACTGGCCGCTCCCCGGCAGGGCCGCATCGGCTTCGACGCGCTGCTCGGGGAGCTGCGGATCCTGGTGCGGGGGCACCGGCTCTGGTGGGCCGGGGCGGCCGTGTTCGCCGTCGCCGCGGCGGCCGTCGCACCGGACGGGCCGAGCCACGCGGTGCTGCCGTTCGCGATGCTCTGGCCGATGCTGCTCTGGTCCCGGATGGGCCACCGGGCCGAGGGCGGCAGCACCGAGCAGCTGCTCGCCACCTGCCCGTCCCCGTTGCGCCGGGGGTTGGCCGGGCTGCTCGCCGGGATCGTCCCGGCACTGGCGGTGGCGGTCGTACCCGCGCTGCGGCTGGCCGGCGCCGGTCAGCCGCGGGCTGCGGCGGGCGCACTGGCGGGCGCACTGCTGGTCCCCGCCCTGGCGCTGCTCTGCGGCGGCCTCACCCGGGGGCCCCGGCTGTTCCAGACCGTCTACCCGATGCTCTGGTACGGGATGGTCAACCACGTCTCCGGGCTGGACTTCCTGGGCGTCTCCGGGGAGCGCGCCCCCGCACCGGCGGCGGTCGCCGGGCTGGCCGCCGCCCTGACCGCGGCCGCGCTCGCCCTGGACGCGATACGCCGGGCCGTACGGTGACGGCGGGGCGGTGACGGCGGGGCGGTGACGGCGGGGCGGTGACGCCGTGCGGCCCGGCGTCCTGCGGTGGGCCGGGCGGAGGAGGCCCGGTTCCCCCACCGGGGGGAGCCGGTCCCTCCCCGGGGCGGAGGCCGCGGGCGGTAGCGGGCTGGGAGCTTGGAGGGGTCGGGCAGCAGCCCGAACTCCCTTGACTCATCGAAGGATCGACCATGCGTAAGCTCGCCGCCGCCATCGCGCTCGCCACCGCCGTCACGGCCCTCGCCACCGGGACGGCCGGCACCGCCGCCGCCACACCCGCACCCGCGTCCGCACCCGCACCGACCGCCGTACCGGCCCGGCACCTCGCCCTGCACGGCTGGACACTGCTCAACGAGCACGGACCGGGCGCCAACCCCGGCGAGCGGCTCACCGCGCAGGTCAGCGCCCGTACGGTCGACGGCCGGGCCCGGGGGCACGCCGTGGTTCAGCACGTCTTCGAGAAGGACGGCACCATCCGGGCCGAGTTCGACGTCGACTGCCTGACCGTCGACGCGGACGGCGCCGTCACGGTGACCGGGCCGATCTCACGGATGATGCTCACCCCGCTCGGTGGTGAGCCGCAGCCCTTCCTGCCCGGGCAGCACCCCGAGGCCGGTCTGACCTTCTACCCGGCCGACGGGCAGGGCGAGCGCCGGGTCGGCTGGGAACGGACCGACCCCGCGAGGCACACCGAGGTCACCCGGTGCGGCGCCGTCCCGGCCGGCTTCTGGGTCATCGGCGGCGGCACCGTCCTGCACCGGTAGCGGCGGGGCCCGCACCGGTAGCGGCGGGGCGGCCACGGCACCGGCGGACCCGCGGCGGCACCGGCGGGGCGGCGACGGTCAGCCCGGCGTCAGCTGAGCGTCAGCGACGCGCGCGACCGTAGTGGGCATGACGTCGATCACGGCGGTCTCCAGCTGCCTTCCCGACACCATCCCGATCGCCCGCTTCCAACAGCAACTCCAGCTGACGGACGTCCAGTTGCGCCGCTACCAGCGCTTCTACGGGCTCGCCGAGGTGTGCCGCGACCCGGCAGCCACCGAGACCGAGCTACTGCTGCGCGCCGCGACCAAGCTGGTCGAACTGCGAGGCCAGGAACAGCGCGTCAAGTACGTCCTACAGGCGCGCACCATGCCCTCGCCGCTGCCGTACCCGATGACCTCGCTCGGACCGCTCCAGGCCGAACTCGGCCTGGAGCACGCCACGGCGTTCGTCGTCGCGCACCACGCCTGCGCCTCCGGCCTGCTCGCCCTGGACCTGGCCGGCACCCTGCTCGCCGCCGACCCGGACCCGACCGCTCTCGCCCTGGTCGTCGCCGGGGAGAAGGCCTGCACCACCCAGACCCAGTCCATCCCGGACGTCACCGTGATGGGCGAGGGGACGGTCGCGTTCCTGGTGAGCGCGGACCGCTCCGGCCCGGACCGGATGACCGGGTACGCGGCGCGCACCTACCCGCAGTTCGGCGACGAGTTCATCATGGGCGAGACCGCCGCCAAGGAGTTCCAGGACCTGTACGGGCCGGGCCTGTGCGAGGTGATCGGCGCAGCCCTGGCCGAAGCCGGTTGCGGGCTGGACGAGTTGGCGCTGGTGCTGCCGCACAACGTCAACCGGCTGTCCTGGATCGGCGTCTGCAAGGAGCTCGGGCTGCCGTTGGAGAAGGTCTTCCTCGACCTCGTCGGCGAGACCGGACACTGCTTCTGCGCCGACCCCTTCATCAACCTGCAGAGAGCCACCGAGCTGGGGCGGCTGCGCCCCGGCGACCGCTATCTGATGACCAGCGTGGGGCTCGGGGCGACCTTCGCCGCCATGGTCTTCGAGCACTGACGGACTCTCAACCGACCGAGCGCACACGAGAAATGGACGAGGTCGACATGCACCTTCCCTCCGCCGGCTTCGGCGCGCGGCTCAAGCGCGCGGTCACCGGCTCCGCGGACACCCCGCTGGTGTTCCTGGGCAACTTCGAGGTGGAGAACCACTGGGCGCTGGGCGAACCCGCCCTGCCCCGGGTGGCCTCGCACGCGGGCAGCGCGGTGGTCAACCGGATGGACGAGTTCACCCTGCTGCTCGGCGGCAAGGGCGACCACGTCGTGCTCAAGACCGCACTGGACGTGGGCTACCGCGACTACCTGGAGGGCCTCGGCCTCGCCCTGCCCACCGTGCACGTGGTGGCCGCCCAGGACCCGCAGCGCACCGTCAGCGAGGACGCCCTCGCCGACCCGGTCCTGCTCGACGCCCTGGCCGGACTCACCGCCGAGGGCGCCCGGCTGACCGCCCACGGCATCTCCGCGGTCGAGGAGCAGCTGGCCGCCCGGACCGGCCTCGCCCTGGCCGCCCCCGCCGCCGCGGTGTGCAAGCGGGTCAACAGCAAGGTGTACAGCCGCCGCCTCTCCGACGAGCTGGGCATCCGGCAGGCCCGCGGCTGGGCCTGCGAGACCCTGGAGGAGCTGGCCGAGGCGGTGGCCGCGGCCGGTGAACTCCTCGACGCCGGGCGCAAGGTGGTCCTCAAGGACGCCTTCGGGGTGTCCGGCAAGGGCATCGTGGTGCTGGACAGCGCGGCCCGGCTGGGCCGGCTGCACCGGATGGCCGTCCAGCAGGCGGAGAAGGCGGCCCGGGCCGAGGGCGGGGCGCCGCGCACCGCGCTGGTGGTCGAGGAGTGGGTCGCCAAGCGCTGCGATCTCAACTACCAGTTCACCGTGGGCCGGGACGGCTCGGTGCACTTCGACTTCGTCAAGGAGCTGCTCACCGAGGGCGGGGTGCACAAGGGGCACCGGATCCCGGCCCGGCTCTCCGACCGGCAGGTCGAGGAGATCGCCGCGACCGCGCTGCGGCTCGGCGAGCGGCTGGCCGCGGACGGCTACTACGGCGTGGCCGGGGTGGACGCGATGGTCGACCCGGACGAGGGCCTGTACCCGGTGATCGAGATCAACGCCCGCAACAACATGTCCACCTACCAGAACGTGGTGCACGAGGGCGGCCTGGCCGGGCCGGAGGACGTCGCCGTCGCCCGCCACTACCCGCTGCGGCTGACCCGTCCGGTGCCCTTCGCCGAGCTGGCCGAGGTGCTGGACGGGCTGCTGCTGGCCGACCGGGGCCCGCGGCCGCGCGGCCTGTTCGTCAACAACTACGCCACCGTGAACGCCGCACACGGAACGGCCGCACACGGAACGGCCGCGGACGGCCCGGAGGGCTTCGAGGGCCGGCTGTACGGGGTGCTGGTCGGCGCCTCCGACGAGGAGATCGCGGCGATCGACACCGACATCACCCGCCGCCTCGCGGCCTTCCCGGAAAGGAGCTGAGCGTGAGCGTCGCATTCGAGGTGCAGGGCCTCGGGATCACCGAGCTGGCCGAGGAGTTCGGCACCCCGCTGTACCTGTACGACGGCGAGGAGATCACCACCCGCTTCCGGGGCCTGCGCGCGGCGCTGCACCCCGCGCTGGAGGTCTTCTACTCGCTGAAGGCCAACCCCAACATCTCGGTCTGCGCCCTGCTGCACAGCTGCGGTGCCCGCGCCGAGGTGTCCTCGCTGACCGAGCTGGTCACCGCCCAGCGGGCCGGGGTGCCCCCGCAGGACATCATCTTCCTCGGTCCCGGCAAGAGCCGCGCCGAGGTGGCCGCCTGCCTGGACCAGTCCATCCACGCGATCGTCTGCGAGTCGGTCGAGGAGCTGGGCCTGATCGACGAACTGGCGGGCGAGCGCGGCGTCACCGCACGGGTCGCGCTGCGGGTCAACCCGAGCTTCCAGGTGAAGGGCTCGGGCCTGACCATGGGCGGCAAGCCGCGCCAGTTCGGCACCGACGAGGAGCTGCTGCTGGCCGAGGGCAAGGGCCTGGCCGCACGCCACCCGCACGTGCGGCTGATGGGCGTCCAGGTCTACCTGGGCACCCGGATCCTGTCCGAGGAGTCGGTGGTGGAGAACACCCGGCGGATCCTCGACCTGGCCGAACGGCTGTCCGGCGAGCTGGACTTCCCGCTGGAGACGGTGGACGTCGGCGGCGGCCTCGGCATCGCCTACTTCGACAACGAGAAGGACCTCGACGTCGCCGTGCTGGCGGCCGGGCTCAACCCGCTGATCGAGGCCTTCACCGAACGGCACCCCGACACCCGGCTGATCATGGAGCTGGGCCGCTTCCTGGTCGCCGCCTCCGGCACCTACGTGACCAGGGTGCGCTACACCAAGACCTCGATGGGCGAGAACTTCGCGGTCACCGACGGCGGCACCAACCACCACATGGCGGCGGTCGGCATCGGCTCGTACGTCAAGCGCAACTTCCCGATGGCCGCGCTGGAGCGGATGGACGAGCCGGCCACCGAGCCGTGGCACATCACCGGTCCGCTGTGCACGCCCAACGACGTGATCGGCAAGAAGGTCCCGATGCCGCCGCTGCGGCCCGGCGAGCTGATCGGCGTGCAGCGCTCCGGCGCGTACGGGCCGACGGCCTCGCCGGTGCACTTCCTGAGCCACGGCTACCCGGCCGAGGTGCTCGTCCTGGACGGCCGGGCGCACCTGGTCCGCGAGCGCGACGACGTGGGCGCGCTGCTGGCCGGCCAGCGGCTGTACCGGTCGGCCGGGCAGGACGACTGATCCGCCGCCCACCGACCACCACGCCCCACCTCACCTCACCCCACCCCGGGCCGTCGACCGACGGCCCGGACCCACAGCGAGGAGCACCCATGAGCACCGCGACCGACCCCAAGTTCGTCGAGGCCGTCCGCAAGGGCCTCTCGGAGGTCCTCAACAAGGACGTGTCCGGCGCCGACGAGAACGTCCGCCTCTTCGACGAGCTGGGCCTGGACTCCAGCAGCGCGCTCGAACTGCTCATCACCATCGAGGAGATCCTCGACGTGCAGTTCGACGCCGACGAGCTGGACATGACCCACTTCGAGACGGTCGGCTCGCTGGCCGGCTTCGTCGCCGGGGAAGCGGGCGCCTGAGCATGTTCCGCGCGACCGCAGCCGTCCGGCGCCCGCACCCGGCCGGTCCGGCGGCCCTGCCCCGGCTGGTCCGGGCGGCCGGGTACGTCCCGACGGGCCGGAGCACGCCGTACCTGCCGGGGGACGCGCGGGAGGAGTTCTACCAGGAGCTCGGGGCACCGTACGGGGTGGACTTCGACCGCGACCGGTTCGCCGCCGGAGGGCGGCGCACCTCGGTGGAGCTGGCGTACGGCGCGCTGGACGCGCTCGGCCCGCCGGCCGCCGGGGAGGCCCCCGAGCTGGCGGTGATCGCCTACGCCGCACCGGACTTCGAGCACACCGAGCTGGTCGCCTCCTGCGTCCGGCGGCGACTGCCGGGCGGGCCGCTCGCCTTCGCGCTGTCCGACCAGGGCCGGCTGACACCGTTCAGCGCGCTCCGGGTGGCCGTGGAGTACGCCCGGCGGTGCGGCTGGTCGCGCCTGCTGCTGCTGGTCGTGGACCAGGGCACCCAGCCGTTCCCGCCGCCCGCCGGACCGTCCCCGGCCGAGCTGCGCGGCGACGCGGCCGTGGCGCTGCTGCTGCACTGGGAGGGCGGCGACCGGCCGCTGGGCGGCCAGGCCCAGGGGCGGCCCGGGCCCGAGCTGTTCGACCACTGGCCGGCGGACGCCGCCCTGGTGGCCGGCGCCGGTCTCGCCGACCTCACCGAACCGGTGCCGCCCACAGAGCTGCTGGCCGAAGGGGCGGCCGGTCGCCCGGCCACCGGCAGCTGGACCGCCCTGCTCGACGCCACCGCTCGCGCCGGTGCCGGCACCGACGCCGACGCGAGCGGCCGGCCGGTCGTGGTCGCCGACTACGACCGGGAGCGCGACGCCCTGGCCTACTGCACGCTCCACACGGGGGAGTTGAGACACTGTTGACCGTTCCGGCCGAAGTCATGGAGCACTGGCGGGAGGCGAGGGCGAGCGCGCGCAGCGACGGCCTCGTCCCCGCGCTCACCCTGCTGTCCCGCGCGCTCTCCCCCGGCGCACCGCCCCGCGGCCTGCGCGGCCACGCCGTGGTGCCGCGCGAACTCCTGGACGGGTACCCGGAGTCGGCGACCGGCGGCGGACAGCGCGGCCCGACCACCGAGGCCGGACCGCCCGACCCGATCCCCGACCCGACCCCCGGTCTGGCCGTCCTCCCGCCCGCCACCGCCCCGGCGCCCGCCCGCACCCGCCCGGGAGCGGACCCGCACGCCTGGGGCACCGGCCTGGCCTGGCTGCGGCTCGGCGCCTCCGAACGGCTACGGGAGGCCTGCGTCGCCTACCTCGCCGCCCGCACCGTCGAGGGCACCTCGCTGCTGCTCCAGCAACTGGTCAAGGGCGCCCTCGCCGACGCCCTGATCGAGCAGTTGGAGATCGGCGGTGTGCTGGACTCCCTGGCCGCCGACCACCACGAATCCGACGACGCCGACAGGGCAGACGCGGACCCGGGCGACGGAAGCCCGCTCGCCCCCGTCCGCCCACTGGACCCCCGTGCCCTCGCCCGGCTCCAGGCGCAGATCACCGAGGTGGACCGGGCCCTGCTGCGGCTGCTCGGCGCGCACGGCTTCACCGCCGAGGGGCCCGGCCGGGACGCCCACGCCTCCGAGCTGCTCGCCGACGTCTACTGCGGCTGGCCCGGCCCGGCGGAGCCCTTCGCCCCCGACCCCGAGGACGACCGCCTCCACGGGACCGCCCGCGAAGCCGCCGGGGAGGCACGGTGACCGCCCTGCCCGCCGCGCTCCGGACCGCGCACCGCCACATCCGCCACTGGGCCGACGACCTGCGGGCCGGCGCCCTGGAGCTGGACCGCGACCCGGAGGCCGTCCACCGCTACCTGGACCTGCCCGCCGTCCGCTTCCTGGCCGGCCACCTCACGCCCCCGGGCTGGGAGCGCGCGGGCACCGAGCCCGACAGCGGTCCCGCGCACGGCCTGGCCACCCTGGAGCGGGCGGTGCTGTGCGAGGAGCTGGCCCGCGGCGACGCCGGGATGATGCTCGGCGCCCCCGGCGCCTCGATGACCGGGGTGCTGCTGGGCGTGCTCGGCAGCCCCGCCCAGCGGGACTGGGTCCACGGCCGGCTCGCCGAACGCCCACGCTGGACCTGCTTCGCCCTGTCCGAACCGGACCGCGGCTCCGCCATCGGCGAGATGACCACCACGCTGACCCCGCTGGGCGACGGCTCGTACCGGCTGGACGGCGAGAAGCGCTACGTCGGCAACGGGGCCCGGGCCGACCTGGGCGCGGTCTTCGCCCGGGTCGCGGGCACCGAGCGGCTCGGCGTGCTGGCCGTCCTGGTGGACGCCGCCGACCCCGGCTACCGGGCCGAGCCGCTGCCCACCCTGGGCCTGCGCGGGGTGCAGCTCAGCCGGATCACCTTCGACCGGGTGCACATCCCGGCCGAGCGGGTGCTGGGCGCCCACCTGCCGCCGACCCGGCGCGGCATGTGGGGCATCGTCTCGGTCTTCAACCGGCTGCGGCCGACCGTCGCGGCGGTCGCCCTCGGCATCGCCCGGGCCGCGCACGACTACGTCGGCGAGAACCGCAAGGAGCTCTGCGGCGCGGAACGGGACGCCTACCAGGAGCTGGGCCGACGGATCGACGCCGCACGGCAGTTGACCTACCGGGCGGCGCTCGCGGTGGACCGCCGCCCCTCCGACGGCTACCTCGCCTCGGCGGCGAAGGCGCGCGCCTGCCAGGTGGCCGAGGAGGTCACCCTGCGGGCGCCCGGCTTCTTCGGCCCCGGCGCCCGGCTGGACCACCCCCTGCTGGACAAACTCGCCCGGGACGCCCGGGGCGTGGAGTTCATGGAGGGGACCAGGAACATCCAGAAGCTCAACCTCTTCCAGGGGCTGCACACCGGAAAGGTGGACCGGCTCTGAACAGAACCGGACCGGCTCCGCACGGGCCGGGACCGGCACCGATCCCGACGGGGGAAGCCGTCGGGATCTGGTGCATCCCGCTGTCCGGCGGTCCGCCCGTCGGACACCGTCCGGACCTCGCCGGGCTGGAGCGCCTGCTCGACCCGGAGGAGCGGGCCCGAGCCCGCAGCGCCCGACTGCCCGGGCTGCGGCGCCGCTTCGTGATCGCGCACGCCGCCACCCGGATCCTGCTCGGCGAGCGGCTGGGCCGCCCGCCGGAGCGGCTGCGCTTCACCCGCGGCCGCTGGGGCAAGCCGGCCGTCGCGGACTCGCCCGGACTGCACTTCAGCCTGTCCCACTCGGGGGAGCTGGCGCTGCTCGCGGTGGCCCCGCGACCTGTCGGGGTGGACCTCGAACTGCTCGGTTCCGGGCGGGACGTCGAACGGCTGTCCCGGCGGTTCTTCCCCGACCGGGAGCGGGAGTTGGTGGCCCGGGGCGGCCGTCCGGCGTTCGCCCGGCTGTGGACCAGGAAGGAGGCCTGCGTGAAGGCCTCCGGCGGGCGGCTCACCGAGGGCCTGGCGCTCCCGGTCGCCCACCCCGTGGGGCAGGCCACGGTGCACGCCCCGGCGCCGGGCGGGCTCGCCGGGCCGTGGCGGGTCGCCGACCTGCCGCTGCCACTGCCACTGCCACTGCCACTGCCACTGCCACTGCCAAGGGAACACGGACGGGGGCCGGAGCAGGAGCGGGAGGCGGAGGAGGAGGAGGAGGAGGAGGAGTACGCCGGGTCCGTCGCGCTGCTCGGCGACGGGCCCTTCGACGTCCGGTGGGGCGTGTGGTATCCAGGAGCACCCGCGGGATCCGGCCCGAAACCGCCCCGACAGGGTGTCAAGTAGAAGAAACTCCCCCTCGAATCGGCGTAGTTGTACCCGTGGTCGCGGGTCGGATCGTCACTAGATTTCCTCGGTAGGACGCACACCGCGCCGCACCGTACGGACCGGGCCCCGGTCCGGGGTCGGGCCGGTCGATCCCGCCGAGGAGGAGGGGAACGTGATCGTGGAAGGCAGGAACGTGATCACCAGGGCGGCTCGGTGGAGCGCGGTCCACCCCTGGTGGGCGATCGCGCTCTGGATGGCGTTCGTGGTCGGCGCGCTGGTGGTCGGCAGCCTCACCGGCACCAGGCAGGCGACCAACTCCGACCTCTCCATCGGCCAGTCCGGCCGGGCCGCCTCGATCGCCCGTGCGGGAGGCCTCCAGGAGCGCGCCGTGGAGAACCTCCTGGTCAGCTCCTGGGGCGGCGGGGCACTCGATCCGGTCCGGGCCCAGGCCGCCGTGGACGACGCCACCCAGGGCCTGCGCGGCCTCACCGGGATCGCCTCGATCGGCCGGCCGCAGCCGGCCCCGGACGGCTCCGCCCTGCTCGTCCCGGTCACCCTCGCCGGGGACCCGGAGACCGCGGCCGCCCGGGTGCAGCCGCTGCTCGACAGCGTCGCCCGGTCCCGGCAGGGGCACAGCGACCTGCGGATGGAGCTGGTCGGCGCCGGCTCGATCAAGGCCGGGCTGGACGACATGCTGAGCAAGGACCTCGGCAAGGCGACCGTGCTCAGCCTGCCGGTCACCCTGCTGTTGATGGTCTTCGTCTTCGGCGCGATCGTCGCCGCGAGCGTCCCGGTGGTGCTGGGACTGTCCGCGGTGCTCGCCGGGCTCGGGCTGTGGGGCGTCGCCTCCCAGGTCGTGCCCGACCCGGGGCCGGTGACCCAGTTCATCGTCCTGATGGGCATGGCGATCGGCGTCGACTACTCGCTGTTCTACCTCAAACGCCAGCGCGAGGAACGGGCGTTGGGGGCCAACAACATCGACGCGATCGAGATCGCGGCGGCCACCTCCGGGCACTCGGTGCTGGTCTCCGGCGTGGTGGTGCTGGTCTCGATGGGCGCGCTCTACCTCGCCGGGCACATCGCCTTCGAGTCGATGGCCACCGGCGCGGTGATCGTGGTCTCGATCGCCATCATCTCCTCGCTGACCGTGCTGCCGGCCATGCTGTCCCGGTTCGGCCGCTACCTGGACGCGCCCCGGGTGCCGCTGGTGTGGCGGCTCACCCAGAAGGGCGGGGTCAAGCCGCGGCTCTGGTCGACCATGCTCAGGCCCTCGCTGCGCCACCCGGTGATCGCCCTGGTGGCCTCGGTCACAGCGCTGCTGGTCCTCGCGCTGCCCGCGCTCGGGCTCAAGCTCAAGGCCACCGGGATCGACGACCTGCCCCGCTCCATCCCGGCGATGCAGTCCTACGAGCGGCTGACCCACTCCTTCCCGAGCCAGTCCGACACCCACACCGTGGCGGCCCGGGTCCCGCCCGGGCACAGCGCCGAACTCAGCGCTGCCGTACACGAACTGGTCCGTCGCACGCTCAAGGACGGGCTCTTCGTCCACGAGCCGGCGCCGGTGGTGCGGACCTCGGCGGACGGCACGGTCGCCACCGTGGCGATCGGCACCCAGTTCGACAGCGGCTCGGCACAGGCCCGGGCCTCGCTGGCCCGACTGCGCGAGGACCTCGCCCCGCAGACCCTCGGCACGGTCGAGGGCGCCCAGTTCGCGGTCGGCGGCAGCGACGTGGCGTACGACGTGGACTACCGGGCGAATGTGATGGACAAGATGCCGTGGGTGCTGGGGGTGGCGCTGGCGCTGACCTTCCTGGTGATGGCGTTCGCCTTCCGGTCGATCATCCTCGCGCTGATCACCGTGGCGCTGAACCTGCTCTCCACGGCGGCCTCCTTCGGCGTGCTCGCACTGATCTTCCAGCACACCTGGGCCGAGGACCTGCTGCACTTCGAGTCCACCGGCCGGGTGGTGGCCTGGATGCCGCTGATGCTGTTCGTGATCCTGCTCGGGCTCTCGATGGACTACCACGTCTTCGTGGTCAGCCGGATCCGGGAGGCGGCCCGCGGCGGGCTTTCGCTGCGGGAGGCGGTGGAGCAGGGCATCACCCGCACGGCCGGGGTGGTCACCAGCGCGGCGGCGGTGATGGTCTGCGTGTTCGCGCTGCTGGCCTCGCTGAACTACATCGAGATGAAGCAGCTGGGCGTGGGGATGGCCTGCGCGGTGCTGCTGGACGCGACGATGATCCGGATCGTGGTCCTGCCGGCGATGATCACCCTGCTCGGCTGGAAGACCTGGTGGCCCTCCCGGCTGGCCCGGCAGTCCGTCGCCAAGACCCCGCGGATGCCCGCGATCGTGGCCGCCGCGGCCGCCTCGACGGCGGCCCGCACGACGCTTCCGTGACCCCGCCCGACGTCGGCCCGTCCGGCGCCCGCACCGCGCCTCCCGACGGGCCGTAAGGCCCTCCGCAACACCTCAGACGACCCGTCCGACGACCCGTCCGCCACTCCGGCGACGGCTGCCACCACCGGCCCGACGGCCGGGCGGGCCCGCGCCCGCCCGGCCGTTTGGTGCGTGTACAGCGCCACCGGCCAAGCTCCGTAAGGGGTTTGACGCCAGCGTGCCAGCGGTGGTTTGTTACGGGAGTTGTAGAATCGCTAACGCGTTCGGCGGTGCGCGGACGCCCCCCGACGGGGGGCCGGCCACCGGCGGCGGGGCGCGCCACAAAATCGGGGGCGGTTGTCGGTGGTGGGTCAGCACAGTGACGGCGGCCTGACCTCGGCGCGCTGGCACGACGAACTCGCGCGGGTGCGGAACCTGTCGGGACGGGAGCGGCAGGTCTTCGACCTGATCGGGGCCGGGCACTCCAACCGCGGGATCGCCGACCGGCTGCACGTCACAGAACGCACCGTGAAGGCCCATGTGGCCAGCATCCTGGCGAAGTTGGGGGTCGAGTCCCGGTTGCAGGCCGGCCTGGTGGCCCAAGTCCACCAACTCATGTACGAAGGTACATGGCCGGACCGGCCACCGGTGTCCGATACTTGACCGGCGCGAATGATACCCGGGCTTTTCCCCCTTCTCGGTCCCCTTCAAACAAGCCGACCACTTGGAACGGTGGCGCCTATGAGGACTCAACGGACAAGCTCGTGGCTGGAGTTCACCGCTAGGGACGGGGAATTTGGTGCATATCTCCATACTGGGTCCACTACTGATCGGCGACGGTCAACGCACGGTGGGATTACGGGCGAAGAAGAACCGCGTCATGCTCACCATGCTCGCTCTGAACGCCGGTCAGGTGGTCGCCTTCGACGAACTGATCGACGAACTGTGGGGGGAGGCGCCGTTGAAGAACGCGCGCAACGCCCTTCAGGCCAACGTCAAACGCATGCGGAAGTCACTGGCCGAACTCGGCCTGGAAAGACCGGACCAGGAACTCATCCGGACCGTCGACAACGGCTACATGCTGACGGCCCCGGAGGAGGCGGTCGACGCGTACCGCTTCCTGAGAACGGCGGAGAAGGGCGCGGGGCTGGTCGAACACCGGCCGTACGAAGCGATGGACACCCTCCGGTCGGCGCTCGCGATGTGGCGCGGACCGGCCCTGCTGGACACCAGTGACGGGCCCTGGTGCCGAGCCGTGGCACTGCGGCTGGACGAACAGCGCAAGACCGCCCGCGAGGACCTGATCGCGGCGCAGCTGCAGGCGGGCGAGGCGGGCACGGTGGTCGCCGAACTCAAGCAGCTGCTCGCCCAGTACCCCGAACGGGAGCGGTTCAGCGAACAGTTGATGATCGCGCTGTACCGCTGCGGCCGCCAGTCGGAGGCAGTGGACATCTTCCACCGCACCCGCAAGTGGCTGGACGAGGAGCTGGGACTCAAGCCGAGCCGCCGGCTCCACCACCTGTACCAGGCGATCCTGATGCAGGACCCGTCGCTGTGACCCCGGGGTGAGGGCAGCTCACCCCGGGGCCACGGCGGCCACGCGGTCACCGAGGTAGCGGAGGCCGCGAGCGCACGGAGCCCGACGAGGGTCAGCGGAGGCGGCGCAGGGCGGCATCGGTGAGCGCACCGATCCGCCCGGCCGCCTCTTTGCCCAGCATCTCCTCGTGGCCGCACGGCACCCGGTGCACCGTGAGCGGGCCGCCCAGGTACGGCTTCCAGCGTTCGACGGCCACCGCGGTGCCGCTGTCCGCGCCGGTGCCGTCCTCGGCGTCCTCGGCGTCCTCGGCCCCCGTGGCGCCCGTGGCGACGAACAGCAGCAGCGGCCCGTCGAACCGCCCGGGGGTGAACTCCCGGGCGATGTCGGTGTGGTGGCGCATCACGACCATCAGCCGGTCCAGCTCCGCCTCCTCGATGCCCGTGCCGGCGGCGTGGTGGGCCAGGAAGGCGGCGCGGATCTCCTCGTCGGTCGGGTTCGGGTCGCCCGGGTACACCGGCTGCACGTCCAGCGCCGCCAGGAAGGCCACCGGCTCGCCCGCCGCGCGCAGTTGCACGGCGAGCTCGTGCGCGACCAGCCCGCCGAAGGACCAGCCCAGCAGGTGGTACGGGCCGTGCGGCTGCACCGCCCGGATCCGGGCCAGGTACTCGGCGGCCAACTCCTTTACGCCGACGGGCTTGCGCCATTGCCCGGCGGGCGCCGCGATGCCGTCGGACTGCAGCGCGTGGACCGGCCGGTCCGGATCCAGGTGCGCCGCCAGCTCGGCGTACGGCAGGCCGAAGCCGACCCCGCCGTGCACGCAGAACAGCGGCTCGGCGCTGCCGCCGGGCCGGATCGCCAGCACCGGCTCCAGCAGCGCCGCCGGAAGCCGCCCGGCCCCGGCCCCGCCCCCGACCGGTCCGGGCGCGGCGGGCCGGGCGACGGCGGCCAGCGCGGCCACCGTCTTGTGGGTGAACACATCGGCCAACGACAGGGTCAGCCCGGCCTTGGCGGCCCGGCCGACGATCTGCACCGAGCGCAGGCTGTCACCGCCGAGCGCGAAGAAGTCCCCGTCCGCGTCGACCCGTTCGAGCCCGAGCACCTCACCGAAGACGGCCGCCAAGGCCTGCTCGGCGGGCGTGCCCGGCGGACGCCCCGACGGCGCCGGGTCCGAGACCGCCCCCGGCTCCGGCAGGGCGCCGACGTCCAGCTTGCCGTTGGCGGTCAGCGGCAGCGCGGGCAGCGTCACCAGGGCGGCCGGCACCATGTGCGCGGGCAGCGACTCGCCGAGGAAGGCGCGCAGCACCGGCCCGTCCACGGCGGCCACCCCGGGCAGCGGCACCACGTAGCCGACCAGCTGCGGGACCCCGGTCCGGGTCGGGCGGACCCGCACCGCCGCCTGCACCACCACCGGGTGCCGGGCCAGCGCGGCCTCGATCTCGCCGAGCTCGATCCGGAAGCCGCGCAGCTTGACCTGGTGGTCCGCCCGGCCGACGTGCTCCAGGGTGCCGTCGGCCCGTCGGCGGACCAGGTCCCCGGTGCGGTACATCCGGGTGCCGGGCGGGCCGTACGGGTCCGCGACGAAGCGCTCGGCGGTGGTCACCGGGCGGCCCGGGTAGCCCCGGGCCAGGCCGGCCCCGGCGAGGTACAGCTCGCCGGTGACGCCGACCGGCGAGGGGGTCAGCGCCGCGTCCAGCACGTACGCCCGGTGACCGCCCAGCGGGCGGCCGATCGGCGGGCGGCCGTCCCCGGGGCGCAGCCGTCCGCTCCAGGTGGCGCAGACCGAGGCCTCGGTCGGGCCGTAGGCGTTGCGCAGGTCGAGCCGCCCGGCGAGCCGGTCGACCAGGGCGGGCGGGCAGGCCTCGCCGCCGACCGCGAGCAGCAGTCCGGCGGGCAGCGGTGCGTCGTCCGGCAGGCCGGCCGCGACGGTGGGCGGCAGGATCGCGTGGTCGACCCGGTGCTCGGCCAGCAGTGCGGCCAGCTGCTCCCCGGAGAGCCGGCTCTCGTCAGTGGCGAACACCAGGGTGCCGCCGGTGCACAGCGAGGCGCCCAGCTCCCACACCGTGGCGTCGAAGCTGAACGAGGCGAACTGCAGCACCCGGCGGCCGGGCCCGAGCAGCCGGTGCAGCTCGGCGACCAGGTTGACC
Organism: Kitasatospora sp. NPDC096128; assembly: GCF_040303105.1. NCBI lineage: Bacteria > Bacillati > Actinomycetota > Actinomycetes > Kitasatosporales > Streptomycetaceae > Kitasatospora > Kitasatospora sp. NPDC096128. Next base: position 8,751 of record NZ_JBEOSP010000036.1, on the reverse strand, counting down.
GCCCCGGAGTGCGGCACCGCGACGCCCTTGGGAAGGCCGGTGGAGCCCGAGGTGTAGATCAGGTACGCGGTGTCCTGCGGGGTGAGCGGCCTGGTGCGGTCGGCGTCGCCGGGGTCGGTGTCCGGGCTCCCGGCCAGTTCGGCCAGCGTCCCGGGGGCGTCCAGCAGGAGCGGGGTGACGCCCTCGGGCAGTGTCACGCCCTCGGCGGCCAGCACCTGGACGGGCGCCGCGTCGCCGAGCATGTGGGCGATCCGCTCGGCCGGGTACTGCGGGTCCACCGGGAGGTAGGCGGCGCCGGTCTTGAGCACCGCCAGCAGGGCGACGACCAGCTGCGGGGAGCGCGGCAGGGCGAGCGCCACCACGTCGCCGGGGCCGATCCGGCGGGCCAGCAGCAGGTGGGCCAGCCGGTTGGCCCGGACGTTCAGCCCGCGGTGGTCCAGGCGCAGGGTGTCCGGCCCGGCCGGGACGGCGTCGGGGGCGATCAGCGCCGGGCGGTCCGGGTGCCGGGCGGCGGCGTGCTCCAGCAGCGCGGGCAGGGTGCCGGCGCCCGGCACCACCGGCGGGGCCGGCGGGGTGTCGCCCTGCGCGAGCAGGGCGTGCCGCTCCTCGGCGGTGAGCAGCTCCAGGGCGCTGAGCGGGGCGTCCGGGGTGCGGGCGGCGGAGTCCAGCAGGGTGGCCAGCGAGCGCACCAGCCGGTCGGCGGTGTCGGCGGTGAAGAGGTCCTCGCGGTACTCCAGCAGGAGGTCCAGCCCGGCCGGGGCGCCGTCCGGGGCGGTGTGCTCGCGGACCTGGAAGGACAGGTCGAACTTGGCGGTGGTGGTGTCGATCGGCAGCACCTCGGCGGTCAGCCCGGGCATCGGCGGCAGCGGCGCCCCGGGGCCGCCGGGGGCCCGGCCGCCGGGGACCTGCCCGCCGTCGGAGTCGGAGCTCTCGAAGGCGCCGGAGCTCTCGAAGGCGCCGGAGCTCTCGAAGGCCAGCACCACCTGGAACAGCGGCTGGCGGCCCATCGAGCGGACCGGGTTGAGCTCCTCGACCAGGTGCTCGAAGGGCAGTTCGGCGTGGGCGAAGGCGGTCAGGTCGGTCTCCCGGACCCGCCCGAGCAGCGCCCGGAAGGCCGGGTCGCCGGAGGTGTCGGTGCGCAGCACCAGGGTGTTGACGAAGAAGCCGACCAGCTCCTGGACGGCCTCCTCGCTGCGCCCGGCCACCGGGCTGCCGAGCGGGATGTCGGTGCCCGCGCCGAGCCGGGTGAGCAGGGCGGCCAGCCCCGCCTGGACGGCCATGAAGGTGCTGGCGCCGCCGCCCCGGGCGAGCTCGGAGAGCCGGGCGTGCGCGGCGGCGGGCAGCGCGCAGCGGACCTCGCCGCCGCGGTGGCCGGCCCGGGCCGGGCGGGGGAAGTCCGCGGGCAGCTCCAGCTCCTCCGGGATGCCCGCCAACTCCTTCCGCCAGTGGGCGAGTTCGGCGTGGGCCAGGCTGTCCGGGTCGTTCTTGGAGCCGAGCAGGGCGCGCTGCCACAGCGCGTGGTCGGCGTACTGCACCGGCAGTGGCGGACGGTCCGGCGCCCGGCCCTCGGAGCGGGCCCGGTAGGCCTCGGCCAGGTCGCGCACCAGCGGGCCGAGCGACCAGCCGTCGGCGGCGATGTGGTGCACGGTCAGCAGCAGCGCGTGGTCCTCCGGGCCGAGGACGAACAGCCGCGACCGCAGCGGCACGTGGGCGGAGAGCAGGAAGGGCCGGGCCGCCTCGGCGGCCAGCGCGGCGGGCAGCCCGTCCGGGTCCGTCTCCACCGACTCCAGCCCGCCGCCCGCCGGTTCGGCCTCGGCGGCGGTCAGCACCAGCTGCGCGGGCCGCCCGTCCGCCTCCGCGAAGACGGTGCGCAGGCTCTCGTGGCGCTCCAGCACGTCCCGGACGGCGGCGGCAAGGGCGGCCCGGTCCAGCGGGCCGGTCAGTCGGACGGCCAGCGGGATGTTGTAGGCGCCGGTCGGGCCGTCCATCCGGTCCAGGAACCACAGCCGCTCCTGGGCGAAGGACAGCGGCACGGTGGCGGGCCGCCCGGCGGCGCCCAGCACCGGCCGGGCGGAGGCCGTACCCGCCGTACCCGCCGTACCCGCCGCACCGGCCGCACCCGCCGCACCCGCCGCACCCGCCGCCGCGGGCTCCTCGGCGGCGGCCAGGGCGCGGGCCAGGCCCTCGGCCGTCCGGGCGTCGAACAGCGCCCGCAGCGGGACGTCCGCCCCGAGCGCGGCGCGCAGCCGGTTGACCACCCGGGTCGCGGAGAGCGAGTGCCCGCCGAGCGCGAAGAAGTCGTCGTCCGCGCCGACCCGCTCCAGCCCGAGGACCTCGGCGAACACCGCGCAGAGCAGCTCCTCGCGCTCCCCCACCGGCGGGCGCCCGCCGCCCGAGCGCTCCTCCGGCGGGGCGGGCAGGGCCTTGCGGTCGACCTTGCCGTTGGGGGTCAGCGGCAGCTCGTCCAGGGCGACGTACCCGGCCGGCAGCATGTGCGCGGGCAGCACCGCCGCCGCCCGCTCGCGCAGCCCGTCGCGGTCGACCCCGGCCGGCACCACGTAGGCGATCAGCCGGGTGTCCCCCGCCCGGTCGGTGCGGGCCGTGACGACGGCCCGCCGCACCCCCGGCTGGGCGGCCAGCACCGACTCGATCTCGCCCAGCTCGATCCGGTGGCCGCGGACCTTCACCTGGAAGTCGCTGCGCCCGGCGTACTCCAGCGCCCGGCCGGCGGCGTCCCAACGGACGATGTCGCCGGTGCGGTACATCCGGGTGCCGGGCGGGCCGTACGGGTCGGCGGTGAAACGCTCGGCGGTCAGGCCGGGGCGGCCCAGGTAGCCGCGGGCGAGGCCGGCGCCGGCCAGGTAGAGCTCCCCGAAGGTGCCGTCCGGGACCGGCCGCAGCGCGCCGTCCAGCACGTAGGCCCGGGTGTTGGCGATCGGGGTGCCGATCGGCGGCGGGCCGGACGGGTCCGCGGTCAGGGTGGCGGCCGTGGACCAGACGGTGGTCTCGGTCGGCCCGTAGACGTTGGTCACCGAGGCGCAGTGCGCGGTGAGGGCGCGGGCCAGCGGCTCGGGCAGCGCCTCGCCGCCGACCAGGGCGCGCAGCCCGGCCAGGCGCGGGGCGTGCTCGGCGGCGAGCGACTGCCACAGGCTCGGGGTGGCCTGGAGGACGGTGGCGCCGAGGCCGGTGACCGCCTCGGCCAGGGCGGCCGGGTCGCGGACGGTCTCCCGGTCGGCGAGCAGGAGTTCGGCGCCGGTGGCGAGCGGGACGAACAGCTCCAGGTTGGCGATGTCGAAGCCGAAGGTGGTGACGGCGAGCAGCCGGTCGGCCGGGGTGACGGCGAAGCGCCGGGCCATGTCCCGGACCAGGTTGACCAGCGCGGCGTGCGGCACCACGACGCCCTTGGGGCGGCCGGTGGAGCCCGAGGTGTAGATGACGTACGCGGGGTGGCCGCCGTCCGGCTCCGGCGGCGCACCGCGCCCGGCCGCCACCGCGGGGAGGCCGTCCGGGTCGTCCAGGACCCACAACGTGCTTCCCCCGGGCATCAGTTCGCGCACCCGGCGGTGGGTCAGGGTGACCACCGGGGCGGCGTCGGCGAGCATGTAGTGCAGCCGCTCCACCGGGTAGTCCGGGTCCAGCGGCAGGTAGGCGGCGCCGGTCCGGAGGACGGCCAGGGCGGCCACCACGAGGTCCACCGAGCGGTCCAGGGCGATCGCCACCACCCGCTCCGGGCCCGCCCCGGCGGCGCTCAGCCGATCGGCCAACTCCTCGGCCCGCCGGTGCAGTTCGCGGTAGCTCAGGCGCTGTCCGGCGCACCGCAGGGCGGGCGCGTCCGGGGTGCGGGCGGCCTGCTCGGCCAGCAGCGGGGCGAGCCAACGGCCGGGCGGCGCGGTCGCGGTGGCGTTGCGGCGCTCGACGATCCGGGTCCGTTCGGCCCCGTCCAGCACGTCCAGGCGCCCGCAGGGCCGGTCCGGCGCGGCCACCGCGGCGGCCAGCAGCCGGGCGAAGCGCCGCCCGATCAGCTCGGCCTCGGCGGCGTCGACCAGGGTGGGCAGGTGGTTCACGGCGAGGCCGAAGGGCGTGCCGGGGAAGACGGTGAGGGTGACCGGGAAGTCGGTGGCCGAGCGGATGTCGACGCCGGTCACCCGGGGGCCGTCGCCCTGGTCCAGCCGCAGACTGCCCATCGGGTAGTTCTGGAACATCAGCGCGGTGTCGAAGAGTTCGCCGCGGACGGCGGTGAGCTGCTGCACCTCGGCCAGGGTCAGGTGCTCGTGCGGCAGCAGCTCGGCCTGGGCGTGCTGGACGGCGGCGAACAGCTCGGCCGGGGTGCGCGCCGGGTCGACGTCCACCCGGACCGGCAGCGTGTTGGCGAACAGCCCGACCATCCGCTCGACGTCCGGGAGCCCGGCCGGGCGGCCGGAGCTGACCGCGCCGAACACCACGGTGTCCTGGCCGGTCAGCCGGGACAGCAGCAGCGCCCAGCAGCCCTGCACCACCGCGTTGACGGTCAGGCCGCGCGAGCGGGCGAAGCCGGTCAGCGCCTCCGACACGGCGGGGTCGAGGTCCAGCTGGACGGACCGCGGCAGCGCGTCCGCCCCCGCGCCCCGGGTACGGCCGGCCGGCACCAGCCGGGTCGGCTCGGTCACCCCGGCCAGCGCCGCGCTCCAGGCGGCACGGGCGGCGGCCCGGTCCTGGGCGCCGAGCCAGGCCAGGTGGGCGGGGTAGCGGGCGGCGGGCTCCAGGGCGGCGGGCTCCAGGGCAGCCCCCGGCTCGCCCCCCGCCCGGGCCAGTTCGGCCAGTTCGCCGAGCAGGGTGACCATCGACCAGCCGTCCAGCAGGATGTGGTGGACGGTCCACAGCAGCCGGCACCGCCCGTCCCCGGCACGGGCCAGGGTGAGCCGGTGCAGCGGCGGCCGGGCGAGGTCGAAGCGGCGCAGCCGGTCCTCCTCGGCCAGCCGCTCGAACCCGGCGTCCGCCTCCGCCCCGGCGCCGGCCACCGCGACCTCCCGCCAGGGCAGCGCGACCGTGGTCGGGACCACCTGGATCGCCTCGCCGTTCTTGCGCGTCCGGAAGCACGCTTTGAGGTTCGGGTGCCGCTCCAGCAGCGTGCCCGCCGCAGTGCGCAGCGCCGCCGCCCCGGCGTCGGTCAGCTCCTCGAAGTCGAGCACCAGCTGAATGGTGTAGACGTCCGTCCCCGCGCGGTCGTACTCCGAGAGAAAGAGCAGTCCCTGTTGCAGCGGCGAGAGCGGAAGGACTTCACTGATGGCGGACGGCCGATTCAAACCGGGCTCCTCACGGAAGGCCCGCACAAGTGCGGTGCGAGTGCGGTGCACGTACGGAATAACAAACGTTTTCCGATCGCGCTGACGGGCAACTGACCGGCAACTGACGGACGGCTGACGCACCCCGTCGAGCTGTGCCGATGCCCGGACCGGCGGGGGCCGTCAGCAATCCGTCAGCACTGCGTCAGCGCGCGGCGGGAGGCTGGCCGCCGAGGCTAATTCGTCACCGAAGGCCAGGAGTCTCCGTGCCGGTCATTTCCGCGTCGCACGAATTCGAGGTCAGCGACCTCTTCGTGAATCTTCAGCCGATCTTCGGGCACCGTCTCTTCCTGAAAGTGGAGGGATTCAACTTCGCCGGTTCCATCAAGCTGAAGGCGGCCCGGGAAATGGTCGCCCGGGCCGAGGCGGCCGGCCTGCTGGGGCCCGGCTCGACCCTGGTGGAGTCCTCGTCCGGGAACATGGGCGTGGCGCTGAGCGTGCTCGCCGCGGCGCGCGGCTACGGGTTCGTCTGCGTCACCGACTCCCGCTGCAACGAGGCCACCCGGCAGATCATGGAGTCCTACGGCACCGAGGTGCACGTGATCACCGAGCCGCACCCGACCGAGGGCTTCCTCGGCGCGCGGATCCGGCACGTCCGGGCGCTGCTGGCCGAGGACGAGCGGCGGGTCTGGCTCAACCAGTACCTCAGCCCGGGCAACTGGATGGCCCACTACCGCACCACCGCGCCCGCCATCGCCCGTCAGTTCCCGGATCTGACCGTGCTGTTCGTCGGCGCGGGCACCACCGGCACCCTGATGGGCTGCGCCCGGTACTTCCGGGAGCGGCGGCCCTCCGTGCGGGTGGTCCCGGTGGACAGCGTCGGCTCGGTCACCTTCGGCGCCCCGCCGGCCACCCGGCACATCCCCGGCCTGGGCACCAGCGTGCGCCCGCCGCTGCTGGACGACTCGCTGGTGGACCACCCGGTCCACGTCGAGGAGCGCGACACCGTGCGCACCTGCCGGGAACTGATGCGCGGCGGCTTCCTGTTCGGCGGTTCCACCGGTACCGCGGTGAGCGGGGCGCTGCGCTGGCTGGACGAGCACCACGGGGACGGCGCGGGCGGCGTGCGCGAGCGGGTGACGGCCGTGACCATCGCGCCGGACCTCGGCGAGCGCTACCTGGACACCGTCTACCGCGACGAGTGGGTGGCCCGCTCGATCGGGCCGGAGGGCCTGCTGCCGGGCGTCGACCGCACGGGGCTCGGCGTCGGCGCCGGGCTGCACGCGGTGACCGGCTGAGCCGGGTCCGGGGTTCCGAAGGTTCCGAGAGTTGCCAGAGATTTCGAAGCGGCTGAGGCGAGGATGACGGAGAACGAAGCAACGACGACGAACCCGGGTGCCGTGCTGCCGCTCACCGCGGCGCAGGCCGAGATCTGGTTCGACGAGCAGTTCGCCGCCGGGCCGCTGGCCTACAACATGGCGGACTACATCGACCTGCACGGATCGCTCGACCCGGACCGGCTCGCGCTGGCCCTCGGGCGCCTGGGCCACGAGGCCGAGGGGCTGCGGGTGCAGTTCGTCGAGGAGGACGGCGGGCCCGGCCAGATCATCCGCCCGCTCGCTCAACTCCCCCTGAAGCGGCTGGACTTCGCCGACCACCCCGATCCACTGGCGGCCGCCGAGCAGTGGATGCGGACGGACCACGCCGACCCGATCAAGATCACCGACTTCCCGCTGTTCCGCGGCGCGCTGATCCGGCTCGGCCCCGACCGGCACCTGCTCTACCTGTGCATGCACCACATCCTGTCGGACGGCTTCAGCCGCGGGCTGCTCTACCCCAAGCTCTCCGGCCTCTACGGCCGGCTCGGCGACGCAACCGGTGCCAAGGCCGACGGGGCCGACGGGATCGACGGGCCCGAACCGGCCGCCGAGGCGATGCCGCCGTTCCACCACCTGCTGGACGCCGAGCGCCGGTACCTGGACTCCAAGATGGTCGGCAAGGACCGCGACTACTGGACCGACCGCCTCACCTCCGACCGGCACGGCCCGCTGCCCGAACTGGTCTCGCTCTCCGAGCAGGAGCCGGCCCCCGCCCGGGTCGCCCTGCGCGAGACCGCCCGGCTCTCCCCGGAGACCACCGCCGCGCTGCACGCCCTCGCCCAGGACGGCAAGGTCACCCTGCCGGTGCTGATGGTCGCCGCGATGGCCGCCTACACCCAGCGGGCCACCGGCGTCGCCGCGCCGCTGCTCACCCTGCCGGTCACCGGCCGGGTCGGCGCGGTCAGCCGCGCGATCCCCGGCATGCTCGCCAACTACCTGCCGCTGGCCGTCCCGGTCCGCCCGGAGCTGACCCGCACCGAGCTGCTGCGCGCGGCCTGGCGCGAGGTCGCCCGCGCACTGCAGCACCAGCGCTACCGCGGCGACCGGATCCGCCGGGACATCGGCCTGCGGATCGACGACCAGCGCGCCTTCGGCCCGTTCATCAACGTGCTCGACCAGGACCCCGAGCTGGCCTTCGGCCCGGGCTGCCGGGGCGTGGTGGTCAACCTCTCCACCGGCATCGTCAAGGACCTCATCCTGACCGTCCTCAACGCCGCCGACGGCACCGTGGACCTCCACCTCGACGGCAACCCCGAGCTCTACACCGGCACCGAACTCGCCACCCACCTGGCCCGGTTCACGACCTTCCTGGACACCCTCGCCACCATGCCCGCCGACCGCCCGCTCGGCCGGGTCGGCCTGGGCGCGAGCGGCGAGCCGCTCGGGCTGCTCGGCGACCGGGCTACCACGACCGCACCCGACCAGGGCCTGGTCGACCGGGTGCGCGTCGTCGCGGCCGAACGGCCCGACGCGGTGGCGGTCCGGGACGGCCGCGAACAGGTCGACTACCGCGGGCTGCTCGCCCGGGCCGCCGGAGCGGCCGCCCGGCTGTCCGCCGCCGGAGCGGGCCGCGGCTCGGTCGTGGCGATGCTCGCCGAACCCGGAGTGCCCTTCCTGGCCGGGCTGCTGGCCGTCCAGGCGGTCGGCGCCGCCTACCTGCCGCTGGACCCGGCCGCGCCGGCCGCCCGCAACGCCGCCCTGCTGGCCGACAGCGGCGCCGCCCACCTGCTGCTCGGGGCGGGCTGCGAGATCCCGGAGGCCGCCGGGGTCACCGTCCTGCCGCTGGCCGACCCCTCCGACGCCGACGGCACCACCGAACTCCCCTCCCTGGGCGGCGGATCGGACCTCGCGTACGTGATGTTCACCTCCGGCTCCACCGGCAGGCCCAAGGGCGCCATGGTCCAGCGCTCGGGAATGATGAACCACCTCTGGGCCAAGGTCCGGGACCTCGACCTGGCCGCCGGCCAGACCGTCGTCCAGAACGCGCCACTGACCTTCGACGTCTCGGTCTGGCAACTGCTCGCCCCCCTGATCGTCGGCGGCACCGTCCGAATCGCCGGGACACAGACCGCCGCCGACCCGAGCGCGCTGTTCGCACTGGTCCAGGCGGA
>NZ_JBEOSP010000035.1:0-97894 GCF_040303105.1 Kitasatospora sp. NPDC096128 | reverse complement strand
TCCTCACCCCTCCCCCCGCTGCCCCGCCTCGGCGTTTTTCTTCATCGGCGGGTCCGCGGCCCGCGCCGCCCCGATACTCGGGTTTTTGGGAAGTCGGCTCGGCCGACTTCCCACTCCCGACCCTTTTCACGCCCGGCCCTTTTCGCTACCGGTCCTCTTTCACGCCCGCCCGGGCGCATCAGCCCGGGGATGTAAACCCGTGGGCCAATGCGCCCGGCCGGGAGATCAGTCACCGGGCTGATGCCGCTCCCCCGCGCCCCGTGACAGCGTTCCGCGCATGGACACCACGCCGTTCACCGGCCCCACCGGACTGACCCGCCGTCGCATGCTGGGCACCGCACTGGCCCTGGGCGCCGCCGCCCCGCTCGGCCTGGCCTCCACCGCCCTGGCGGCCACCCCCACCGCGGTCACGTCACCCACCGCGCCCACCTCACCCGCCGCCCCGAGCGGCACGCCCGCCCGGATCACCCTGCCCGAGCCCACCGGCCCGCACCGCATCGGCACGGTCGCCCTGCACTTGCGCGACGCCTCCCGGCCGGACCCCTTCGCCGGCCCCGGCCGCTTCCGCGAACTGATGGCCGCCGTCTGGTACCCCGCCCGGAAGGCCGAGGAGCTCCCGCTCGCCCCCTGGCTGTCCGACGGCGCGCTCAAGGCCTTCCTGGACGACGCCGGCTACCAGCTCCCGATCACCGCCGGCCCGCTCACCGCGGCACGCCTGGGCGCACCCGTCCACCGGCCCGGCCACCGGCTGCCCGTCATCGTCTACTCGCACGGCGCCCACGCCCACCGGGCCGTCAACACCGTGGTCGTCCAGGAACTCGCCAGCCACGGCTACATCGTGGTCACCGTCGACCACACCTGGGACGCCTTCACCGAGTTCCCCGACGGCAGGGTGCTCACCCCGTGGATCGAGGGCGCGCCCAGGATCAGCCCGAACGACTGCGCCGCCGACGCCCGGTTCGTCCTCGACTGCGTCGAGGAACTCGCCGCCGGCCGCAACCCCGACGTCGACGGCAAGACCCTCCCCGAGGGCCTCCTCGGCGCCCCCGACCCGATGGACGTCGGCATGTTCGGCTGGTCCAAGGGCGGCTCGGCCACCGCCGCCGTCATCATGGCCGACCGGCGCGTCCGGGCCGGCCTCGCCATCGACGGCCCGATGGCGGCGATCACCGTCACCGACCTCGACCGGCCGTTCATGATGCTCACCGCCGAGTTCGGCCGCAACCAGAATCCGGACGCCGTCACCTTCTGGAACCACCTGCACGGCTGGCACCTCAACATCCAGGCCGACGGCGTCCGCCACCTCTCCTACGAGGACGCCGCCGTCCTGATGCCCCAGGTCGGCAAGCTGCTCGGCATCCCCGACGCGCAGATCCAGCAGATGGTCGGCACCCTGCCCGCCGACCGCTCGGCCCGCATCCAGCAGTCCTACCCGCTCGCCTTCTTCGACCGCCACCTCCGGCACCGCCGCAGCCCGCTCCTCGACGGGCCCTCGCCGAAGTTCCCGGAGGTCAAGTTCCTGCCGTGACGGGACTCCTGCCGTGACGGGACTCGTGCCGTGACGGGACGACGGGCGGCCGCCACGGGGGTGCGGCCGCCCGCCCCGAGCCGGTCGCGGGCCCGAGCCGGCTGTTGCTGACCGACCGTGCGGCGGCCCCCGTCGAGCACACCGCTCGACGGGGGCCGCCGCGCGTCCCGGGGCGGTCAGACCGATATCCCCTGGGTGGCGGTGGCGGTGGGCGGGGTGGTGCTGCCCGCGGTGGTGCCGAGGGTGCGTTCGACCTTGGCGACGGCGGTGCGGTACTGCATCGAGGCGGTCTGGGAGTCGGCGCCCTGGCGTTGGAAGAAGCCGTAGGCCATGCCGACGGTGCCGAAGCGTTCGACGCCGAGGAAGGCGCTGAGCTGGACGCCGGCCAGGGTGCCGTCGAGACGGACGGCGGGGGCGTCCTGGCGGTCGCCGAGGGTGACGGGGGTGACGGTGAAGGTCACGGAGTCCCCGATGCCGGCGTTGAAGGTGATGGTGTGGCAGGTCTTGAACGCGTCGGTGACGGTGGCGAAGTCCGCGGCGAGCCGGGCGGAGTCCTCGGCCGCGAGGGACTCGGTCACCATCGGATTGCCGTCCGGGCCGTCGAGTTCGGTCTCCGCGTGCGGGGTCGCCGGGCCGGGCGCGGTGGCGTGCATGGTGATCAGGGCGTTGAGCGCGTCGCAGCCGCTGACGGGGGTGGGGTTCTCGCTCGGGCTGGGGCTGCCGGTGACGGGGGCCTCGGTGTAGCCGGGCCCGACGTCGTTCGCGGTGAGCAGCGCGGACTTCAGCTGGTCGGCGGAGGGCAGCACCGGCGCGGACGCGGCACCGGCGGCGACGCCCGCACCGGCGGCGCCCGCGGATCCGGCCGGGCCCAGGGCGGCCGCTGCGACGAGGGCCGCGGCGGCGAGGGCGTGGAGAGTCCTCGGGAGGGACATGCTGGCCCCCGGTCGAGAGGTCGGGCAGGGACAGGGCACCAGTGTCCCACCGGGGCCCGGGCCGAGCGCGCGGGCGGACGTCCTCGCAGGTCAGGTCACATCAGAGGGACATGGACAGGCACAAGGACAGGGACAGGGACAGGCACAGGAACAGGCCGGCGGGCCCGCGGCGCGGCGCCGCGGGCCCGGTACGCCGGGTAGCCCCCCGGCCACCCGGTGTCAGAGGGCGGCGGCCAGTTCCGTCCCCTGCTTGATGGCCCGCTTGGCGTCCAGTTCGGCGGCCACGTCCGCGCCGCCGATCACGTGGACGGACAGGCCGCGCTCGCGCAGCGCCGCCTCCAGGTCGCGGCGCGGCTCCTGTCCGGTGCAGAGCACCACGGTGTCCACGGGCAGGAGTTGGCGTTCGCCGTCAACGGTGTAGTGCAGCCCGGCGTCGTCGATCAGGTCGTAGGTGGCACCGGCGACCATGGTGACGCCGCGGTGCTTGAGCTCGGTGCGGTGGATCCAGCCGGTGGTCTTGCCGAGCCCGGCGCCGACCTTGCCGGTCTTTCGCTGCAGCAGGTGGACGCTGCGCGGGGGCGTCGGCCGCTCGGGCGCGCGCAGGCCGCCGCGCTCGCGGTACTCCGGGTCGATGCCCCACTTGGCCTGGAACACGGGCGGGTTGAGGCTGGCCTGGTCGCCCTGGTCGGTGAGGAACTCGGCGACGTCGAAGCCGATGCCGCCCGCGCCGAGGATCGCGACGCGCTCGCCGACGGGCGCGCCGTCGCGCAGCACATCCAGGTAGCCGAGCACGCTGGGGTGGTCGATTCCCGGGATGTCGGCGGGAGTTCGGGGCGTGACGCCGGTGGCGAGGACGACCTCGTCGAAGCCCTCGGCGGCGAGCTGCTCGGCGGTCACGACGGCGCCGAGGCGCAGCGTGACGCCCAACTCGGCCAGCCGGGTGCGGTAGTAGCGCAGCGTCTCGTTGAACTCCTCCTTGCCGGGGATCCGCCGGGCGATGTTCAGCTGCCCGCCGACGCTCTCGGCGGCGTCGTACAGCGTGACGGCGTGGCCGCGTTCGGCGGCGGAGACGGCGAGGGCGAGGCCGGCCGGGCCGGCCCCGACGACGCCGACGGACTTGCGCAACTTGGTCGGGGCGAGGACGAGTTCGGTCTCGTGGCAGGCGCGCGGGTTGACCAGGCAGGAGGTGATCTGGAGGTTGAAGGTGTGGTCCAGGCAGGCCTGGTTGCAGCCGATGCAGGTGTTGATGGAGTCGGCGCGGTCCTCGCGGGCCTTGGCGACGAAGTCGGCGTCGGCGAGCAGCGGGCGGGCCATCGACACCAGGTCGGCCTTGCCCTCGGCGAGCAACTGCTCGGCGATCTCAGGGGTGTTGATGCGGTTGGTGGTGACCAGCGGGATGCCGACCCGGCCCATCACGCGCTCGGTGACCCAGCCGAAGGCGCCACGCGGGACGGAGGTGGCGATGGTCGGGATGCGGGCCTCGTGCCAGCCGATGCCGGTGTTGATGATGGTCGCGCCCGCGGCCTCGACGGCCTGGGCGAGCTGGACCACCTCGTCGAGGGTGGAGCCGCCGGGGACCAGGTCGAGCATGGAGAGCCGGTAGACGATGATGAAGTCCTCGCCGACCCGTTCGCGGACCCGGCGGACGATCTCGACCGGGAAGCGCATCCGCCGCTCGTAGGGCCCGCCCCACTCGTCCTCGCGGTGGTTGGTGGCGGCGACGACGAATTCGTTGATCAGGTAGCCCTCGGAGCCCATGATCTCGACGCCGTCGTAGCCGGCCCGGCGGGCGAGTCCGGCGCAGCGGGCGAAGTCCTCGATGGTCTGCTCGATCTGCTCGGCGGTGAGCTCGTTGGGCACGAAGGGGCTGATCGGGGCCTGGAGGGCGCTGGGGGCGACGAGGTCGCGGTGGTAGGCGTAGCGGCCGAAGTGCAGGATCTGCAGGGCGATCTTCCCGCCGGCGGCGTGCACCGCGTCGGTGACCACCCGGTGCTCGTCGGCCTCCGCCTCGGTGGTCAGCATGGCGCCGCCGTCCCAGGGGCGTCCGGCCTCGTTGGGGGCGATGCCGCCGGTGACGATCAGGCCGACGCCGCCGCGGGCGCGTTCGGCGTAGAACGCGGCCATCCGCCGGTAGCCGCCCGGGGCCTCCTCCAGGCCGACGTGCATCGAGCCCATGATCACCCGGTTGGGCAGGGTGGTGAAGCCGAGGTCGAGGGGGCTGAGCAGGTGCGGGTAGCGGCTGCTGCCGGGGGTCGAGCTCATCGACGTCTCCTGTGGGGGCGGCCGGCGGGAGGTGTCTCCCGGATTGTTACCGCAGAGTAGGGGACACTCGCGGCGCTATGCAACTAGTTGCATAGCCCGGCTTCCGGAGGCCGCGCCGGAGCGGCCGTACCGCCCCCGGGGCGGGCCCGCGCCGCGTATCGTCGACTCCCGGGGCAACAGGCACGGAAGACCCTTCCCGGCCTCCCGGGGCCCGGCGAGAGGGGACGGACCATGCGGGGTGGAGCGGTCGCCGTGGTCGGCGGCAGCATCGCCGGAAGCGCCTTCGCGGGGGCGGCGGCCCGGCTGGGCGCGGAGCGGGTCGTGGTGCTGGAGCGCAGCCCGGGCCGGCTGGAGGACCGCGGCCTGGGGATCTGCACCCACAACGACCGGTTCGCCGAACTGGTCGACGCCGGCCACCTCGCGCCGGACACCCGCCGCCACCGGCTCACCGTGCGCCGCTGGACGGCCCGCGGGCCGGCCGGCGAGGGCGACGGCCGGCACGGACGGGGGCGGACGCTCTGGCTCCAGCCCTTCCCGTTCCACTCCCACCACTGGGCGGTGCTCTGGCAGACCCTGCGCGAGCAGGCGCCGGAGTCGGTGGAGTACCGGCCGGGCACCACCGTCACCGCGGTCGGCGACGACCGGGACGGCGCCTGGACGGAGCAGGCCGACGGCACCCGCACCCCGTACGACCTGGTGATCGGCGCGGACGGCTACCGCTCGGTGGTCCGGGCGGCGGTCTGCCCGCAGGCCGAGCCCGAGTACGCGGGCTACGTGTGCTGGCGCGGCAGCTACGACTCCGCGCGGCTGGACGCACTGCCCGGCGGGGCCGCGGCCTGGCCGGAGGAGGAGTGCGCCACCGTCTGCTACCCCGGCGGCCAGGTCGTGCTCTACCGCATCCCCGGACTCGCCCCGGGCAGCACCCAGGTGAACTGGGTCTTCTACGCCCCCACCCCGCACTGGCTCCGGCTGGACGGCCCGACCGCCGTCGCCGCGGGCACCCTCACCGACGAACAACTGGACGCCATGCGGGAGTTCGCCGCGCGGCAGCTGCCGCCGTACTGGGCCGGCGTGATCGCGCTGACCCCGCGCGAACGCACCCTGCTGCAGCCCGTCTACGATCTGGCGACCCCGCGCCGCACCGCCGGGCGGCTGCTGATCGGCGGGGACGCGGCGACCGTCGTCCGCCCCCACAACACCAGCGGCGCGGTGAAGGCGCTGCAGGACGCCCACGCCTTCGAGCAGGCCGGACGGCGGCTCGGCGGCGACACCTGGGCGCCGCTGCTGGCCGCATACGACCTCGAACGGAGCGCGGCCGGGCTGGAGTTGGTGAACCTGGGCCGGACGCTGGGCCGGGCGCAGGTCACCGGGGCGCCGGACTGGTCGGCCATGGACGAGCCGGCCATGGCCGAATGGTGGCGGGGCCAGCTCGGCGGCGGCGGAGGGTTCGGCGGACACGCACTCGGGCGGGCCGGCTGAGCCGACCCGCCCTCGTGGGGATGGTGCAGAGGATCAGACGTTCACGCCGTAGTCGGTGGCGATGCCGCGCAGGCCGGAGGCGTAACCCTGGCCTATGGCACGGAACTTCCACTCGGCGCCGTTGCGGTACAGCTCGCCGAAGACCATCGCGGTCTCGGTCGAGGCGTCCTCGGTGAGGTCGTACCGGGCGATCTCCTGGCCGTTGGCCTGGTTGATGATCCGGATGAAGGCGTTGCGGACCTGGCCGAAGTTCTGCAGCCGGGCGTCGGCGTCGTAGATCGACACCGGGAAGACCACCTTGGCGACGTCGGCCGGCACCCGGGCGAGGTCGACCTTGATCTGCTCGTCGTCGCCGTCGCCGCCACCGGTCAGGTTGTCGCCGCTGTGCTCGACCGAACCCTCGGGGCTGCGCAGGTTGTTGAAGAAGACGAAGTGCTGGTCCGAGACCACCTTGCCGAGCGCGTTGCACAGCAGCGCACTGGCGTCCAGGTCGTAGTCGGCCCCGGTGGTGGTGCGAACGTCCCAGCCGAGACCCACGATCACGGCGCTCAGACCGGGCGCCTCCTTGCTCAGCGAGACGTTGCCGCCCTTGGCCAGCGAAACTCCCACAATGCCCTCCTCGGATCTCTCCCTGCGGACGAATCTACAACACTGTAGAGATCACGAGAATCCGCCTGCGGGCGGGCCCCGCCCCGGGGATTTCTCAGGGGCCGGAGCGGGAACCGATCACCCCCGGCCCCGATCCGTCCGCACACCGATCACCGTACCGGCCGGAGCGCCGGGAGGGTACGGCCGCCCTAGACTGGCGATGGATCCCCGGGCCGCCCCCGCTCCGAGGCCCTCGCGGGAGGTTCCCATGCGCCAGCGGTACAGCTTCCACCTCGACCGGGACGGACACTCGGTCACCGTCAACGTCCGCTCCGGCTGGATCACCGAGACCGAACTGCTGGTGGACGGCAAGGAGTGCGCCTTCCACCGCGTCCACGGCCACGGCGGCTATCCGCTGACCCTGTCCGGGCAACTCGCCGAGGAGCCGCCGCGGCCGCTGGCCGTCCGGCTGGACCGGACGGGCCGGGCGGAGCACCCGCTGGCCTGCGTGCTGGAGCTCGCGGGCGCCGAACACCCGATGCCGGAGCGCACCGCGCGCTGAACCCGCGCTGCACCGCCCGGAATCCCCTCGCGGCTACCATGCTAGCAAGCTATGGTGTTAGCATCCTTGTCGTGGGAAACGAGGATGTGAAGCAGTTCAACGTGTACCTGCCGATCGAGCTGATCAAGCAGGTGAAGTTCCGCGCCATCGAGGAGGAGCTGTCGCTCTCGGCGCTGGTCGCCGCGGCGCTGCGCGCCTACCTCGACGCCCCCACCACCGGGCAACCGTCCACCGGATCCAGCGAGGAGAACTGAGATGACGACCGAAGGCATCGAAGCCGTGTTCATCGAGACCCACAACTGGGGCAAGTCCGTGAAGTTCTTCCAGAGCCTCGGCTACCAGCTGGAGTTCGAGACCGACCACAACTCCGGGCAGCTGCGCAACGGCGACGGCCCGACCCTCTTCGTCGCCGAGGTCCCCGCCGACCGCGGGACGCCGCTCCAGCCGGTGCTCAAGGTCGCCGACGCCGACGCGTTCCGGGCCGGCGACGCCGTCGAGGTGGTGACCCCGTTCGAGGACACCCACTTCGGGACCAGGCTGGCCACCGTCCGCGACCCCGACGGGCGGCTCTGGAACCTCCAGGCGCCGCTCAAGCGCGAGTCCTGACGGACCCCGCGCACACGATGACGGCCGGTGCGGCGGATCCGCCGCACCGGCCGTCGCGCCGTCCGTCCCCCGCCTCCGCTACGCCGCGGCGGTCTCCGCCAGGACTTCCTCGACCGCCTTCCGGGCCCGCTCGGCGTCCTCCGCCACCAGGCCGATCCTGGTCCGCCGGTCCAGCACGTCGGCCGCGTCCAGCGCGCCCTCGTGGGTGACGGCGTACGCGATCTCGGCCCGGGTCATGTCGAGGCCCTCCGCCACCGGCGTCAACTCCCCTGCCGCGACGACCTCGTGGGACAGTCCGCCGTGCCGGGCGACCAGCGAGGCGGGCACCCCCTGGATCGGCACCGGCCGGCTGTCGCGGTGGCCCGGGGCGCCGACCAGCGGCAGCCGGACCGTCCAGCAGGTGCGGGCGGGCAGGCCGCGCAGCCGGACGGCGGTGTCCACCGCGTCCTGGGCCATCCGCCGGTAGGTGGTGAGCTTGCCGCCGACCACGGTGACCACCCCGGACGGGGACTCCAGCACCGCGTGCTCCCGGGAGATGTCGGCGGTGTTCCCGCCCCCGGTGTCGATCAGCGGGCGCAGACCTGCGTAGGCGCCGCGCACGTCCGCCCTGGTCAGCGCCGTGGCGAGGGCCGCGTTGACAGTGTCCAGGAGGAAGTCCAGCTCGGCCTCGGTGGGCTGCGGCTCGTCCGGGACCGGGCCCGGGGCGTCCTCGTCGGTCAGGCCGACGGCGACCCGGCCGAGCTGCTGCGGCAGCGCGAAGACGAAGCGGCTGGTCGAGCCGGGCACCGGCACCGTGAGCGCGGCCACCGGGTACCCGAGGGTCGCGGCGTCCACCAGCAGGTGGGTGCCGCGGCTGGGGCGCAGCGTGATCGAGGTGTCCACCTCGCCGGCCCACACCCCGGTGGCGTTGACCACCGCGCCGGCCGTGACGGTCAGCGACTGGCCGCTCAGCGCGTCGACCAGCCGGGCCGACGTCCCGGTGACGGACTCGGCCCGCACCCGGGTCAGCACACTCGCCCCGTACTGCGCGGCGGTGCGCGCCAGGGCGACCACCAGCCGCGCGTCGTCGATGAGTTGGCCGTCGTTGGCGACCAGCGCGCCGCGCAGGCCGGCCGTCCGCACGCCCGGCACCAGCTGCCTGGTCCGGGCCGCGTCGATCCGGCGGACCCGGGGCAGCAGGGCGCCCGGCGTCCCGGCGCTCAGCCGCAGCGCGTCCCCGGCGTGGAAGCCCGCACGGATCAGCGCGGCCTGGCCGGGGCGCAGCAGGTCGGGCAGCAGCGGCACCAGTTGGGGCAGGGCGCGGACCAGGTGCGGGGCGGTGCGGGTCATCAGCACGCCGCGTTCGACGGCGCTCTCCCGGGCGACCTTGACCCGCCCGGAGGCGAGGTAGCGCAGGCCGCCGTGCACCAGCTTGGAGCTCCAGCGGCTCGTCCCGAAGGCGAGGTCGCGGGCTTCGACCAGGACGGTCCGCAGGCCGCGCGCGGCGGCGTCCAGCGCCACCCCGGCGCCGGTGACCCCGCCGCCGATCACCAGCAGGTCGACCCGCGGGTCGTCGGCCAGCGCGTCGAGCTCGAACGTCCGTCGCCGGGCGTCGAGTCGGGCCGTTCCGGTGTACGGGCCTGCGGAGAGGGTCATGGCGCGAGGTATCCGTTCAACGCTCTGGCCAGTTCGCGCCGCCAGGCCGCCTCGGGCAGCAGGGAGGCGACCATGCGGTGCGACTGGACGGTGGACTGGGCGATCAGCAGGACCATGGCGGCCAGCTCGGTCGGCTCCCCGGCGCGGACCGAGCCGCCGGCCTGGCCGCGCTCGATGCCGGTGCGCAGCGCCTCCAGCAGCCCGCGCTGGCTGGCGCCGAGCCGCTCCACCACGTACTGGAGCAGCAGGTCGGAGTCGTCGGAGTGGAGCAGGGCGCCGAGCACGGGGTGGTCGCGCAGCCGGACGGCGACCTCGACCACCCGGTCCACGAAGGTCTCCCGGTCGACCGGGGCGTCCTGGTCGTGCTCGCCCAGCGGGGTGCCGTCCAGGGTGGCCATGATCTCGCGGGTGAGCAGCGCCCCGATCACCGCCTGGACGTCCGGCCAGCGCCGGTAGACGGTCGGGCGGCTGACCCCGGCGCGGCGCGCGATCTCGGCCAGCTGGGTGCGGCGGACGCCGAGGTGCACGACCAGGTCGGCGGCGGCGTCCAGGATCGCGTCGTCGGTGCTGCGCGGCGCTCCGGCCGTGGCGTTACTACTTGACATGATGTGTGAAACTGTAACGCATGGCACCTGAGACGCAAGCGGGAGCGGCCGCAGCCGCGCTGCCGCTCCCCCCGATGAAGTGGAACGCCTGGGGCGACCCGGCCCTCGCCAAGGAGCTGTCCGCGGACATCAAGGGGCTGCTCGCCGCCGCCCTCGGCGTCACCGGCGACGCCGCCCCCGGGCCGAGCGCCGCCGAGGTCCTGCTGCGCCCCACCCGGATCACCGCCGAGGACGTCACGGCACTCGCCGCCGCCGTCGGCGCGGAGCATGTCAGCGCCGCCGACGCCGACCGGCTGCCCCGGGCCGGCGGCAAGTCCACCCCCGACCTGCTGCGCCGCCGCAGCCGCGGGGAACAGGACGCGCCCGACGCCGTCGTGCTGCCCGGCGACGAGGCCGAGATCGCCGCTGTCCTCGCCGTCTGCGCCGAACGCCGCCTCGCCGTCGTCCCGTTCGGCGGCGGCACCAGCGTCGTCGGCGGCCTCGACCCCGAGCGCGGCGGCCTGCGGGCCGTCGTCTCCCTCGACCTGCGCCGCCTCGACCAGCTGCTCGACCTGGACGAGACCGCCGGCGAGGCCGTCCTCGGCGCCGGCCTCACCGGCCCGGCCGCCGAAGCCCTGCTCGCCGAGCGCGGCTGGGAACTCGGCCACTACCCGCAGAGCTTCCGCTACGCCACCATCGGCGGCTTCGCCGCCACCCGCTCCTCCGGCCAGGACTCCGCCGGATACGGGCGCTTCGACGACATGGTCCGCGGCCTGCGGGTGGTCACCCCCGCCGGGACGCTCGACCTCGGTCGCGCCCCCGCCTCCGCCGCCGGCCCCGACCTGCGCCAGCTCTTCCTCGGCTCCGAGGGCACCCTCGGCGTGATCACCGCCGTCCGCCTGCGCATTCACCCGCTGCCCGCCGTCAAGGCGTACGAGGCGTGGAGCTTCCCCGACTTCGCCACCGGCACGGCGGCGCTGCGCGCCGTCGAGCAGCAGGGCACCGGCCCCACCGTGATCCGGCTCTCCGACGAGGCCGAGACCATGATCAACCTCGCCATGACCGAACAGATCGGCGGCGCCCCCGCCGTCAGCGGCTGCCTCGCCGTCACCGTCTTCGAGGGCAGCGCCGAGCAGGTCGCCGCCCGGCACGCCCTCACCCGCGAGGTCCTGCTCGCAGCCGGCGGCACCTCGCTCGGCGAAGCACCCGCCCGGGCCTGGGAGCACGGCCGGTTCAACGCGCCCTACCTGCGCGACTCGCTGCTCAACGCCGGCGCGCTCTGCGAGACCCTGGAGACCGCCGCCGGCTGGCGCGGGCTCGCCGACCTGCGGACCGCCGTCACCGAGGCCCTCACCACCGCCCTGCCCGGCTCGCTCGTGCTGTGCCACATCTCGCACGTCTACCCGACCGGCGCCTCGCTCTACTTCACCGTCGTCGCCGCCCTCGGCGAGGACCCGCTCACCCGCTGGGGCGCCGCCAAGCGCGCCGCCGGCGACGCCATCCTGCGCGCGGGCGGCACCATCACCCACCACCACGCGGTCGGCGCCGACCACCGGCCCTGGATGACCGACGAGATCGGCGACCTCGGCGTGCGCGTCCTGCGCGCCGTCAAGGCCGAACTCGACCCGGCGGGCATCCTCAACCCCGGCAAGCTGATCCCGTGACCGCGGCGAGAACCGTCATCCGCAGGGTCACCGTTCTCACCAACCCGGCGGCGGGCATCGGCCACGCCGAACCCGCCGCCCGCCGGGCCGTCGCCCGCCTGCGCGCCCTCGGCATCGAGGTCGATCCGCAGGCCGGGCGCTCCGCCGACGACGCCGTCCGCCTCGCCCGCGAGGCGGCGTCCGGCGGGGCCGACGCGGTGGCCGTGGTCGGCGGCGACGGCATGGTCAACCTCGCCCTCCAGGCCCTCGCCGGCACCGCCGTCCCGCTCGGCGTCATACCCGCCGGCACCGGCAACGACCACGCCCGCGAGTACGGCCTGCCCATCGGCGACCCCGAGGCCGCCGCCGACGTCATCGCGGCCGGACGCACCCGCGACGTCGACCTCGGCCGGATCACCGGCCCGGACGGCGCCGTCCGCTGGTACGGCTCCGTCCTCGCCAGCGGCTTCGACTCCCTGGTCAGCGACCGCGCCAACCGGCTGCGCTGGCCCCGCGGCCGGATGCGCTACAACCTCGCCATCCTCGCCGAGTTCGCCAACCTGCGGCCCCTGCCGTTCCGGATCACCCTCGCCGACGGCACCGTCATCGAACGCGACCTCACCCTCGCCGCCATCGGCAACACCCGCAGCTACGGCGGCGGCATGCTGATCTGCCCCGCCGCGCTCCCCGACGACGGCCTGCTCGACGTCACCCTGGTCGACGCCATGCCCCGGCTGCGGATCGCCCGCTTCTTCCCCACCCTCTTCAAGGGCACCCACACCACCCGCCCGGAGGTCACCACCCTGCGCACCGAGTCGCTGCGGATCGAGTCCCCCGGCATCACCGCCTACGCCGACGGCGAGTTCATCACCGCCCTCCCCGTCGACGTCACCCTCCAGCGCGCGGCCCTGCACCTGCTGGTGCCCTGACCCCTCGGGCCCCGGACGACGGCGGCCGCCCGGGGCCCGAGGCCCGCCGTCGTCACAAGTGGGCCCCGATCCGCCGGGCCGGGTGACCGGGGGCGGCGGCCAGGGCCGCCGCGCCGTCCGCGGCGGCGTCCGGGGTCAGTCGCCGACGCGCAGGACGATCTTGCCCTGGATGTGCCCCTGTTCGGCCCTGCGGTGGGCGGCCGCGGCCTCGTGCAGGGGGTACTCACCGTCCAGGGCGACCCGGATCCGGCCGTCCGCCAGCAGCGCGGCCAGGTCGGCGAGGTCGCTGCCGCTGGAGCGGACCTGCCAGACGCCCTCGTTCACCGCCACACCGAGTTCGGCCGCCCGCTCGGGCCGGTAGTCGCCGAGGTAGACGGGCACCACCCGGCCGCCGCGGCGCAGCGCGGGCAGCAGCAGGTGGGCGTCGGGGCCGCCGACGGTGTCGATGAGCAGGTCGGCGTCCCGGACGGCTTCGGCGACCGGGGTGCGGGTGTAGTCCACGAAGCGGTCGGCGCCGAGCCCGCGCAGGAACGCCTCGTGCCGCCCGGAGGCGACCGCGACGACCTCCTCGGCCCCGGCCAGCCGCAGCAGTTGGAGCGCGAAGTGGCCGACCCCGCCGGCCGCGCCGACGACCACGGCGGGCCCGCCGCCCTGGTAGCCCAGGTGGCGGTGCAGGAACTGGTACGCGGTCAGTCCGGCCATCGGCACGGCGGCGGCCTCGGCGTGTCCGAGGGCGGCCGGCTTGCGGGCGAGGTCCTCGGCCGGGGCGACGACGTACTCGGCGTAACCGGACGCGAGCCCGGGGAACCGGATCAGCCCGAAGACCTCGTCCCCGACGCTCCACCCGGTGTCGGGGCCGCCGAGCTCCGCGACCGTGCCCGAGACGTCGCTGCCGAGGATCAGCGGCGGCTGCCAGGCGGGCCGCAGTTCGCGGGGGATGTTCGGGAAGCCCCGCCGCGCGTACCAGTCGGGCGGGTTGACGCCCGCCGCCCGGACCCGGACCAGCACCTCGCCGGGCCCGGGCACCGGCCGCGGCACCTCCTCGGGCACCAGCACCTCCGGCTCGCCGAAAGCGTGCAGCCGGACGGCCCTCATCGTCGTTACGGTCCCCATGGTGTCTCCCCCAGCGCGGCGTGGACGGCTCCGGCTAGAATCCGGAGCACTGCTCCGGAAGAGAGTAACCGGAGCAGTGCTCCGATTGTCAATGGCGAGGAGACCCATGCCCGTCGAACCGCGCGCCCCCCGCGCCGACGCCCAGCGCAACCGCGACCGGATCCTGACGGAGGCGGCCGCCGTGGTCGCCGAACAGGGCACCCAGGCCTCGCTGCGCGACGTCGCGCGGCGGGCGGGGATCGGCCTCGGCACGCTCTACCGGCACTTCCCCACCCGGGAGGACCTGCTGGAGGCCCTGCTCGGCCGCCGCTTCGACCACCTCGCCACCCGGGCCGACACCCTCGCCGCCGCCGACCTGTCCGCCGAAGCGGCGCTGGCCGACTGGCTGCACGAGTTCGTCCTCGGCGCCGGCGCCTTCCACGACCTCCCGGCCACCCTGCTGGCCGCCCTGCACGACCCGGACTCCGGCCTGCACGGCAGCTGCCTGCGGATGCGGCGGGCCGGCGGCCGACTGCTCGCCGCGGCCCAGCGGGACGGCGTGATCCGCCCGGACGTCGAGCCGGTCGACCTCTTCGCCCTCGCCAACGCGCTGAGCTGGGTCGGTGACCAGGCCCCGGCCCTGGCCGAGCGCCGCGACCACCTGCTCCAGCTGGTCCTCGACGGCCTGCGGTCACACGGCTGACCGCACCGCCGGTCCGGCCCCCTCGTCCTCCCTCGGAGACCGGCGAGACCGGCGAGACCGGCTGGAGCAGCGGGAGCAGCGGAAGCAGCGGGGCCGTCATTCCCGGGCGGGAATTGTCCGGCCGCGACGCCGCGCCGAGGATGGGGCGCACCGCAACCGACCTGGCCCTCCGAGGAGTCGATGATGACCAGCACCGCCCAGCAACTCGCCGACCGTTACGCCGCCTTGTGGACGGAGCCGGACGCCGGAGCACGCCGCAAAGCCATCGAGCGGCTGTGGACCGAGGACGGCGTGCACCTGGTGCACCCACCGGAGGAGATCCGCGCGCAGGCCACCCGGGTCGGCTTCCCGGAGCCGGTGCTGGAGGCGCGCGGCTACCGGGAGTTGGAGTTCCGCGTCGCCCGGGCGTACCAGGAGTTCGTGGCGCCCGGGGAGTTCACCTTCCGGGCGCGGCAGGACGCCGTGCGGCTGCGCGACGTCGTCCGGTTCAGCTGGGAGATGGTGTCCGTACCGGACGGTGAACCGGCGGGCGGCGGAGTGGAGTTCGTCGTTCTGGACGCCGAAGGACGGATCACCGCCGACTACCAGTTCCCCGGGATCTGAGCAACAGCTCCGCCGTCCGGGCGTCGGCCGGGAGGAAGGCCTCCAGTTTCAGCTCGGCGAGCGTGACGTCGACGGCGGTGGCGAAGGTGGTCACCGTCGTCATCAGGTGCAGCTCGCCGAGCTCGGTCCGCAGCTCCAGCGGCACGGCGAAGCCCAGGTGCTGATCCCCCACCGCGACGTGCGGCACGTACGAGCTCAACTCCCGGTGCAGTTCGCCGAGATGGCGGGTGCGTTCGACGATGTGCCGGGCCCAGGCGGCGAAGTTGAGGATGCGCGGCGCCAGCCCGTCCGGATGCAGGGCCAGCCGGTAGGCGTTGGTACCGGGCCCGACCAGGCGCGGGTCGGCGCCCGCCGTGATCACGTCCAGCGCCTCGTTGGCCGCGACCACGTCACCGTGCCGGTCCACCACCAGCGCAGGGTAGGGCAGATGCCCGGCCAGCAGGTGGTCGATCGCCTCCCGGACGGGCGCCAGCTGCGGCCCGTCGAGCGGACTCTCCGGGTAGACGGGGGCGTAACCGGCGGCCAGCAGCAGCTCATTGCGTTCGCGCAGCGGCAGGTCGAGCGACTCGGCGAGGCGCACCACCATGCCGCGCCCGGGAACGGAGCGGCCGGACTCGATGAAGCTGAGGTGCCGCTGGGTGGTGCCCGCGCGGGTGGCGAGGTCGAGTTGGCTGAGCCGGCGGCCGATGCGGCGCTCGCGCAGCGCCTGGGGGAGGTCCACGCCCCACTTCTACCCGCACCCGGGAGGTGCCCGCCATTCCCCCGGGGGAATTGATCCCGTTCACAGCGAGACGAAGGATCCACGGCATGGACATCGGAGTATTCCTTCCCACCGGCCGGGACCAGTGGCAGCCCGCCGGCGACCCCCGCGACCTGATCGGATTCGCCCGCCGCGCCGAGGAGTCGGGCTTCACCTCGCTCTTCGTCAACGACTCCCTGCTCACCCCGCGGATCGAACCGCTCACCATGCTGGCGGCGGTCGCCCCGGTGACCGGGAACATCCGGCTGGGCACCGGCGCACTGCTGCCGGTGCTGCGCCGCCCGGTGCAGGCCGCGCAGGCACTCGCCTCGGTGGACCTGCTCTCCGGCGGACGACTGACGGTCGCGGTCGGCGCGGGCTTCCCGGGCCGCTTCGGGCAGCCGCTGCACGAGCTGTCCCAGGTGCCGTGGGAGCGCCGCTTCGCCCGGCTGGACGAGACGGTGGCGCTCTGGCGGGCGCTCTGGGCGGGGGCGACCGAATTCCGCGGCGAGTTCCATTCCTTCCCCGACCTCCCGCCCGCCACCGTGCCGTTCCGGCCGTCCGGCCCGCCGATCTGGCTCGGCGGCGCGACCCCGGCGGCGCTCGCCCGCACCGGACGCCATTACGACGGCTGGCTGCCCTACCCGCCCGAACCGGCCGACTACGCCACCGGCCTCGCTGCCGTCCGCAAGGCCGCCGGCGAGGCCGGACGCGCCCCGGACGCCGTCACCCCCGCCTTGTTCGTCAACGTCCGGATCGACGCGGACCCGGAGGCGGCCCGCCGCACCATGGACGCCTACGTCCGGTCCAACTACGGCCTGCCGCTCGAGGAGGTGATGCAGATCCAGGCCATCGCCATGGGCACCCCCGAGCAGGTCGCCGCCGCCCTGCGCCGCTACCGCGAGGCGGGGGCCGAGCACCTCGTCGCCCGGCTCGGCGCGCTCGACCTCGCGGGCCAGTACGAGCAGTTGGAGCGTCTGGCGGACCTCGCACGCCCCGCGGCGATCACACCCCCCGGGTCGCCGTGACCCGGCCCGTGGCGATCGCCTCGACCAGCTGACGGTGGTCGGCCGCCGTCCGGTCCGCGTACCGCAGGGCGAAGTCGGCGACGGCGTCCGCGAAGGTGTCCGCGCCGCCCAGGTAGCCGGCGACGGCGAGGCGGTCGCCGGTGCGGGCGTGGGCGCGGGCGAGGGCGCGCCCGCACAGGTCCGCGTAGGCGCGCAGGCCGGCGGGGGTCATCGCGCCGACCTCCACCGAGCCCTTCATGTCGCGCAGTTGGCGGCCGTAGAAGTGCCGCCCGGCGGGGCCGGTGGTCCAGCCGAGGAAGATGTCGCTCGCGGCCTGCATCAGGTGCTGCCCGGTGACCACCCGGCGCCCGCCGTGGTGGGCGGCGACCTCGGCGTCCAGCCGGACCGGCGGCAGGTGGTCCTCCAGCACCGACCGGCCGGCCTCCTTGAGCTGGAGGAACAGCGGGTCGCGGGTGTCCCGGCCCTCCAGCAGGACGATGAAGCAGCGGGTGCCGACGCTGCCGACGCCGACCACCTTCGTCGCCGCGTCCACGAAGCGGTAGCGGTCCAGCAGGACCCGCCGGTCCTCGGCGAGGGTGGCCCGGTAGTCGCTGAACACCTGGCCGACGCCGCGCAGTTCGTTCCGCTTCAGCTCCTCGATCAGCGGCGGCGCGCTGACGATCCGGCGCCGCCCGTCCCGCTCCTCGGTGAGCTTGCCGAAGGCCTGGAGGCTGGTGCGGCGCCGGGCGTGGGCGAGGTCGGCCTCGACGGCCTTGCGCCGCCCGGTCCGGCGGATCAGCGGCAGCAGCTCGGCGGTGTCGATCCGGCTGTACCAGACGTCGAGTTCGCCGAGCCCGGCCAGCCGGCGCATCGCGGCGGCGTAGCCCCGGACGGCGGTACGGGCGGCGCGCCGGGCCCGGTCGTCGTCCTGGCCGTGGTCGCGGGCGGCGACCACGATGCTGGCGGCGAGGCGCTTGACGTCCCACTCGAAGGGCCCGGGGTGGGTCTCGTCGAAGTCGTTGACGTCGAAGAGCAGGGCGCGCTCCGGGGAGGCGTACACCCCGAAGTTCAACAGGTGGGCGTCGCCGCAGAGTTGGACGGTCAGCCCGGTGTCGGGGACGGCCCCGAGGTCGGCGGCCATCACGGCGGCGGCGCCGCGCAGGTAGCCGAAGGGGCTGTCGGCCATCCGGCCGTAGCGGATCGGCAGCAGCCGGGCGACCCGGTCCGCGCCCTGGGCCTCCAGCACGCCGAGCGGGTCCGGCCGGTCCGCGGCCGGGATCCACCGGCCGTGCTCGGAGCGGGAGACGCGCTCGCGGGCGGCCCGCCCGGTGCGGCGGCGTTCGGCGGGGGTGGTCATGCGGCGGCTCCGTCCGTCACCCGGCAGGCTTCGCCGCACACCTGGGCACGACGCTAGGACAAGAGTGCCGGAGGGCGCAGCCCGCGCCCTCCGGCACTGGGCCGAACGGAGGAACGGAACACAGCAGACCGGGCGGCGGGCTCACCCCACCGTGAAGTCCGCCATCATCGCCATGTCCTCGTGCTCCAGGTTGTGGCAGTGCATCATGTACGTCCCCCCGTAGTCGGTGAAGCGCACCAGCACCTCCACCGCCTCGGCCGGCCGCAGGTCCACGGTGTCCTTCCAGCCCGCGTCCCACGGCCCCGGGCCGCCGCCGTTGCGGCCGACCACCTGGAAGTGGTCGAGGTGGACGTGCACGGGGTGGTGCACATCGGTGGAGAAGCGCCAGCGCTCGACGCTGCCGAGGGCCGGGGTCGCGAGGCTGCGCCCGGGCTGGTACGGGTCGCCGTTGATGGTCCAGCCGTCGCCGCCGCTGCGCCGGAAGGCGAAGTCGCGGGTGGCGACGGCCGCGGCGGCGTCCAACCGCTCGACGGCGGACAGTCGGTCGGGCACCTTGGCGTCGTCCGTCACCGCCCGGGAGGAGACGTCGAAGCGCATCACCTCGGCCGTGCGCCCGCTGCCGAACCGGTTGAGCAGGCGGACCTGGGTGCCGGGCTGGTAGCGGGAGAAGTCGACGACCACGTCGAAGCGTTCGGCGGGGGCGATCTCGATCCCGTCATGGGTGACGGGAGCGGCGAGCAGGCCGCCGTCGGAGCCGATCTGGACCAACGCGTCGCCGCCGGAGGGCTGCGGGTCCAGTTCGAGCCGGTAGAGCCGGGAGTTGGAGGCGTTCAGCAGGCGCAGCCGGTAGTGCGCGCGGTCGACGTCCAGGCGCGGCCAGGGCGCTCCGTTGACCAGGATGACGTCGCCGAGGACGCCGTTCATGTAGCCGGCCGTGACGCCGGGCACGGCGAGCGAGGCGTCCGTCGAGGGGTACTTGAAGGAGCCGTCGGCGGCGAAGGAGCGGTCGGCGAGCATCAGCGGGAGGTCCCGCTCGCCGCGCGGCAGCGGCAGCGCGCCCTCCTCGTCGTCCTGGACGAGGTGGAACCCGGCCAGGCCGCGCCAGACGCCGGGGCCGGTGAAGCCCATCCGGTGGTCGTGGTACCAGAGGGTGGCGGCGCGCTGCTTTCCCGGGTAGGTGTGGGTGCGCTCGCCGACCACGTTGTGGCCGGTCATGTGGCCCATGCCCGGCATGCCGTCCATCGAGGAGGCGGCGGGGGCGGTGGAGCCGACCGGCAGCAGCAGGTCGATCGGGTAGCCGTCGCTGTCGGCCGGGGTGTGGCCGCCGTGCAGGTGGACCACGGAGGCCACCGGCAGCTGGTTGCGGTGCTTGACCACCGCGGCCCGGCCGGAGCGGGTCACCACGGTCGGCCCGGGGAAGGTGCCGCCGTACGTCCAGGCCTCGGTCTTCACCCCGGGCAGGATCTCCAGCTTCGCGACCTGCTGGGTGATCTCGTAGTAGTCGTCGGTGCCGTCGCTGCGCACCGGCTGGAGCACGGGCGGTACCGGCAGCGGGACTTGGAAGGCCCCGGGCAGCGGCAGGTCGCTGCCGAGCAGCCGCCCGGGGCGACCCTCCGCGAACAGGAACGCCGCCGACGGGACGGCGACGGCGGCCAGCGCGCCCGCGCCGAGCACCGAGGCGCCGACGCCGAGGAACCTGCGGCGGTTCACCGCTTCACCTCCACCGGCCCGCCGGGGCGCGGCAGCCGTCCGCCGCCGTCCGGGCCCCCCTCGTACCGGTCCTCCCGCACCGGCAGCGGCAGCCGCCAGGCGCCGACCAGGCCGAACAGGATGCCGCTGACCAGCAGTACGCCGAGGGTGACGTGCACCCCGATCGACCGTGCGTACCCGGCGGTGATCTGGCCGGTCACGGCGGCGGCCAGCAGGGCGGTGGTCCACAGCGGCCAGAGCGGCCCGCCGCCGGGCCGGCGCACGAAGAAGGCCACCACCAACTGCACCACCACCACGGTGGCCAGCATCATCGCGTTGTCCTCGTGGTCCTTGAGGGAGTCGTAGGTGCCGTTGAGGAAACTGCCGGCGAGCATGGCCTGGAGCAGGGCCAGCAGCGCCAGGGTGGTGGCGGTGACGCGCAGGAGGATCAGCGGCCAACGGGGCGCGGGGGCGGCAGGGGGACTGCTCATATCGGGGCTACTCTCTGCTTCGACGGGTCGGGCCGGGCGGGCGAGAGCGTAGCTGATCTCCAGTCATGATCAGCCGTTCACAAGGGTTCTGGGCAGCCCTGCCGTACCATTGCGCCGGTAACCACGGGGTTTGTCACCCGTGCGGGCGATCCCCTCCAGCGGTCCTCCAGCACGCAGCCGACGCACCGGCGGCGGCGCTACACCTGGTCGGCGGCGATCCCGAGGTACGCGGCGCGCAGTTCGGCGAGCAGCGGGTGGGCCGGGTCGAAGGCGGTGCCGTCCACGGCGGCGAGCGGACGCAGACCGACGCCCGCGTTCAGCGCGAAGGCCGCGTCGAAGCGGGCCAGGTCGTCGGCGCGGACCGGCTCGCGGGACTGCGGGCCGTCGTACGCGCCCGCCAGCAGCGCCTCGGTGACGCCGGGCAGCGCGGGGCCGGCCGGCCGTACCAGCCGCTCCCCCGCCAGGAAGGCGACGTTCCAGGTGGCCCCCTCGGTCACCAGCCCCTGCCCGTCGGTGAGCAACACGTCGTCGAACCCGGCGAGTTGGGCCGCACGGCGGTGGTGCACCAGGCCGAACAGGCCGACGTGCTTCACCTCCGGCAGCTCGCGCCGGTAGGCCACCGTGCGCACCCGCAGCGGGGCCGGCTCGACGGCCGCGGCCGGGCGGGTGGTGACCAGCAGGACGGGAGCGGCCGGGGCGGCGGGGCGCTCCAGGCCGAGCGCGGGGTCGTAGCAGGTCACCCGGACGATCCCCGGCCCGCCGTCGGCCGGCAGCGCCGCGCGGATCCGCTCCCGGGCCACCGCCCGGTCCAACTCGGCGGCGAACAGCGCCCGGCAGTCCCGCACCAGCCGGTCCAGGTGCAGCTCCAGACCCCGGACGGCGCCCGCCTCGACCCGCAGGGTGGTGAAGTGCCCGTAGTTCAGCAGCCCCAGGGCGGCGAGCCGCGCCGGGTCCGCGGGCGCGCCGTCGATCTCGATCTCAGCCATCCGCCGAGTCTGCCAGCCGCGGGGACACCAGCGCCGTCGAATCCGATGCCGAATCCGATGTCGACTCCTTCGCCGACCCCGTCGCCGGCCCCGGCAGCGCCACCGGACGGTGCGGGCGGACCCCGCCGCGGCCCGCCGCCCGGGCGGCCCGCTCGAACTCCTCGATCCTGGCCGCCAGGCCCTCCGGCTCACCCGCCTCCGCCCAGCGCCACGCCTCGGCCCGCCACTGCGGCCCGCGCACCAGCGGCCGGCCCGCCAGCGCCAGGTACAGCGCCAGCGTCGACCGGGCGTACTCGTGCACCCAGGCGTCGCAGCCCCGGTAGTCCGCCGTCTCGTCCAGCCGCAGCCAGCGGCCCTCCTGCCCGGCGGCCAGTATCGGCACCCAGCCGCGCTGCCGGTCCTCGACCAGCAGAAGCAGCCGCCCGTCCTCCTCCCGCACCCGGTGCAGGGGCAGTTGGGGCATCCGGGCGAGCGACAGCGAGCGCTTCCAGCCCACCACCCACAGCCCGCGGCGCAGGTAGTAGCGGACGGCCGGCTGCCAGGTCCAGTGCGCCTCCAGCCGGAAGCCCGGCAGGCCCTCGGCGGTGGCCGCCGCGTACACCTCGTCCAGCGCGTCGGCGGCCAGCCCGTGCCCGCGCGCCTGCGGCCGCAGGTAGAGGGAGGAGACGGCGAGCTGGCTCGGGCCCTTGGTCCAGTTGTCCACCGCGACCGTCCCGGCGGTCGCGCCCCGCCCGTCCAGGATCCAGTACCGGCGCCGGTACAGCTCCCCGCCGGGCCAGTCCCGGCCGCTCTCCCCCAGCCGCTCCCGCCAGCCGCGCTCGGCCCGCTCGTCCAGCCCGTCCGGGTCCACCAGCTCGCCCAGCTCGCCCTCCAGCAGCGACGCCAAGTCCCAGCGGGCGAACCGCCGTTCCTCCCCCTCGACGGCGGCCCGCAACCGCACCCCCGCCGCCAGCCGGTCCTGCGCCCGCTCGACCGCCGCATCCCACGACCTCACCACGGGGGCCACCCTAGCGGCCCTCCGGGCACGACCCGTAATTCGGCGGCCACCGAACGTCAGACCGACCGGGCACCGGGGCCCGGACGCGGCCGGGGCGCGGCGCGGCGGCCCCGGCCCGGAACGGCGGGGGTCCCCGGTCATCCGCCCAGGCTGTCCGCGCGGCGGTTCGGCGGGGTGGCGGCCCGCGGCGGGGTGGCGGCGACCGGGGGCCGGCGCGGGCGGGTCAGGGCGACGGCGGCGACCACCAGGATGCCGCCCGCCAGGGCGTTCCAGCCGACCGGCTCGGCCAGCAGGGCGGCGCCCAGGGCGGTGGACCACAACGGCATGACGTAGGTGACGGCGGAGGCCACGGCCGTACCGGCGGTGCGGACCAGGCCGAGGTTGAGCAGGTAGGCCAGGCCGGTGCCGGCCGCGCCGAGCACCAGCAGGGCGGCCGCCGCCGAGCCGCCCGGCCAGTGCGGGGCACCGGCCGCGAGCGGGGCGATCACCCCCAACTCGACGGTGGCACAGGTGATCTGGAGCGCGGAGAGGGTGGTGACCGACTCCGGGCGGCCGGACAGGAAGCGGCGCAGGTAGGCGAAGCCCGCGCCGTAGCAGCAGGCGGCGGCCAGGCAGGCGAGGGCGCCCGCGCTCTCCCCCGAGCCCAGGCCGCGCCACACCCCGAGCACGGTGAGCACACCGACGAAGCCGAGCCCGAGGCCGGTCAGCCGGCGGGCGCCGGGGCGGCGTTCCTCGGGCACGGTGAGCACCGCGAAGAGCAGGGTGAACAGCGGGGTGGTCGCGTTCAGCACCCCGGCGAGCACCGAGCTGACCCTGGTCTCGCCGAACGAGAACAGCGTGAACGGCACCGTGTTGAGCAGCACCGCGACCGCCGCCGAGTGCCCCCACAGCGCCCGGTCGCGCGGAGCCCGCTCGCCGCGCAGCAGCAGGACGGCCCAGAGCGTGCCGGCGCCCAGCAGGCTGCGCCAGAGCGCCACCCACACCGGCGGCACTCCCGCGTCGACCGCCACCTTGATCAGGGCGAAGCTGGCGCCCCAGATCGCCGACAGTGCCATGAAGTCCGGCCACCAGCGCCGCACCCCGACCACCTCCTCGTCCGTTCCGTCCCGCGGGCCACGACGTCTTCCGTGTGCCGTGACGCCTTCCGCGTCCTGGACACAGGGTGGCCCGGCGACGGAACATGAGTCCAACAAGTGGCGATGCGCGAAGGATGAGGAAGTCTCATGGCCTCGGAGGTCAACCTGGCCCAGCTCAGGGCCCTGGTCGCGGTCGCCGACACCGGCGGCTTCGGCGCGGCCGCCGACGAGCTGGGCATCAGCCAGTCCGCCGTCTCGCACGCCGTCGCCGCCCTGGAGCGCGCCCTCGGCGCACCCGTGCTGCGGCGCGGCGCCCCCTGCCGCCCCACCCCGCTCGGCGAGCAGGTGCTGCCGCACGCCCGCACCGCCGTCGCCTCCGCGGCGGCCGTCCGCACGATCGCCACCCGGCACTCCGGCGGCCTCACCGGTACCGTGCGGCTGGCCGCGCCGACCACCGTCTGCCAGGCCCTGCTGCCCGGGCTGCTGCGGGACTGGAAGGCGGCGCACCCGCAGGTCACCGTGCGGGTCTTCGAGGGCGAGGACGACGAACTGGCCACCTGGCTGGAGGCGGGCACGGTGGACGCCGCCGTCCTGGTCGACGCCGGACCGCTGCCGCCCGGCGCGGTCGCGCTCGGCGCCGACTCGATGCACGCGCTGCTGCGCCGCGACCACCCGCTGGCCGACCAGGAGACCATCCACGTCGGCGAGTTGGCGGACGACGACTTCCTGCTCTCGGAGGGCGGCTGCGAGCGCCACATCCGGGAGGCCTACCGGCGGGCCGGCACCCGCTTCGCCCCCCGGCACCGGATCCGCGACCTCAACAGTCTGATCGGCATGGTGCACGCGGGCGTCGGGGTCTCGGTGATGCCCGCGCTCGCCCTGACCATGCTGCCGCCGGACTGCGTCCTGGTGCCGATCCGGCCCGCCGTGCACCGCACCCTCACCCTCACGGGGCCGACCGGCCGCCCCTGGTCCCCGGCGGTGAGCGGACTGCTCGCGGGGGTCGGGGTGACCGTCCCCGCATAGCGCGTCCGGTACGCCGGGCGGCTTGACCTCTTTGGGGTTGACCACCCCTCCTCAACAGGTCTATACCAGTGATGACCTTCGGCAACTGTCCATCGCCGACGGTCCGTTCGGCCGTCCCGCCACCCCCACACCGGCGCGACCAGGCCCTCCGCCCCCACTGCCGTCTCCTGGAAAGGCATCCGATGGAGCGCGCTCTTCCCCCACAGCACAGCCTCTCACAGCACACCCCCTCGACCCCCCGCAGACGCCGCCCCGGCCGGGCCGCCCTCGCCACGGCCGGCGCGCTCGGCCTGGTCGCCGGCGGCTTCGCCGCCCTGGCCGGCACCGGCGCGGCCGCCGCCCCCACCGCCGACGCCGGCACCGGGCTGGGCAGCAACTGGTACGCCTCGGCGCCGTACCTGATGCCCGAGGACAACAGCCCGCCGGACGCCGCCGCCGTGATGGACGCCACCGGCCAGAAGGCCTTCCAGCTGGCCTTCATCCTCGCCCAGGGCAACAGCTGTTCGCCCGCCTGGGGCGGCACCTCCTCGATCGACTCCGACACCGCCATGCCCGCCGTCATCCAGACCATCCGCGGCAAGGGCGGGGACGTCTCGGTGTCGGTCGGCGGGTACGGCGGCACCAAGCTCGGCCAGGTCTGCGGCACCCCGGAGGCGACCGCCGCCGGGTACCAGCAGGTGGTCGCCAAGTACGGGCTCAAGGCGATCGACTTCGACCTCGAGGAGCCGGAGTACGAGAACACCGCCGCCATCCACAACGAGATCGGCGCGGCCCGCATCCTCCAGCAGAACAACCCCGGCCTGTACGTCTCGATCACCACGGCCGGCACCAACGCGGGCACCGGCTGGTTCGGCACCCAGATGCTCGACGAGGCCAAGTCGCAGGGCTTCACGCCGAACAACTACTCGATCATGCCGTTCGACGGCGGCTTCAACGGCGCCGCGGCGCAGACCGACGCGCTGGTGAAGTTCAACCAGATCCTGCAGACCACCTTCGGCTGGAGCGAGGCCACCGCGTACGCCCACGAGGGCGTGTCGATGATGAACGGCCGCACCGACGCCGCCGAGTACTTCCGCCAGGCCGACTTCCAGAGCGTGCTGGACTTCGCCACCGCGCACGGCCTGGCCCGGTACACCTTCTGGTCGGTGAACCGGGACCGCCAGTGCGCGGGCCCGGTGGACCCGGGGCTGTCCGGCTCCTGCTCCAGCGTGGCGCAGAGCGACTGGGACTTCACCAAGTACACCGTGAAGTTCGCCGGGGCGACCCCGCCCACCACCCCGCCGACCACGCCCCCGTCCACCCCGCCGACCGGCCCGGGCACGCCGACCGGCAACCCGGGCAGCTGCACCGCCCCGGCGTGGAGCGCGAGCACCACGTACACCGCGGGCGCCAAGGTCTCGTACAACGGGCACAACTACCACGCCAAGTGGTGGACCCTGAACGAGGTGCCGAGCGCCAGCGGCCAGTGGGGCGTCTGGGGCGACGACGGCCCCTGCTGACCGGGCCGGACCACAGCGGTGGGGGCGGGCGTCCAAGGGCGCCCGCCCCCGCCCGCGGGCTCAGCCGGCCGCGAACCGCTCCCGCAACTCGGTGAGCACCCGCGGGGCCTCGGTCAGGCCGGCCGCCTCGGAGCGGGCGATCGCCTCGGTCAGCCGCTTCACCGCCGCCCCGGGGCGGCCGAGGTCGCCGCCCTCGATGAGCGCGGCCAGCCGCACGGACTCGGCCCGCAGCGACTCCGGCTGCGGCGAGCCGGCCGGCTCCCCCTCCTGCCCGTACACCGCGACGGCCCGCTCGGCCTCGGCGAGCGCCTCCTCGAAGCGGTCGGCGATGGCCAGGCAGCGCGCCCGCGCGTAGTGCGAACCGCCGCGCAGGTACCAGCCGTTGTGCTCCTGCCCGTCCCGTTCGGCGGCCGCGCCGAGCGCGTCGGCCTCGGCCACCAGGGCGAGCGCGGCGTCCAGCCACTCGGCGCCGCCCCGCTCGCACATCGTGAGCTGGGCGAACTCCCGCAAAGTGGCCGCCAGTCGGTCGACCTGCGGGGCCTTCCGGTGCGCTTCCCGGGCGCGCCCGAGGGCGGCCTCGGCGGCATCCCAGCGGTCCGCCTTGGCGAGGGTCAGGGCGGCCTCGCAGGCGACCATGGTGTGGGTCTCCTGGTCCTCCCAGCCGGAGACCAGCTCGGCCAGCCGCAGGTACTCCTCGGCCGCGTCCCGGTGCTCCTCCAGCTCGACCAGGCCCCGGGCGAGGTCCAGCCGGACCTGGGCGACCATCCGCACGTCCAGTCCGGCGGTCGAGGCCTGGGCGTCCAGGACGGACTCCAGCACGGCCACCGCGTCGGCGGCCCGGCCGGTGGCGCGCAGCACGTCGGCGAGCTGCAGCCGCACCCGGGCCGCCTCCTCGACGGCCCCGGCGCCCTGCCGGTCGAAGCGCGCGGCGGCCTCGGACAGCGCCCGGACGGCGCCGCCGAAGTCCTCGACCTGCATGCTGGCGTGGCCGAGCATCATGT
This sequence comes from Kitasatospora sp. NPDC096128, assembly GCF_040303105.1. Taxonomy (NCBI): domain Bacteria; kingdom Bacillati; phylum Actinomycetota; class Actinomycetes; order Kitasatosporales; family Streptomycetaceae; genus Kitasatospora; species Kitasatospora sp. NPDC096128. The sequence continues at coordinate 70,880 of NZ_JBEOSP010000035.1, read as the reverse complement.
ACGTCGGCGCGTACGGGTAGGCGTCCTCGCCCCAGCGCACGGCCTCGGCCAGGGCCCGGTGGAGCACCTCGACCGCCTGGCCGGGTTCGTCGCCCTGCAGCAGCAGCTGGCCGAGCAGACCGAGCACCCGCGGGGTCTGCCAGGGCAGTTCTGCCTCGTCCAACTGGGCCAGCACCTCGCGCAGTTCGGCCGCCGCCTCGGTGAGGCGGCCCTGCCGGGCGGCGGCGTCGGCGAGGTACTGGCGGGAGGTCGCGGCCCGCCGGGCGGAGCCGAGCTCGACGGCGGCGCGCCGGTAGCCGCCCACGGCGGCCTCGAAGCGCGCGACGGTCTCGGCGGGCGGCTCGGGCAGCGCCCCGACCAGGTCGTGGTGGGCGGCGTAGGCGCGCGACTGCAGGACGATCAGGTAGTCGTCGTCCAGCATGCCGCCCGCGGCGTGCAGCTCCTCGGCCCGGGCCAGGGCGGCGTCCAGGGCCGGCCAGTCGGCCACCGCGCCCTCCACGTCGCCGAGTTCGACGATCAGCGTCCGGGTGCGGGTCATCAGGGCCGGGCCGGGCAGCCCGGCCTGCTCGAACAGCTCGGCGGCGGCCAGCAGCCCCGCCACGCCCTCCGCGTGGTCGTCGCGCCCGAGCGCCTCGTGGGCGCGCTGCTCAGCGAGTTCGGCGCGCAGCTGCTCCGGGCTGCCGATTCCGGCGTCCTCCGGGTGGGTGAAGTCCGCGGCGGCGGCCCGTTCGGCGATCCGCTTCCAGAGCCGGTCGGCGTCCGGGTGGCCGAGCAGCTCCAGCTCGCGGGCGCGCAGCACCAGCGCGGCGAAGTCCTCCGGCTCGGCCTCGACGGTGCGCCGCGGGGCCGGGACCACGGCCGGGGCCGAGGTGGCCGGTTCGGGCGCGGCGGCGACCCGGACGCCCAGCGCCAGCGGCTCGGCGAGCAGCGGTTCGGCGGCCAGCCGGGCGCGCCGGGCGGCGCCGACCGCGTCGGTGCCGTTGCGGGCGTCGAAGCGGGCGGCCAGGGCGTCGGCCTCGGTGCGCAGGTGGGCGAGCAGGGTGTCGACCGTCCAGGCGGTGCCGGCCGGGCCGCTGACCGGGAGCTCGCCGTGGCCGGCCGCGGCCAGGGCGGCGACCAGCACCTCGACGCCGGTCAGGAACTCCAGCCGGGCGGACGGCTCGCCGGTGACCGCGAACAGGTCGCGGTTCTCGGCGAGCAGCTCCAGGCCGCGCGGCTCGTTGCCGGACAGCGCGCAGAACTCGATGTGCTGCCCGACCGCGGCCAGCATCGCGGCCTTGCCGCGGGCGTAGCGGTAGCCGGTCAGGTGCGCGGAGCGGGCCTCGTCCAGCCGGCCGCGGCGCAGCAGCGGCAGCAGGGCGGCGGCCTGGCTGAGGTAGGGCTCCTGCTCGCAGCTGCTGCGGCCGTCCAGCACCGGGGCGAGGACCTCCAGCGCGCGGGCGTCGTCCCCGGCGTCGACGAAGTGCCGGGCCCGGGCGCGGGTCTCGCAGGCGTGGCAGTCGCTCAGCTCGGTGCGCGGGCGGGCCGTCCACAGCTCGTAGGCGTCCTGGACGTCGACGCCGGTCTGCGCGGCCAGGTGGTAGCGCTGGGCGTAGTACGGCTGGAGGTCGAAGCCGGCCTTGCGGTAGCGGTCGCGCAGCTCGGTGTGCCAGCGGCGGATGGCGGGCAGCGGGACGTCCGGGGTGTCCATCAGCGCGGCGGCCACCCACTTGAAGCGCCAGTACACCTGGTGGCGGGCCCATTCGCCGAAGCCGTCCGGGTCCTGGTCCCAGAGCTTGAGCACCCGGGCGAAGACCACCGGGCTCTTGCTGCGCTCGCCGTCGTACTCGTAGGCCTCCATGAGTTCGAGCAGGGCCATCGAGCGGACCCCGGTGTCCTCGAACTGCTCGGCGGCGTCGACGAGTTCCTCGGCGGTGACGGTGCGGGTGCGGCCGTAGGGGCGGGCGTCGTTCTCGCGCAGCCCGGCCATCACCGCGTCGGTGGTGTCCAGCATCACGCCTCCTTCTCGTCGGCGCCGGCCGCCTCGTGGCCGAGCATCGCGTGGTCGAGCAGGCTGATGAACGAACGGTTCAGCAGCGCGGACTCGCTGGCCTTGAGCGGGCGGCGGGTCATCAGCACGGCCTGCCCGTAGAGCGCCTCGACGGCGGTGACCGCGAGGTCCCGGTCGGTGACGGTGGCGGCGCGGCGCACCAGCGGGTTGAGGTGGTTCAGCACCAGCTGGGCGCGGGGCACCTCGGCGCGCAGCGAGCCCAGGATGTCCGCCCACAACCCGTCGGCCTCGTCGGCGAGTTGGGCGCGGGTGCGCTCGTGCCGGGCCTCCCGGTTGTCGAGCAGCAGGGCGGGCGCGTTGGTCGGGTGGAAGCTGCGCAGGGCGACGTCGCAGTCGAACCGGCCGACCACCTCGCGGGCGACCGCCAGGAAGGCGCCGGCGGCCAGCTCGGCGGCCGGGTCGACGGTGTCCAGGTGCGCGGTGACGGTGCCCGGGTCGAGGTCGGCGACCGAGACGCCGGGGCGGATCTCGGGCAGCCGGTGGACCAGGTCGCGGTCGTAGGTGTAGCCGCCGTTGACCACGCCGAGCCCGGCCGCGCCGGCGATCGGGGCGACCTGGCGGAACTCCTCGACCGTACGGGTCACCAGCACCACCGGGTGGCTGCGGGCGAACTCGTCCAGGGTGACGTTGCCGTCGGTGGTCTCGAACGGCAGCCAGGGCAGCATCATCCGCAGCAACTCGTCGTCGTAGCGGGCGAGTTCCTTGACGGCCAGGTGGTGCACGGAGAGGAAGCGGTGCAGCAGTGCCGGGTCGCTCGCGGACAGGCCGGTGAGCCAGTCGCGGATCCGGGCGCCGAGCGCGTCCCGGACGGCGGCCAGCGTCTCGTCGGCGTACAGGCCCTCGCGCGAGGCGGTGGGGCGCAGCCCGTCGGTGTCCACCACGCAGCGGACGAAGAACGCCCAGTCCGGCAGCAGTTCGGCGGCCTGGTCGGAGAGCAGCATGCCCTTGAGGTGCACCCGGTGGCCGTTGCGGCGCGAGGGCGGGGCGGCGTCCGGCAGGACGTACGCGACTCCGCGCAGGCCGACCAGCGGGAGGTCCAGCTCGATGGTGTCCAGCGGGACGAAGTCGAAGGTGGCGCGGCAGTACTCGGCGAGCGCGTCGCGCCGGGCGAGCGGGGAGCCGTGTCGCTCGGCCCACGGCGGGGTGCGGTTGACCGCGTGCTCGGTGCCGTCGGCGTCGACCACGGTGACGTCGTGGCGCAGCAGACTGCCGAAGTCCCGGGCGAGGGTGAGCACCCGGGCGGGGCGGGTCCACTCGGCGGCGTCGGCGCGCGGGGCGAGGGTGACGGTGGTGCCGGGCTCGGGCTTGGCCGAGGCGGGCAGGGTGCGGATGGTGTAGCTGCCGTCCGACAGGCCGCGCCACTCGATCACCGGCGCGTCCGGGCTGCCCGCGTGCCGGGTGACCACGGTGATCTCGTCGGCGACCACGAAGCAGGCCAGCAGGCCGATGCCGAACTGGCCGATGAAGTCGCCGCGGGCCCGGGCCAGGCCGTCGCCGTCCAGCCGGCCGTCGGCGTCGCGCTTGGAGCTGCGGCCGATGGTGGCGAGGAAGGTGTGGACGTCCTGCTCGGTCAGGCCGATGCCGGTGTCGGTGACGGACAGCTCGTCGTCGGCCCGCACGGTGATGGCGGCCGGCGCCCCGGGGTCGAGGGCGCGGCGGGCGGAGATCGCGTCCACCGCGTTCTGCAGCAGCTCGCGCAGGTAGACCCGCGGGCTGGAGTAGAGGTGGTGGGAGAGCAGGTCCACCAGGCCGCGCAGGTCCACCTGGAAGGTGTGCGCACTCGTCGGGTTGTCGGTTGGGGACACCGGAGGCTCTTTCGGTCGCGGAATGCGGAAGGGGTGACGTACGGGGCGCGCGGGTCAGGACGCGGCGCAGCGGTCCCGGTGGGCGCGGAAGGCCTTGACCGGGTCGCCGGCCAGGTAGTGCCAGGGCGACTCGGTGACCATGCCGTCCAGCGCGTCGAACAGCAGCCGCGCGGTCTTGCGCTGGTCGGCGAGCGAGAAGGCCATCGCAAAGGTGTTGAAGCTCGCCTGCCAGCCGCCGGACGGGACGAAGTCCGGGTGCAGGACGGAGCGGAACGCCGCCTCCTGCAGATCGGCCAGCACGGTGGGGCTGGTCAGGTAGGCGTGGTCCTCGCCGTCCGGGAGGTCCAGCCAGCGCTCCAGGTGGGCGAGCGCCACCAGTTCGCCGAGCGGACTGCCCTCGGGGGCGGCCAGCATCGAGGAGCGGGCGAACTCGTGCATGGCGTCGTGCGAGCCGCCCCACTTGGCGCACAGCTGCTGCAGGCGCTGGCGGTGCGAGCCGGGGTGCCCGGGCACGCGGCGCACCGCGGCCTCGAAGCGGCAGGTGGCGACCTCGGGGGCGAGCGAGGCGCCGCGCGCGCTGATCTGCAGGAAGTACCAGGGGGCGAGCCAGGACGGCTCCCGCTCGGCGACCTCCAGCAGCTGCTCCTCGGCCACCTCCAGCCGCTGGTGGAAGAGCTTCCACTGCTCCTCGGTGACGTGCTTGGCCCGGGCGCTGCTGCGCGCCTCCCAGGCCCAGCTGACGTGCCGGGCGCCGGACAGCAGCAGCGGCAGCGCGTCGTCGGGGGCGTCCGCGATCGCGCGGGCCGTCCACTCCTCGACTCCGGCGACGTCGGAGACCGCGCCCACCAGCCGGGTCAGCTCGGTGCCGTCCGCGGCGGCGAGCGCGGGGCGCAGCGCCGTCCAGTCCCCCGCGGCGGCCTGCCCGAGCACCAGCCGGACGGTCTCGTCCCCGAGGGCCGGATCGAGCCGCGGCTCGGCCCCCCGAGCGGCCGCGGGCGCCTCGGCGGCCCGCTTGCCCAGCCCGAACCCGAACCCGCGGCGACCGGCCCGGTCCTGCGCGCCCTCCCCGCCCGAGCGGCGTCGGAACAGCGGCATGTGTGGCCCCCTCGAACATCATCGGCATCAATCGCACGGCCGCCCAGCGGCCGCCCCAGATGAGTACATATCACGGCCGGCCGACATCCGTTTGCCCAGCCCAGCGCCCCCGGGCCGGGCGGCATCCCGCCGCCCGGCACTTCCCCGACACCACGCAGGCCACCACCCCGGCCGACGATCCGTCAGGCCGTCTCCCGTGCACGGTCGGCGCGGGTTCGGGGCAGGGGGTGGGACGGTTCGTGTGCGGGGTGGTCGCTATCTTGAGGGGTCACGGACAGGCGTAAGGGAGTGGGCGCATGGGGATGGGTGGTCGGCGGGGCACCGTCGTGGTGGCGGCCGGGGTGCTGGCGGGCGTGTTGGCGGGGTGTTCCTCCGGCGCGTCCGAGGGGGCCAAGAACGCTGCGCAGGCGCCGAGTTCGGCGGTGACGAGCGCGACGGCGAGTGGTACGGCGAGTGGTCCGGCGGCGGTGCCGGGCGGTACGGCTTCCGCTTCGGCCCCGGCCGATGGGTCCGCCGGGGCTTCGGCGCCCGCGGGCGGGACGGCCGGCGGGGCGGCGCAGGTGCCGCCGCCGGCCGCGCCCAGCGCGGACCTGGAGGCGGCGCTGCTGGACGACAAGGTGGTCGGGCAGGTGCTGCCGGACGCCAAGGCGATGGCCGGGTGGCAGGAGGAGAAGCGCAAGGTCGACACGGCCGACCACGCCGTCACCTGCACCGCCTCGGCGCCGTGCACGGGCAAGCCGCTGAGCGGGTCGGTCCGGTTCTCCTCGGGGGATCTGGTGACCCGCTTCCTGGTGGAGACGCTGCCGAGCCGGGACGCCGCCAGGAACCGGGCGAAGGAGACGTACGCCTCCTACCCGGTGGGGCCGTTCAAGAAGGTCGACGCCCCGGCCGTGGGCAGTGAGAGCCAGGCGTTCGTGGGGCCGCTGGCCGACGGCGACGGGGTGAGCATCGTGGTGCGCTCGGGCACCGTGGTGGCGAGCGTGACCACGGAGGGCGGGCCGGTGGACCTGCCGGCCGCCCGGCGGTTCGCGGTGATGCTGGTGAACCGGATCGAGCAGGCGCAGTCGGGGAAGGTGCCGGACGCGGGGCTGGGCCGGGCCTGACGGGTCCGCCGCACCCCCGGGAAACGCCGACGGGGCGGTGACCACACCGTGGTCACCGCCCCGCCACTACCACCCGAGGCCTCAGACCGCCGGCACCGGGAACGTCGGGAACTCGACACCCGAGATGTACTGCACGACCCGCACGACCTGGCACGAGTAGCCGAACTCGTTGTCGTACCACAGGTAGAGGATCGCGTTGTCGCCGTCGACCTTGGTCGCGCCCGCGTCCACGATCGAGGCGTGGCGCGAGCCGATGAAGTCGCTCGACACCGCGTCCGGCGAGTCGGTGAAGTCGATCTGCCGCTTCAGCGGCGAGGTCAGCGAGATCTCCCGCAGGTAGTCGAGGACCTCCTCGCGGTTGGTCTCCCGCTTGAGCTGCAGGTTCAGGATCGCGATGGACACGTCCGGGACGGGCACGCGGATCGAGCTGCCGGTGATCTTCGCCTTGAGGTCCGGCAGGGCCTTGGCGACGGCCGAGGCGGCACCGGTCTCGGTGATCACCATGTTCAGCGGCGCCGAGCGGCCGCGGCGGTCGGCCTTGTGGTAGTTGTCCAGCAGGTTCTGGTCGTTGGTGAACGAGTGGACGGTCTCGACGTGGCCCCGCACGACGCCGTACTCGTCCTCCATCGCCTTCAGCGGCGGGACGATCGCGTTGGTGGTGCAGGAGGCGCAGGAGATGATCTGCTCGTCCGGCTTGATCATGTCGTGGTTGACACCGTGCACGATGTTGGGCACGTCGCCCTTGCCCGGGGCGGTCAGCACGACCTTGGCGATGCCGGGCCGCAGGTGCTTGGACAGCCCCTCGCGGTCACGCCACCGGCCGGTGTTGTCGATCAGGATCGCGTCCTTGATCCCGTACTCCGTGTAGTCGACCTCGCTCGGGTCGTTGGAGTAGATCACCGTGATCTCGTTGCCGTTGACGACGATCTTGTTGTTCGCCTCGTCGACCGTGATGGTGCCCTGGAACTGGCCGTGGATCGAGTCCCGGCGCAGCAGCGACGCGCGCTTGACCAGGTCGTCGCCGCCGCCGTTGCGCACGACGATGGCCTTCAGCCGCAGGCCGTTGCCCGAGGCCTTCTCGATCAGCAGCCGCGCGACCAGCCGGCCGATGCGGCCGAACCCGTACAGCACGACGTCCTGCGCGGACCGGCGCTCCAGCTTGTTCGCACCGGTGGCACCGGCGACGGCACGGGCGGTGAACTCCTCCACCGACAGGCCGTGGTCGTCCGCCCGGTACGTCGAGGCGAGCATCCCGAGGTCGATCTGCGAGGGGCCGAGGTCCAGGGTGGTCAGCGCCTGCAGGAACGGCATGGTCTCGGTGACCGAGAGCTCCTCGCCGGCTATCTGCCGGGCGAAGCGGTGCGTCTTGAGGATGCTGACCACCGACTTGTTCACCAGGGAACGGCTGTGGAGCAGGACGGTGACGTCCTTCTCCCGGTGCAGCCGCCCGATGATCGGGATCATCGACTCCGCGATCTCCTCGCGGTTCTTCCAGTCCGTGAACACGTCGTCGTTGACAGTCACAAGTCCATCTTTCGAGCTGAGGGTGTTGCGCACATGGTAGCTTCGCCCGCTCCCGACCCGACGGCCGGTCCCTCCCCCGCCCCTCCACCGCACCCCTCCCACCTGCGCGTTCCCCCGCCGCCCGGCCCCCAAAGGTGATCACCGCCACCCTCGACCGACTAGGGTCTACTCGGGTAGAGCGCATCACTGATTCTTGTAAACTAAGTCAAGCAACACGGTGTGCCTCGACACATCGGCACGATACGTTGGATCGGAAGTCGGACCGATCCAACGCACCTCCCCGGAGACTCTGATGCAGCAATCCGCCGAACCGGTCGTCCAGGTGACCCTCGCGGAGATCTCCCGCATCGCCGGGGTCGGACGCGCCGCGGTCAGTAATTGGCGTCGAAGGCATGACAGCTTCCCGCAACCCGTCGGGGGAACTGACGCGAACCCCCAGTTCTCCCTCGCCGAAGTGGAGGAGTGGCTGGACCGGCAGCAGAAGAGTCGGCCCGCCGCCGGCCGCCTCGAACGGCTCTGGCCGAAGATCGAGGCCCTGGGTGACCGGGACGCCATGGGCACGGTACTGGCCTCTGTCGGTTCGCGGCTCAGCCGCTCCGGAGACCCGGACGCCCTGCCCGTTCCGCCTCGGATGAGCCGCAGGCAACAGACATTGGTGGAGCAGGCCGTGCAGCTGGCCGACCAGGAAGGCGCTCCGGAGACCTTCGGATTCCTGCTCCAACGCTGGCTCGGAACTCACGTACGCCAGATCACCACGACTCCCGAGCCGCTGGCCGAGCTCATGGCCGAGCTCGCGAAGTGGCGCGGCAACTCCTCGGTACACACCGTCCTCGACCCGGCCTGCGGCACCGGATCACTGCTACTGGCCGCCGGTAGGCAGTGGACCGCCCCTTCCCCACCTGAATTGTTCGGGCAGGAGGTGGACCCGACCCTCGCCTCCGTGGCAGCCTCCCGCATGCTGATGAGCGGCGCAGACGGCCGCGTGACGGTCGCCGACACCCTGCGGGCCGACGCACTGCAGTCCGTCCGGGCGGACGTGGTGCTGTGCAACCCTCCCTCGAACGAGCGCGAATGGGGACACTCCGAGCTGGCCACGGACGCCCGCTGGCTGTTCGGACAACCCCCTCGCACCGAACCGGAGTTGGCCTGGGTTCAGCACGCCGTTGCGGCTCTGGCTCCGGATGGCACCGCCGTCCTGCTCCTTCCCCCCGCGATCGCAGCCCGACGGGCAGGGCGCAGGATCAGAAGCGCTCTGCTACGCAGCGGTGCTTTGCGTGCGGTGATCGCGCTTCCCCCCGGCTCGGCTCCCCCACACGGCGTCGGCCTCCACCTCTGGGTGCTGTCCCGGCCTTCCGATGATCCGGCCGGCTCCGTGGTCCGGCTCGTGGACACCGTCGGGCGGGCGGGCGCCCCGTCACCGGGACAGCCTTCGATCGACTGGCCCGTCCTACGCAGCACCGTGCTGGAGTCACTCCGGAACGACCGAGCCGCCGCAGGCGTGTCCGTCCCGGTCATCGACCTCCTTGACGACCAGGTCGACCTGACACCGGCCCGGCATGTTCCGGCAGCCGATTCTGCCGTCACCACAAACCTGCGTCAGTCCTGGACCCGGTTTGACCTCCGCCTCGACGAGGCCCGCGACCTGGGCCGGGTCCTCTCCAAACTGGCTCCCACTCAGGAAGCCGCCGGCACGAGCACCAGCGTCGGCGAGCTCGAACTGGCCGGGGCACTGGAACTGCACTCCGGGCAGGCGCTGCCGGAGCACCTGCTCCACCGTGGCGACCGGCCGGCCGACGGGGTCCCGGTCGTCACCGTCCCCGATCTCGGAAACCCGGAGGGCACCCGCCACTGGCTGCCAGCCGCGGAGACCGAGGACGGCGAACGCACCAGCAGTCTGACCGTGACCTCGTCGCAGGACGTCGTCGTGGTGGGTTCGCTCCGGGCATTCGACGCCTGGGTGGACGTCGACGCCCCGACCGTGCTCGGTCCCCAGCTGCATCTGATCCGCGTCGATCCCACGGTCCTCGACCCCTGGTTCCTGGCCGGCTGTCTGCGCTCACCCGCGAACGCCCGGCAGGCCGGGACGCACGCGTCCACGTCATCCCGGGTGGATGTCCGTCGGCTCCAGGTGCCCCGTCTGCCGCTGGAGGAACAGCGGACCTACGGGGAGACGTACCGGCGGCTCGCCGCCTTCGACCAGGCCGTGCGTGAGCTGAGGGAGGTGTCCGGGGGGATCGGCCAGGCGCTCGGCGAGCTGCTGGCGACCGGCAGACTTCCCCGCAGATGAGGTCACTCCTGGGCCAGCAGGCCCAGGAACGGCCGAACCTCCGCGCTCCGACCGGACTTCTCCAATCTCACGGCCACCTCCCGACAGCGGGCCACCACGGCCGGGGGCATCTCCACCAGACCTGCTACCTCATGAACCACGTCGGCCCAGCCGTCGAAGCCGCTCTGCGGATCACCGACCCCGAGCAGGCATTCGGCCAGCCCGACCCGGGCCTCCAGGGCAAGGGCCCGGAGCTCGGGAGCTGCCTTGTGCTCCAGGGCCTGCGCAACGGTCCGGTACATCGGCTCCGCAGCCTGCCAGTCCCCGGCCAGGCGGGCCGCGTCGGCGCAGAGCACCTGGGCCGACGCCACCGGGCGATGACCAAGCCCCCAGGCCTTGCGAGCTTCCCCCAACTCGCGTTCCAAGTCCGTCAGCGCCTGCCCGGCGCCCGCCCCTGATACCTCGGCGGCGGCCGCGGCCAGCAGGTCGGCGAACCGTGCACGGTCGACTCCCGACCTCACCCTCCTGCCGACCACCCGCGGCGGAGCCGGGCGCCGTCCGCCCCGGACGGACGCGAAGGGGACAAGCGCCGCACCGGGCAGTCGGTAGCGGACCGTGGGGTCCGGTTCGAGTTCCGGGTTGGGCGCCGGGGACCCGACGGCCGGCAAGTGCGGGCGGAGCACATCCGGCACCCTGGCGAAAGCAGCCAGCCGCTGAGCCGGATCCTTGCTCAGCAGACACCAGACGAGGTCTTCGATCTCAACCGGGACGCCGGGCCTGAGCTCGCTCACCGTCGGCGGGAGGTCGAGCTGGTGCTGGGTGGAGCGGTTGCGATCGGGCTGATCCAGGAAGGGCTGACGCCCGGTCAGGAGCTCGAAGAACACACAGCCGAACGAATAGTGATCAACGGCACTCGTGACCTTCTGTTCCCCCCTGAGCTGCTCAGGCGCCATGTAGCCGACTGTCCCCGGCGTGGCGCCGTAGGCCGTGTAGCGGGTCGCGTCCGGCCGGTCCGGGAACGCCACACCGAAGTCGATCAGTTTCACCGACCCGTCCGCGGTGAGCACGACGTTGTCGGGCTTCAGGTCACGGTGGATGACCCGCCCCTGGTGGGCGTGCGCCAAGGCATCGGCGATCTCGAAGGCGATGGCGCACGCCGCCTCGATCGGCAGCGGCCGGAACCGCATCAGGAAGCGGTCGAGCGGCTTTCCGTCGACGAACTCCATGACCAGGAACGGAGCACCCCGATGAAGACCCCGATCCAGCAGGCGCACGATGCCGGGGTGGTCGAGTTCGGCGAGGAACTGCCCTTCCCGCTCGAAGCGCTTGCGCAACTCGGTCTCCTGACGGATGCGCTCGCGTTCGCTGAGCCGCCCCTGGTTGTACTGGTCGGCGCGGATCTCCTTCACGGCCACCAGCCCGCCGGTCTCCCCGTCGATCGCTTTCCAGACGCAGGCCATGCCACCCCCGCCGAGCATTTCGACGATCCGGTACCTGCCGCGGACGACTTCGCCCTGTTTCATCCTCACCCCTGTCCGCCTCGGCATCGTGCGCCCCTACCATACCGCCCCAGCGATCAACGACATTCCGTTGCTTGACTAAGTTCACAGATATACGCTCTCCTTAGAGTCTCGGCCGAACAGCTCCGAACCCTGAGGGGGGCTCCTCCTGTGACCGTTTGGCAACCTCCCGCCGGCACGACCGGCGATCCCCGCGTCGTCCGCACGTCGCTCCCCCTGCTGCAGGAGGATCCCCGCGGTTGCCCCCGGGCCGCCGCACTGCGGGCCCGACCGTTCGTGCAGCAGTCCCCACCGAGGTCCCGCCGCAGGCCCGTCAAGGACTTCGCTCCGGCTCCCGTGATGACGGCGCTCGATGCGATCGAACACGACGGCACCGAAGTTGAGGCAGCCCTTCGACAGCTCCACCGCCGGCACGACTGCCACCCGTCCCACCTCGCCTGGGCCGAGGAGGCCGTCCGCAACTTTCTGGCGGCACGGGCGGACCACAGCATCGAGTACGCGTCCGACGGGCAGGCGCCGCTCCCGGTCGAACACGCGTGGGTGACCGTCACCGACCTTGCCGCGCCGGACTCCCGCGGCGCCCTCCGGTACGAGCGGACGGCATGGGGCCGCCGGTACACCTCGGCCGACGGACGTGTCAGGGAGATCTGGCTGCTGTCCGTGAACTCAGTAAAGCCACGAACCGACGCGGAGATCGCGGAGGCGGCCGCGGTGGCCGCGACCGGCGTCGCAGCCACGGCGGACTTCGGGGAGTGCTACCAGCCGGTCAAGATCCGCGGCACGCTCCCCGGCCGGGTCCGTGTGGTGGCTGTCGGCTTCGGTGACGGCTCCCGCACAGTTCTCGCGGACTGGGACGCCGAGGAGGCGGTTCGCCGGTACGCCCGATACGCGAAGCCGGTGCTGGCCCGTGTCATCGAGGCGGACCGGGTGAATCCGGGCTCGGCCTGCATCGACTGCGAGGGCCTGACGAGCTGTTCGCAGCCCCCCAGGACCCCGTTCCTGCTCGGCGTGAACCGACCGCACCGCCCGCGCCGTCGGCGCAGCGTCTCGGTCTCCGACCTGCGCACCCATGCCGCGTGCCCGGCCAAGTACCACCTGACCAGGGCGCTGCACCTGAAATCGGCCGAACCGGAGAGCTCCGCGATCCGCCGCGGACGGGCGGTGGACGCCTGGCTCAACGAACAGCACCGGGCCCGGCGCAACTGCCGCACCGCCCTCCTGCCCGACACGCTGCCGGGTCTCACCACGGAGGAGACCAGGACGGCCGTCCGGATGATCGCCGAGCACGCTGCGGTGTGTCCACTCGACGGCCTGCCGCCCACCGAGGAGCTCCAGGTCCAGGCACGTCTGACGGCGTACGACCCCGAACTCGACGTCGTCGTCATCGCCGACCCCGACCTGCTCTACACCGACTCCGGCGGATGGGTCTGGCGCGAGACCAAGACCGCCGCGTCCCGCCCCTGGGAGGGCCGGCCCCTCCTCGAAGCATTCCCGCAACTGGCCCTCGCCGTCCTGATGATGGCCGCCGGTGTCCCCGGTGGCGACCCGCGCCGGTGCCGGATCGAACTGGAGCTGCTGTACCAGGACGGTTCCGCGTGTGAGGAACTCCACCCGCACGACCCCGAGACGGTCGACGAGGCTCGGCGGGTCATCTCCGCCCTGGCCGGTCCCTGGGCCTCGGATGAGACCTTCACCACCGCCCCGGGCCGGGGCTGCACCGGCTGCGAGGCGCTGCGCTGGTGCGGCCCCGGCCTCGATCACACCGCGGGAAGCTGACCCATGTCGCCGACCTCCGACCTGCCACCACACGCCGCCGCGTGGTCCGCTCACGACGGCCTTCCGCTGCTCCGGACCCTCGCAACCGCACTCATCGGACTCGACGCAATCACCGGTCTGGACGGCTTCTCCCTGCCCTACCCCGACGAAGCCCAGCGGGCGCTGAACCGGACGGTCCTCACCTGCGTGCTGCAGGGCGCCGAGCCGCCCGCCAGCCTGCCGGAGCTGCTGCAGTGGTGTCGGTACCGCCCGGTCTCCGACTGGCCGCTCGATCTCCCCGCCGACGCCATCGGTGACACCGACCACCTCCTCGATCCGGATTCCGGCCGCCCCACCGAGCTCTGCCACGAGTGGGCCGAACGAGCCGCCGACAGCGCCGTACGTCAACGCGACCGAGAGATCATCAGTGCCGCGCTCCGGTTGTGCCGCGAGTGCGGCGAGGAGGACGCCTACACGGAGTTCCGGCGGCTTCTGGTCAATCGCCCGGTACTCACCTCGGTGGAGTTCTTCGAGGTCAGCAACGACCATGTCCTCGATCCAGTAAGAGAGTTGATCCGCCGGATCTACCTGCCGGTGCCGGCGAGCCATCTTCGGGCCGGCGCTTACACCACCTGCGCACGCTGCCTGACCCTGCTGCTCCCGGTGCAGGACGGCTCGTGGTGGTGCGAACGCGACCGGTGCCGTCGGCAGGGGCCCGCCCCGGTGGGAAACCTCTGGCCCGCCGACGAGGTCGGCGAACTCTTCCAGTTGGAGCGCCCGTTGAGGCAGTTCGTCACCGCGCCAGGACGGGCGGAGGTCGCTCTGGAGGGAGCGCTGACCGAACTCGGACTCCGGGTCCGGATGTGGCCCGGATTCGATGCCTACGACCTGCACGTCACCTTCCCCGACGGGCGGGTGTGGGCCGTGGACGTCAAGGACTGGGCGCACCCCGCCTTCCTGGGCAGGTCGGCCCGACCCGTGGCTCCGGAACCGCCCTTTGACGAGGCCTTCTGGGTCGTTCCCCGCTATCGGGTCGACGACCGACCCGGCTACCAGGACGTCTACCGCCGACACCGCCCCGCCTCGGCCCTCGGGCTGCCCCTGCTCACCGACACCGAACTGATCTCCCGCGCGGCCGCCCGGCTGCGCGGTGCACCGGCCGGAGGTGCCCATGCGTAACCGCGACAGCTGGCACCAGCAGGTCAGCCGTGACCTCAACCGGGTCTGGCGTGAGATCCCGACCGAGCTGGGCGATGTCAAACCCGCCCTGCTCTGCCAGGTGGAACTGACCCTCCGGGTGCTGGAGCGCATCGCGCCCCACGAGCCGGCCGCCGGCGCCTATACGCTGCTGGCCGGGTATTCGTTCGCCAAGGCTGCCGGGCTCTCCGTCACCCCGGACCACGAGGTCATGCTCACCGCGGTACGCCACCGCGTGTGGACCCTCCGCCGCCGCCGTACCTGGCAGCAGGCGCTGGAGACCTATCAGGCGCTCCCGGAGCGCATGCGCGCCTACCTCGTCCCGGAGGAGAGCGGCCCGGTCCGTCCGATCCGCCCGACCATCGCATCCGACCGCCTCGCCGTCTACGACGCGGCGCTGGCGACCCTCCCGGACTTCGACCGACGACGACTGCGCCTCGCCCCGCCCGGTCGCAGTACCTTCATCGAGCGTCGCCGGCCGACCTCCGTCACCTTCCCGGCGGAGCTGCGGCCCGATCCCACCCCGGGTCACGACCTCGCCGCCGCCCGTGCCGGCGACGGAGCAGCGATCCGGCTGACCCGCGCCGACCTCGCCGAGACCGCCCAGTGGATGGACCGGACCGAGATCGCTGCGGACGCCCCAAAGCGCGGGCACTGGGAACAGCGGCTCGCCGAGCTCCGGCTGGCCCCGCGCAGCGCGGACGGCCGGTCGTTCACCGACTCCGACGAGCTCCACCTGGACGGAATGCTCCACCTGGTGGGCATGGTCGGAGCAGGGAAGAGCACGCTCATGACCTTGGTCGCTGTCTGGGCGACCCAGCGAGGGATGCGGACCACCCTGGTGGTCGGCGACGTGGCCGAGCAGCTGCGGCTCAGCGCCCTGCTGCGGGGCCTCGGTCTGCCCGCCACCCCGGTGCTCGGTCCGACCACCCGCGAGACCCACGTCCAGCGGCTGCACCGCCGGCTGGCCGCTCGCGGCCTGGACAACCTGCTCGACCACGACGACCCGGGCTTCGACGATCTGAGCACGGCCTGCATGGTCGACGCCCTCCGCGGTACCGAGGCCGCCGAACCGCTCCGCTACGCCGACGCGCCCTGCACCTCGCTGCACCCGGAGCAGGTCGGGGAAACCGATCGGGCCGTCACCGACGAGGCCGAACCGATCGCCATCCCCGAGCCCTACCGTCCGGGCGGCACCACCACGACACCGTCCGTCGGCAACCGTCCCGCCGGCCAGAAGCACGGCTGCCCGCTCTGGAGCACCTGTCCGCGCCACCGCACCGCACGCGAGCTGGTGGAGTCGCTGATCTGGATCGCGAACCCGGCGAGCCTCGTCCAGTCCTCGGTGCCGCACCACCTGAACGAGGAGCGGCTGCGCTACCTCGAACTGGCCTGCCTGCGCAGCGACATCGTCATTGTGGACGAGGCCGACTCGGTGCAGATGAAGTTCGACGAGATCTTCGCCCCGTCCGCGACGCTGGTCATGCCCAGCCTGGAGTCCTGGCTCGACCAGCTGCACACCCACAAGATCGAGGAGTTGTCCCGGCAGGGTCGGCTGCCGCTGACCGACCAGGAGGTCGCGCGCTGGTCCGCCTCCCTGGCCGCCGTGACGACGGCAACCGACCGGCTGTACAAGAAGTTGATCGCCGACGGGGACGTGCGCGACTGGGCGGACCCCGAGTACTTCAGCCCGTGGACGCTCCAGGAGAAGCTGCTGACCGACTGGTTCGAGCCGAACGGCTCCCCCACGACCCCGGACGGCGTCCGCGACGAGGACGAGCTCTTCGAGGCGTACGAGAACGACGATCCCGAGCCGGAGCCCGCCAGCCCGGCCGTGCAGAGCCGGCGCGCGGAGCTGACCGCCGTCTTCGACCGCTTCCGCGACGACCCGCTCGGTGGAAACGGGCCGTACGCCGATCCGACCGACGATCTGGTCGCCCTCACCCAGGACCTGCTGAACACCCTCTCCGACTCGAGTACCCGCCGCCGGGTCGTCGCCGTGCTGACTGCGTTCCTCGCCGGCACGCCCGCGCCGGCCGACGACCCGAAGTGGCTCGACGCCACAGCCGGAAGGGTGGAGTTCATGTTGCTGCTCTCCGCACTGAACCAGCGGCTGGAACGGCTGACGTTCCTGTGGCCGCAGGTGGAGGCCGCCCTGCACCTGGACTCGACCGGAAACGACTTCTCCCGCCGCCCGCCACTGGACTACGCCCCGCTGGTTCCGGAGGCCCCGATGGGCAACGTCCTCGGGTTCCAGTACCTGCCCGACGAGCGGGAGCGGGACGAGTCCGGGCGCCACAGCGGCACCCTGAGGTTCTTCCGGTGCGCCGGGGTGGGCCGAGAACTCCTGCTCTCACTGCACGAGTTGGGCTCCAATCCGGCGACCGGTCGACCCGGGCCGCAGGTCGTGCTGATGTCCGGCACGAGCTGGGCGGGGAAGTCCACCCGCGCCCACGTGCTCGCACCGGTCGGAGCGGTCCTCAAACCGTCCGAACGCTCGTTGACCGCCGTGCGCCGCAGCGTCTTCCGCACCCACTTCCTCTACGACGACAACGGGAAGCCGATCAGCCTGTCCGGGACCGACACGAAGAACCGCCTCACCGTGGCCCGGGCCATGGCCTCGATCCTCGGCAGCCCGGGTCGTGGTCACTCGCCGAGCCCGCTGGAGGAGGAACTCGCATTGGTCGATGACGACGACCGACGGCGCGCGATTCTGCTGGCCGGCAGTTACAAGGAGGCCAACGCCATCGCCGACACCCTGCACGGCATCGAGCGCTGGCACGGCCGGGTCCGCGTCCTGGCCGCGGACGACGCGGACCTGGACCAGGCCGTCCGAGGCGGCGGCCCGGTCCCCGGACCTGCCGGACACGCCACCGCCCTACGGCGCGGCGACCTCGCGGCCTTCGCCGAGGACCCTCGCGCGGAGGTCCTCGTCGCACCGCTGATGGCCGTGGAGCGTGGCCACAACATCCTGAACGCACAACGGAACGCCGCCTTCGGCACCGCGCTCTTCCTCGCTCGGCCGCATCCGCGTCCCGACGACCTGGCTCTGGCGATCTTCGCGATCAACGACTGGGTCTCGCGCTTCGTCCGCGATCAGCCGGGTCTCGACCAGGGCACCTTCACCGCGCTGGTCAACCAGGCCGGGACGCTCGACGCAGCCGGGCTCGCGTTCCGTCATGTCGCCCGCCGGGAATGGCGCCGGCTGCTCGCCCGCCGGTACATCTACTCGCGCCTGTCCGAGGCCGAGAAGCAGGCGTTCGTCTGGGACCAGTTGGTGACGATCTGGCAGGTCATCGGCCGACTGGTGCGCGGTGGCGTCCCAGCGAGGGTGGTGTTCGTCGATGCCCGGTTCGCCCCCCGACTGGCCCGGTCACTCGCCCCGGGAATCCAGACCAACTCCCTGCCGTCCGACGACGGGCTGTTGCCCCGGCTCCGGACGGTACTCGCCCCCTACTTCGACCAGCACGCGGACCCGGCCCGCTTCCCGGATCCCGGCGATCCGGCCCTCGCCCGTCTGCTCTACCAGCCCCTGTTCGAGGCCCTGACGGACCTCACCCACCACCGCAGCTGACCCAAGAGACCACCCACTTGATCGGAGGCCATCATGGCCATGAAGTACCGGAGCATCCGCACCGCTGCCTGGACGCCGGTCTCCCCCGAGGCCTCGCTGACTGCCCACTACCGTGCCCTCCCGTTCCCCGAGGAGTGGCGGGACGCACTCCTCGACCTCTGCAACGCCGGTCGGCCGGCCCAGGCCGAGCCCTATCGGACGGTCCCCACCTGGCGGCTCGACCAGGTCCTCCAGGCCCTCGCCCCCGACGTCCTCGTGCGTCCTCGGCCCTCCCACCACAAGGACGAGACCCCGGACTTCTGGCTCTACGCCCCCGCTGAGCCGGCCGACCCGCTGCCCGGCCCGGCGCTGCGCGCCCTGCTCGCCACCTGGCTGCGCGATCTGCGCCCCGAGCCGGAGCACCGTGCCCAGCGCCGGGAGGTCGAGGCGATGCTGTCGGCCGACCCCCCGCAGTGGCACCCGGTCGAGGCCGAGCTGCTGCGCTGCCCGCCGACCAAGGGCGGCACGGCCGCGCCCGAGTCCCGCCAGTTCCAGCTGACCACGGACCACCTGGCCCGCCGGATCCTCGCGTTGGAGCCGTACGACTCCCGGGCCGGCAAACTGCACTTCCGCGCCGTACCGCGCGGCCCCCGCGACCAGGGCGCGGAGCTGGTCTCCCAGCCGCTGCCCTGGGACGGCAAGGGCGACCGGACCTGGTGGTTCTCGGTGGTCCTCAACATCACCCTGCACACCGTCCCGTTCCAGCCGCTGCCCCGGCTGCACCTGCACACCCACATCCGCCGCTGGGCGACCCGCACCAGCCCGACCACCGGCAGGCTGCGGCTGCCGTTCGGCCGCCGCACGTCCGTCCTGCTGCGCCCTAGGGTGCCGTGGCTGCCCGGGGCACCGGCGAGCGAGCGCTTCGCGGTGGCGCGGCTGGAATGGAACCGCGCGGTCAAGGGCATCGACTGGGTCGGCGGCGGTCCCGCCGGAATGCTGAACGGGATCTCGCTGGCCGAGCCGTTCCCCGACGCCGACAGCATCCTGAGCGCGCCCGAGGAGTGGCTGGGGGACATGCGCGCTGCGGTGGTGTACAGCACCGCCATGGGCAGCCATGAGGTCGGCGCCGGCATGATGTCGAACCAGCGGTCGCAGATCGTCCAGTGGGCCGAGCAGGCCCTGCCCGAGCAGCTGCAGGCGACTCCCACCCTGGAGTTCACCCGGCGCGCCACCTCCCACGGACCGGTGAACCCCCGCCCCAAGCCCTCGGGGGACGTCGCAAAGGCCGCCGAGGAGGTCCGCGCGGCAGCAGCCCGCCGACTCGGGACGGCCTTCGCCCTGACCGCCCTGGACGACGCTCAGGAGGGGGACCGCCTGCCGGTGCTGGAGGCACGACTGCTGTGGCAGACCGCCGAGATGCGTGACACGGCCATCACCGCCCTGGTCGACCACCTCGGGCTCAAGGACGACGGGACGCGGCCGACCGCCGAGGTCTACGAGACCGCCCGCCCCGGAAGCCCCGCGGTCCTGGAGTGGGACACGGCCGAACTCGTCGTCCGGCTGCGCTGCCTCAAGCTGACCGACTCGCTCGCCGGCGACCTGCCGCTCGGCGAGGGGCGCCCGACCCGCGCCACCGTCACCGCGGCGCTCAGTTCCCGCCGGAACGAGGTCCGCACTTTCCTGAGTGGTGACCGCACCGACGCGGTCCCCTGCCTCGCCCTGGTGGAGATCGACCGTCGGCAGGATTTCACCACCCCCGACCACGATCCCAAGTTCGCGCTCCGGCTGGGGTGCGCCGACGCCGGGGTGCTGACCCAGTTCATGGCGGTGCCCAAGAAGGTGAAGGGCTACAACAGCGAGAAGACCGCAAGCTTCCGCGCCCTCAAGTCCTGGGACGACGGCCTGCGGCAGCTCGGGGTCCGCGTCCATCCCCAGCACAGCCTCGGTGACCGGCTGCCCGAGGACCTGCGCTACGCGGCGGTCTGGATGGTCCGAAAGAACGCGCGCAGCCGTACCCGCTGGGCCGGCCACGAGCCGGTCGCCGTGCGGGTCACCCCGGTGCACCCGATCACCGGGCTCGCCCGGGTCGAGGGCTGGGACCGGAGGGCGGACAACGGTGCCGGGAAGTGGATCCCGTACCCGGCACTGCTGCTCCGGCTGACCGCGCTCTCCGAAGTGCCCTCCACCGTGCCCGCTCCGCGCAGCGGTGACGCGGAGCCGACCGGACGCCCGTCGTGGTGGCAGGACATGAAGCAGCAGCGGCAGCAGACCGAGGAGTGGCTGCAGAAGGTGGTGCGGTCGCTGCGCGGCACGCCGACCCTGCTGCTCGCCCATGCGCAGAACTGTCGCTCGCACTGGACGTGGCTGCAGGACGGACAGGCCGAACCGGACCGGATCCGGACCGGCCTGTCCGTCCGACCGATCGACCCGGACCTCCGCCTGGTCCGGGTGCGGACCGCCCAGGGCCGTGAGACCGCCCAGTGGTGGGGCGTGCGCCCGGACGAGGCGAACGGCGTCAACGGCCTGCCCGCGCACCTGTGGACCGACCCGACCGCGGCGACGGACACCGCCCGGGTGTTCTGGTCGACCACGCCCAAGGCCTTCCAGTTCAGCGGTTCCGCGGTCGAGGCGGACAAGCTCGCACCGCGCCCGATCCGGCTCGGCAAGCGCAAGGGGGAGCTGACCGTCGACACGGACAAGCCGGCCTGGAACCCTGGCCTGGTCGAACTCGCCGTCCTCGGCTGCCACCAGGCCGACGGCGACGACCCGGAGGCGCTCGCCCTGGCCGTCCACCAGCTGCGCCAGGCTCCGG
Organism: Kitasatospora sp. NPDC096128; assembly: GCF_040303105.1. NCBI lineage: Bacteria > Bacillati > Actinomycetota > Actinomycetes > Kitasatosporales > Streptomycetaceae > Kitasatospora > Kitasatospora sp. NPDC096128. The sequence continues at coordinate 50,200 of NZ_JBEOSP010000035.1, read as the reverse complement.
ACCACCCGGACGCCCTGAGCCTGCCGCTTCCGCTCCACCTCGCCGGGCTGGCGCAGGAGTACGTCCTCCCGACGATCGCCGACGAGGACACGACCGGCGACCCGGCGGCCGACAGCGACCCGGACGCCGCCGAGGCCGCCGGCCTCGCCCAGGCACCGGAGCCCGACAGCGACCCGGAACAGCTCTCGCTGTTCGTCGGCGACGGCGTTCTCAACTAGCGGAGAAGGGGTGGGGCCCTGCCGGTGGCATGGCCCCACCTTGCTACGCGGGAGCCAGGGGTTGCAGCGTCCCCCGTCGCATCAAGGCCCTGATGTGCTCGGCCGCCCGCTCCGGCGCCGTCCCGCCCCGGACGACCGCGCCGGCCTCCAGATTGCGGCGCACCCCGGATTCGGTGAGGTTGGCGCTCCCCAGGAACAGGATCCTGCGGTCCGCCACGGCCAACTTGGCGTGCTGGCGGGCACTGCGGTGGTCACGTAGGCCTACGGGCCAGTGCCAGAGTCGCAGTCCGGCCACCGAGCGGAAGGCCGCCGCGGGTTCCGGACCGTCCAGCAACCCACCGGCTCCCTCTCGGGTTTCGACCACGAGGTGCACCTCCACCCCACGAGCCGTCGCGTCGGAAAGGGCCTGGAGCAGCGGCCGGTAGGGACGGGCCGAGTAGGTCATCGCGAGCAGTTCGGTACGGGCCTGGCGTACCACCTCGGTCAGGACCCTGGCGGTGGACCGCACCGGCACTCCCGGCGTGCTGGGGCCGCTCCAGACGGTTCTCACCTCAGCCTGGTCGCGACGGTCACTCCAGGCGGCGCCGAACCCCCGTAGATAGGCTGCCGCAACCGGTCCGGGTATCGACTCGGTGCGGATCGCCTGGTACACCTCCCGGATCTCATCGGTGGTGCGGGGGGACGGGAACTCGGCCGATGCGTACTCCGGGCCTCGGCCCTGTTCCAGGAGCGCCGCCAATGCGTGGACCCGTTGCGGGCCGAGGGCCGCGACCGCCGAAGCGGCCGCGGCCTCGAAGCGGGGACTGCTCACGAAAGCAGCTCGGCGGGGGTGAGAACGACGTCCGGCGCCTCCCCGAGCGGCACCAGGAAGCGACGGTCCAGGAAGCGGTTTCCGCGCTCGCAGGTGGTCTCCGACACGAACAGACAGATGTGACAAGCCGCGCCGTGCAGGTGGTCGGACGGCGCATTCGGGAGCCGCTCCGCGCACAGCGGGTCGGAGGAGCAGTGCGCGGCGTTGCGCAGGGCCGTCCTGACAATTCGTTCGAACTGCGGGTCCTCGGCCAGCGAGACCAGCCCGCCCAGGGTGCCCTCCGAGTCGGGCACCGCTGTGTAGATCAGGATGCCGGTCCTCGGGTCGGTGTCGTCCCCGGCGTAGATTCGCTCGGCCAGGCTCGCCGAGTTGTAGCCACACTCCAGGGCGATGGTGCGGATGAGCAGGTGGGAGAGGGTGTGCAGGGCGAGGTAGCGTTCCCCCGGCCAGCCGTGCATCGGGTCGAACTGGCCGGTGAGCCGGTCACTCTTGCGGTTGGTCCGGAAACGGGCAAAGGCCTCCCGGTGGGCAGCCATCGCCGGTGACTTCTCCATCCGGGTCACCCAGTCGGCCATCAAGTCGTCCCGCACTCGCAGGAAGATCCCCTCGCCGCGGACCTCACTGGCGGGCACCCAGCCGAGGCCGGTCCGGGAGAGCCGCACCGGGGTGGCGATCTCGGGGGACTCGGGGTCGGGCGCGTCGAGCCGGGTGAATCCGATGAGGGCCCGGGCCTCGCGCAGCCGTTGCACCTGCCGGACATCGGAGAACAACCCCTTCAACGCGTCCGGGACCGTCACCGTCTCCAGTGCGAAGTCGTCGGTGGCGGCGGGCAGGCGCGCCGCGGAGAGGGCGACCCACTCCGGGCCGAGGAGGTCGGGAGGTCGCACGTCCGCAGCCGGTGTCCGGCCGTTCAGGGCGGCTGCGCGGGCCTGGACGGCGGCGATCAGCGCATCCGGGTCGTAGTCCTTGAGCCATCCGAAGGCCGGGATGGACGACAGGAAGTCGTAGTTGGCGCGTGAGGTGATGCCGTTCAGCTCCTCCCACCGCTCCTCGACCAGCTCCGGGAGCTTGTCGTCCTCCCCCGGCGGCAGCGCGAGGGCGCTCAGCGTCATCGGGAACCACTGGTTGGAGGCGCCCGCGACCATGAGGGTCGCTTCGCGGTCGCAGCCGCCGGGCTCGAAGTAGTTGCCGAGGTGCGGGTGGCGCCCACGGCAGGCGGGCATGTTGCGGCGGCCCCGCTCGCCCATCGCGTCGCGGATGTTCCGCTTCGCCCCACAACCCACGCACTCGATGGTCACGTTGGCCGCCTGGTTGCCGCCGTGATCCTTCATCCGCATCAGCGGCCGGGGCGAGTTCGAGCAGGCGCCGCCACCGTGGACGAACGGAATGTACGGGAACTCATCGAGGTGCCCGGCCGTGCACACCAGGGTGAAGCGGGCGGCGACGGCGAGCGGTTTCCTCCGGCCGGCTGTGCAGTCGTGGACGAACTTCGCCTCGTGCGGCGCCCGCGGGTTGCTGTTGACGAACGCGAAGGCCTCCGAGTCGACGGGTGCGAGCAGGTTGCAGGCCGTGCAACGCAGCCACTGCGGGAACGGGGCGATGGGCACTCCGACCCCCTGGGTGGCCCAGTCCTTGGCGTTGTCGTCCCCCTCGGCCCACGGCGCGGCCCGCAACTCGGTGACCTGCTCGCGGCCGTAGAGCTGGAGGGAACGGTTGACGGCCGTACGCAGCCGCGGTTCGTCGATCACGTAATCGGTCAGACCAGTGTGGCTCCACCGTTCCAGCCCCTGGACCAGGACCGAGAAGTTGGGCAGGTCGATGAGCGAGCCCACTCCTGCCGTGAACATCAGATGGCTCGGGCGCACCGCTCCGACCCGTCGGAAGTAGCCGTTGCTCATCGCTGTCCCTTCTTCGCCGCCGCGCCGGCGGTGTCTCCGTACTCGTCCGCGTCGATCTCGGCCTCGGGGCCGTCGCCGTCCGGCACCGGGCCGAACCGCCACTCGGGGCCGCCGTTCGTGGACGCTTCCATCAGGTTCCCGCCTCCGGACAGCAGCAGGTTGATCTCGTTCTCGGTCTCCCGCATCGACATCGGGACCGTGAGGGTGTCCCAGCGAGCGCCGTCGGCCCGGCGCAGGAGCGGGGCCACCAGGCTGTCCTTCTTCCTCTCCTTGCGGTAGCCGACCACCGCACTGCCTTCACGTTTGCCGGCCCAGGCGTCCTTGAGCACCTCGATCCGCTCGGCGAGGTAGCCACGGGCACGCGGGCCACCGACCGCCTCCGCCCGGTCCAGCAGTCGCCGTTCGACCTCGGCCGCGATCTCACCGTCGAGATCCACCCAGTGGGCGTCCGTGTTCCGCGAGTTCGCGTAGGCCGCCTGGCGAAGCGCGGCGATGTACGTCGGCGCCGTGCCCCGGTCGAGAGCTCGACGGGTGAACGGAGTGACGGACAGCGCCTCCACCTGGCGGTAGAAGGTGGCGTGATAGTGCTCGAAGTCCTCGAAGTGGGCCAAGTCCCTTGGCCGCGACCAGTTGTAGAGGGTGACGACCAGACCGGGGCGGCCCGGGTCACGGCCGACCCGGGAGGAGGCCTGGATGTACTCGGCGGTGTTCTTGGGCTGTCCGACCACCAGCATCAGACCGAACCGGGAGACGTCCACGCCGACCTGGAGCATCGAGGTGGCGAGCACCACGTCGACCCCCTGCCTGGCCGGATGGGTGGGCAGCGCCCGGGGCTCGCGCTTCTCCTTCTTCGCGGCCGCGTACTCGGCGATCAGGGCCCTGCGACGCTTGCTGGTGTCCCGCTCGGGGTCGAAGCCGCCCTCCAAGCGCTTGAGAGTGGCGCTGATCTCCGAGGAGGAGATCCGGGAGGTGAGCTCCTGGATGGTCAGCATGCCGGTCCTGCCGACGATGCGGTTGGCGATCTGCTCGTGTCCCTTGCGGCTTCCGTTGGCCCGCACCCGGGTGGTGATGTCGTCGTCGAGGTAGCGGCGCATGCCGGCCAGCTCGCGGGTGGCGTTGAAGTACCCGACCAGGGTCATGTAGGGATCAGCCGGGGCACCGTAGTCGTCGAAGAGCTGCTGCGCACCGAGCAGCAGGATCTCCGCGACGCGGATCTCGGCCGCTTTGAGCCTGGTGCCGTGGGCGCACACGCCGAGGTAGCGGCGGCCCGGGTCGGTCCGGCTGACCTCGACCTGCCGGGAGAAGAACGTGTCGCCGGCGTCCAGGACTTGCGGTGGGAACACCGCGATCCGGCGGCCGAAGACACCGCGCACCTGATCGGCGGCCCGCTTGGTGGTGGCGGTGGACGCCACGATCTTGGGTCCGACCTCGTGCCGGGCGCCGTGCTCGTCCGTGAAGGCCCAGCTGCACAGCTGGTCGACGGCCGACTCGAAGAGACCCACCGTGGTACCGAGCGCGCCCGAGATCAGGTGCAGCTCGTCCTGAATGATCAGGTCCGGCGGGCGCAGCCGGGTGACCGCCTTGGCAGGCTGCTCGCCCCGGTGGCGGGAGCGGCACTCGGTCTGCTCGTCGAGGTCGTCGTGTCGGTACCCGTGGACCGGGCAGAGCTCGGTCACCCGTCCGAAGAGAAGGCCGGCGTAGCCGTTCCACGGCAGCTGAGCGAACTTGTCGACGGTTGCGATGAGCATCGCCGGGGCCAGCCGGTAGATCTCCTCGTCCACGGTGAGGACGGGGATGCCCTCCTTCGGGGCGCCCTTGCGGGAGAACGGGCAGCGGTCCTCGCCCTCGCCCCGCGGGCAGTACAGCAGGACACGCCGGCTGCGTTCGTCGGCCTCCATGTTCCGGTGAGCAGTCAGCCCCGAGCCGCACCAGGGGCAACTGAGCACCTGGATGACCCGGGCGTACTTGTCGTCGGCGCTCTCCCTCGCTCCGGCGATCTGGTCCCGGGCCTCGGAGAACCAGTTCGGAGACACGGAGGTCCCCACCCACAGGCCGATCCGGAACGGGGTCTTGCCCCAGCGGACATCGCCGCTCTCGTAGGCCTCCCGACGCAACACCTCGGCCGCCGCGACCAGGGCTGCGGCCCGCTGGAACTGCTGTGCCGTCAGCAGCCGCAGGGTGTAGCGCATCAGCACGCCGACACCGGCCTCACCGCTGCGGGCCTCGTCGCCGCTGCCGATCACGCCCTGGAGGCGGCGCAGCGCGAAGGTGTAGGCGGCGAGGCCGAGGTAGGCCTCGGTCTTGCCGCCACCGGTCGGGAAGAACAGCAGGTCGACGACGGCGTTGGCATCGGCGCCGCGGTCCGGGTGGCCGGGGCTGGTGAGCGAGGCCAGGTTGAGCAGGACGAAGGCCAGCTGGAACGGGCGCCAGCTGGCTCCTTCCTTGCCTTTCTCCTCGACGGCGTCCTTCGCCGGCTGGTACGAGGCCTGGTCGTCCTCGTGTCCGGCGCGGGCTGCCGCGATGGCGGTGTTGCGCCGCTGGAGTGCCATCGCACGGTTGGCGAAGCGGAAGGCCTCCAGCGCGAGGTCGTCCACCTCCAGCGCGTCGATGCCGAACGCGATCCGGTGGCAGACGCGCTCGGCCTGCTCGATGGCGAACCCGGCGGTGTCACGCAGGTCCTCGGGGAGCGACGGGAGACGGTCGCGCTGCTCCTGCAGCCAGGTGTGGTAGCCGTCCGCGAGCGGGGCGAGCGCTTCCCGGAGTTCCTTGCGGCGGGCGGGCACGGCGAGTTCGGCGAGCGCGTCCATGCCGAGTTCGAGGCCGGTGAGCAGCGGCTGCTCCTCGATCCTGGGGGCCGTGGTGGAGGACACGTTGTACACCGGCAGCCAGGTGGTGGTGAGCCGGTGGGCACGGCGCTCCCCGGCCCGGACCTCGGCGTGCACAGCGACGTTCCGGCCCACCGCATGGCGCAGGCTGTCGCGGTAGAGCAGCCGAAGCCGGTTCTCCTCGTCATCCTCGTGCGCGCCTGCGGCGCCCGGGGCGAGCGGGTCGTCGACGGGGAGGAAGACGGCGGCGTCGGTGTCGGCGAAGGCGGTGACGTCGAGCTCGGTCTGGAACAGCCAGTTGGCGTCCCTGTGCTCGACGGAGTCCTCCAGCCGGTTGACGAGCGCCACCTCGACCACCCGCAGGTCCTCACCACCCGGCCCGCCGTTCCGCTGCCGCACCTTGACGTCCAGGAGCACGGACGGCGCATTCTCCGAGTCGCCCTCCAGGACGAGGCGGCGGTCCCCGGCGGCCGTGACGTCGATGTCCTCGGGCTTCTCCACCGGTTCGCGACCCCACACCCGACGGGTCCCTCCGTCGTCGGTGAGGGTGTCGGTGAGCGAGTAGCGCCCCCACTTCGCGGTGACCGTGAGCGTGCCGATCGAGGCCGGCACGGTGAACGACAAGCCCATGGACGAAGCCCAGATCCGCCCCGCCGCCTGGGGGGTGAGCAGCTCGGGTGGGTCGGTGTCGGTCCGGTCGCCGTCCCCGCCGGGTTCGACGTCGGCGAGCTGGGCCGCGTTCCGGGCCGTCCGGGCTGAGGAGCCATCGGCAGGACGGGGGCCGAGCATCCCGACGAGGTAGCGGTCGCGCGGGCCGGCCGAGCGGTGCGGCAGTGCCTCCGTGGTGCCGTCCCAGGGGCCGAGCAGGTCGCGGCTGATGTACGTTTCGAGGGCCTCGCGGGCGTCGTACGAGTCACCGGCGAGGAAGGTCTGCGGCACTTCGTCCAGCGGGTGCGGGACGGGTGCCGAGGCGGGCTGGGCGGACATGGAGTGAACTGCCCCTTCGGGAGGACGACCGAGTACGGCGAGCCTACTGGGCGGCGCCGACACTTCCTTCGGGAACCATACATTCACCGATTGACTTAGTTCACAGTTTTTCTCAGTGGGAGGCTCAGTGAAGAATCGTCTGCGGGTCGTTCTGATCTCCTCCGGTGCGGCGGGGTTCACCGACCTCCAGGCACCGTGCGCCGAGGCGGGGCACGAGACCGTCGCCTATGTGTGCGCCGCATCTGCGGCGGGGGCAAAGGTCGGTGACGTTCTTTCGCAACTGCCGCCAGGCGTCGATCTGCTGCTGCCGCGCAGCACCACCGGTCTGGCCCGCGCCTTGTCCGGCTACCGGCCGGACCTGGTGATCTGCAACGGGTTCCCCTGGAGACTGCCGATCGAGGTGCTGAGCGTTCCGCGCCTCGGCGTGCTGAACGTCCACCCCTCCCTGCTGCCGCGCCACCGCGGACCGATGCCGATCCACTGGGCCGTGCGGCACGGCGATCCGGAGACCGGTGTGACGATCCACTGGATGGACGAGTCCTTCGACACCGGACGAATCCTCGCCCAACGCGGAGGGGTCGTACTGCCGGACGACCTGGACGGCGACATCGTGTTCACGGAGATTCAGGCCCTATCCCGCGAACTGCTCGCGGAGGCGCTGGAGTTGGCGGCGGCCGGCCACGCAGGCACTGAGCAGGGCCGGGAAGGGGCAGGCTACGAGGGCATGATGGGGCCGCAGAGCGCGGTCATCGACTGGTCGGCGAGTCGCCGCGACATCCACGACCTCGTCCGCACCTTCCGCTTCGGGCTGTTCCCCGTCCCAGGGCCTCTTGCCGTTGTCGACGGCCGCTGGGTGGCCGTCCTCAAGTCCAGCACCGAGCCTGGCGACGGCGTGCGCATGGAGTGCGCGGACGGCCCGCTGTGGATCGTGGAGTCGGTTCCCGTGCCGGCTCGGGACATCTGGCTTTCCGCCGGCTGACTCAGGAGCCCTCGCCCAAGGCACTCGTCAACTGGTCGCGCAGGCGCTGCGCGCTCGGATCGGTGAAGTCGCCGAGGAGTGTCAGCGCCTCGCGCCTGCACTCCCGTACGACGTCCGCTGCCTCGCCCATGGCCTCCAAGGCCTCGGCGAGGTGGCAGAGGGCCAGCACCCATTGCCACCGGTCGCCCAGGTCACGGTGCGCGGCAACGGCCCGACGGTGGAACTCGCTCGCCTCCTGGGCCCGGCCGAGTGCGAGGTACGCCAGACCCGCGCCGTCCCAGGCCAGCGCCTCGCGGCTGCGGTCCCCGAGGCTCCGTTGCAGGACGGCGGCGCGCTGGTAGGAGGCGAGGGCGTCCGCGTATCGGCCTGCCGTGCGTTGGGCGTGTCCGAGTTGCGTCAGCCAGTACGCCTCCACGACGGGGCTGTTGAGGTCCATCGCGAGGTCGACGGCCCGCTGAGCGCTCTCCAGCGCCTCGTCCGTCCGCCCGCCTTCGAGCTGGATCCGGCTGAGGATGCGCAACGCGTTGCCCTCGGCCCTGCGGTCGGCCACCTCGCGGAACGACTCCAGGCCTGCACGGACCAGCCGCTCCGCGTCCGCGAGTCGGCCGAGAGCTACCTGCGCCTCGGCGAGGTTGACCGCCGTCCGCGGCTCCCAGTAGGTGTCATCGAGGGACTGGAACAGCGCACGTGCTCTCTCGAAAGCCTCCTGGGCATCCGAGATTTGGTGCCTTCGCAACCGGAGGAGTCCGAGTCCGTTGAGGGTCAGGGCTTCGCCTGCCCGATCATCGAGCTCACAGCGGATGCCGAAGGCCGCCACGTACTGTTCGGCGGCCTGGTCGAGACGGCTGGACTGGGTGTAGGCCATGCCCAGGCTCTCGTGCAGTTCCGCCTGCGCGTGCCGATCGTTGCCACGCTGTGCGGCCTCCAGGCCCAGGTGCGAGGTGGCAAACCAGTCCTGGAAGGTGTTGCGCGACATGTAGAAGGCCCGGAGGACGATGGCGAGCTGCCAGACGTACTCGTCCAGGCCCAGGGCAGCCACGGTCCGCATCGCTGCCGCGAGGTTCTCCCGCTCCACGTCGAACCACCCCCACGCGGCGGCCGCGTCTCCGAAGACCCCGGGTTTCACCTCGGGATCGAGAGCGGCGAGCGCGACACGAGGCTCATGAGGCGCGATGCGCGCCTGGGCCGCATCGGCCGTGTGGAGGTACCAGGCCAGGACCCGCCGGATCGCCCGCTCGCTCTCCTCCGGCTCCTGCTCACGCCTCACCTGGTCGACGGCATAGGCACGCAACAGGTCGTGGAACCGGTAGCGGTCCCGGGCGGTCTGCTCGATCATGTGGCTCGCGACGAGACCGTCGAGCAGCCGGCTCGCTTGCCGGGCACCGCTCGCGGCCAGCGCGGCGGCAGCTGCGACACTGAACTCCCCGGTGGGATGGAGGCCGAGCAGACGGAAGAGCCGTGCGGCATCGGCCGGCAATGCCCGGTACGACCAGGCGAAGACGGAGCGAACCGCCTCCGACTCCTCCTCGTCCTCGCTGGACAGCGCGTCCCACAGGCTGGACTCGTCGCGCAGGTCCTGGATCAGGTCGTTCAGCAGCATCCGCGGCCGGCCGGCCGCGCGTTCGGCCGCGATGCGCAGGGCCAGGGGCAGGCGGGCGCAGAGCCGCGCCAACTGCGCGAGCTCGTCCGGATCGTCCCCGACGCGGTAGTCCGCCGTGACCGCGCTCAGAAGCTCGACGGCGTCGTGCTCCGCCAGGACCTCCAAGGTCAGGTGCCTGGCCCCCTCACGCACGCCGAGACCGGACAGGCGGTGCCGGCTGGTCACCACGACCAGGCACCCGGGAACGCCGGGCAGTAGCGGGCGGACCTGGGCGGCACTTGAGGCGTTGTCCAGGACGACCAGCATCCGACGGCCGGCCACCAGGGAGCGATAGGTCGATGCCAGGGCCTCGGGGTCGGTCGGTATCGCCGCAGCCGGCACGTCGAGGGCACGCAGGAAGCGTTCCAGTACCTGCGGGGAGGCAACGGGCTCCTGGGGGTCGTAACCACGCAGGTTCGCGTACAGCTGCCCGTCCGGGAACCGCTCGCGGACTGCGTGCGCCCAGTGCAGAGCCAGCGAGGTCTTGCCGACCCCGGCAGTGCCGGTGAGCACCAGGACCTGGGCCGAGGACGGGTGTTCCTCCAGGAGGCGGTCCATGGCCTCCTGCTCCACGGTCCGGTTCACGAAACCGCGGACATCCGTGGGCAGTTGCCAGGGCACGGGTTCGCCGTACCGGGTGGTGTTCGGCGGCACGGCGTGGATGTGGACCGGCCCCTGGATGTCCCGGGCCTGCACGACGTTTCCGGCGGAGGACCCCGACAGCGACGAACTGACACTGCCGGCGAGTGCCTCAGGTACCTCTCGCTCCACTCGCTCAGCGCTCCACCGGCAGTCGGGCCATGAAGGTCTCGATGTCCTCGCCCTGGTCGTACAGGCGGGAGATGAACTCAGCGACCCGATCTCGGGCCGCATGATCGATGTAGCGCGTCGCACCGCTCAAGATGCCGGCCTCGTCGTACGAGATGTCGTAGACGGTGTCCGGCCCCAGGGTGACGAGCTCCGGAAGTGGCCCATCAAATTCGTACGACGCGATCAGTTCGGGGCCGACCACGCGAATCAGCTCGCCGCATTCGGCACGGACCTGGAGCAGTGGCAGCTCCCATGCCATGTAGGGAATGAGTGGGAACTCGACGACACGCACACGCAGTAGCCGGCAGGCGTGGTCGTCCGCCAGGCGGGAGAGCTGGAGCAGGTCATCGCGCCTGGCCTCGATCAGCTCCCGAGCCTTCGACCGATCCCCCTCCAGATAGGCGCGCCAGCTGGCATCCTCGGGCTGGTGGAAGTCCTGCCGGCGTTCCAACTTCCACGAGTCGTAGCCGTCGACCGCGAAGTCCCGCTGACGGAAGTCGGCTTGGTACTCGGCGCGGGGCAGTCGGTCACCCGGCACGCCACCGAGGAGGTCACGCATCCGGCAGGTCCTCCTTCGCGGAGAGGAGCGTGATCCGGGGGATGACCACGAGGCGCTCGCCCTCGCCGACCACCAGGTCTTGAGGCAGTCGGGCCTGGTAGGCCGCAGTCAGATCCCGCCCGATGACCGCGATGTCACCGTTGTCGAGTTCCCAGACGTCGGGACAACCGTCTCGGCCCCCGGTGGTGCCCAGCTCGGCCGGTGACTTGCCCAGGCGCCGGGTCAGTGCAGCATCGGGATCGGCGTCCCACGGCTGGTTCATCACGCCTCCGCATTGTCGCGTGAGCTGTTGACTACACACCGTACTGACGGGCCCAACTCCGGGTCAATGACGACCAACCCCACCCCGCTGTCGCACAGCACCCGTACGCTGTCGGCCAGTGCCGGACGCGCAGCTCCGTGCACGACCGGCTGAAGGGGAGTCATGCGGGCGCAGGAGATCACGTTCCTCAATCTGGTGCAGGGCGAGAAGCAGTTCCAGGTGCCGCTCTACCAGCGCACGTACAGCTGGGAACGCGCGCAGCTGCAGCAGCTCTGGGACGACGTGTCCGAGCTGGTGGAACAGCACACCGACGGCGATGTGCCGGCGGCACACTTCCTCGGCTCCGTCGTGCTCGCGCCCGGCCACATCCAGGCCGGCGGGGTGCAGCGCTGGCTGGTTGTCGACGGGCAGCAGCGGCTCACCACGCTGATGCTCGCCTTCACCGCGCTGCGTGACCACTACAAGAGCGCCGGGGCCGCGAAGGCCGCCGACCGAGTGCACCGGCAGATCCTGGTCAACGAGTTCCACGAGGAGCTCGACCACTACCGGCTGCTGCCCACCCAGGCCGACCGGGACAGCTACACCGCGTGCGTGGGGTCCTCCCCGAAGGCCGGAGGCGCCGGAAACATAGGTACGGCGTACCGTTTCTTCCTCGGCGCCCTCGCGCAAGGCGCGGACGAGCACGGTGCCGAGTGGGTCGCCGCCGTCGAGACCGTCCTCAAGGACCTGCTCTCGATCGTCGAAATCACCGCCCAGGCTGGCGACAACGTCTACCGGATCTTCGAGTCGATCAACAACACCGGAGTCGGCCTCAGCCAGAGCGACCTGCTGCGCAACTACGTCTTCAGCCTGCTGCCGAAGCGCGGCGAGCGGGTCTACCGCGAACTGTGGCTGCCGATGCAGCAGGAACTCGGGCCGAAGAACCTGGAACTCCTGGTCTGGCTCGACCTGGTGGTGCGCGGGCACAACAAGGCGAAGCAGAGCGAGATCTACCGCGAGCAGCAGAAGCGTCTGGACGCCTTCAAGAACGACGAGGAGGCGCTGCAGCAGGAGATCGCCCTGCTCGCCGAACGCGGCAATCGACTGCTGCGCATCCTGGAGCCCGAGCGGGAGAGTTCGGGTGTGCTGCGCAGTGCGCTGGAGCGGCTGGGGGCGTGGGGCGGTCAGACGCACTACCCGCTCGCGCTCCACCTCCTGGATCTGGTCGACGCCGGTCAGGCCACGGCGGAGGAGGCTGCCGAGGCGCTGGGCTACGTCGAGTCGTACCTGGTCCGCAGGATGATCTGCCAGGTGCCGACGAACAACCTCAACCGGATCTTCATGGACGCCCCCAAGGAACTGGAAACGGATCGCTCCCCCGCCGAGGCAGTGCACCGGTTGCTTTCCGGCCGGCGTCGCAAGTGGCCCTCGGACGAGGACCTGAAGCAGGCGATCCGCACCAAGCCGTTCTACTGGAACGGGCGATCCCACCAGCGCTTCCACGTGCTGCGGCGGCTGGAGGAGAGCCACGCGGCGAGCGAACCGGTGGACTTCGAGAAGGCGGCGCTCAGTATCGAGCACGTGCTGCCGCAGCGCCCGCAGCAGGAGTGGTTCGACCTGCTCGCGGAGGAAGCGGAGGACGGGCAGAGCCCGAAGGAGCTGCACGACCTCTTGTTGCACACCCTCGGGAACCTGACGCTGTCGGGCGACAACTCCAAGCTCTCCAACCACCCGTTCGAGCGGAAGCAGCAGCTCCTCGATTCGAGTGCGCTGCGGATGAACCAGGAGATCGCCGCGGCCGAGCGCTGGGGCAAGGCGGAAATCCTGGCCCGCGCCGACCGGCTCGCCGAGCGGGCCATCGGCTTGTGGCCGGCTCCCCTCGGGTCGGTGAAGACGGTCGGCGACGAGTGGCCGGGCTGGGCGGACCTGCGGGCAGCGCTCGTCGCGATGCCCAGCGGTACCTGGACCTCGTACGGCGACGTGGCCGAGCTGATCGGCCTGCACGCGATCGGTGTCGGCAACCACCTGTCCTCCAAGCCCGGGGTGATCGGGGCGTACCGGGTCCTGAACTGGAACGGCCAGGTCTCCCCCGGCTTCCGCTGGCTCGACGACGACCGCACCGACACTCCGAGGGAGATCCTGGAACAGGAGGGCGTGCCCTTCGACGCGGCCGGCCGCGCCCACGCCTCGTGTCGGCTGTCCGCCACCGAACTGGCAACCTTGCTGGGCCGCGAGATCCCGGCGGACAGGGTGCACGACCCGCTGCCCGACACCGAGAACGCAGCGGCGGCGGAACGCTTCCACGCTCAACTGTCCGGGCACCACGACAGGCCGGTGTGGCTCAGCGTGCAGGGAGTGCTGCGCTTCTGGGAGCAGCAGGGCGGTCACTTCGACTACGGTCGCGCCGACGAGACCAGTTGCTTCCCGATGATCGACACCGGGACCCCGTCCGAGCCGCACCTGCTGTGGCCGCTCGCCCTGTATCCGGTGACGGGCACGGCGGAGGTGGTCTTCCAATACCTGAAGGACCGCAGTCCGTTCAACGACACCGAGGTGCGGCGGGAGCTGCTGCGGCGGTTCAACGAGATCGACGGCATCGAACTGGCGGAGGCCAAGCTGGACCTCCGCCCGTCCTTCCCACTCCAGGTGTTCGCCGACCATCCGGAGGAGATCTGCGCGGTTCTGGAGTGGTTCGTCCACACGGCGGCGCTGGAGCTCGCACAGCGAGCCTGACCCGGATTACTGTGCGACCGAGTCGAGCTGGAGGACTCGACTCGGTAGCGCGCGGCGCGGTCAGACGGGTATGCGCCGGGTCGGGTCGTGATCCTGGTGCTCGGGGTCGGTGCGCTGGGGGTCGGTGCGCTCGCCGTCGAGCCCTGGCATCCGGAGGGCCGTGATGACGCCGAGGGCGACGGTGGCGAACGCGAGCGCCAGGAGGACCGCGAAGGCGGCGCCGATCAGGAACCTCACCCGTGCTCGCCCCCTTCGAGATCGCGGACGAGCTGGAGGAGGTTGAGCAGCGTGCTCACAGGCGCGTGACCGAGGTCCACCAAGGTGCGGCCGTCGAGGGTCGTCTCACCCGGGGCGGCCGAGCCCCAGAGAAGCCCGTACGGGAGACCATGCCGGTGCAACTCCCCGAGGAGAGCGGTGATCTGCGGCGCGGTGTAGTCGTGAGCCCCGGGGTCGGTCGGCGCGACGGGGGTGCGGTGGCGGCTCACGCGGGGAAGTCCAGCTCGTACCAGACCGTCTTGCCCCGCTTCTGGGGGTCGACGCCCCAGCGGTGGGTGAGCCCCTCGACGAGCTGGAGGCCGCGCCCGGACTCGGCGAAGTGGCCGGGCGTGCGCGGCGCGGGGAGGGCGTCGCTCTCGTCCGCGACGCAGACGCGGAGGGTACGGGTGAGGGAGAAGTAGACGACGGGGGCGGGGGGCTGGCCGTGCCCCCAGGCGTTGGCGATCAGCTCGCAGAGGGCGAGTTCGGCGTTGAAGATCACCTCCGGGTCCCAGCCGGCCCGGGTCAGGATGTCTCGCAGGGCCTGCCTGGAGAGGGCGAGCGAGGGCGTGTTACGGGTGCACATGGAGTCCTCCATGAAGCGGTGGTGAGGAGAGAAGAGGAGAACCGGCGGATACGTCGCCGTGAGCCAGGCCGGGATGCGGCTGCTCTGCGGTGCGCGGGCAGCAGGCGCCTACTGCCCGAAAAGACAGGCGTTACTGACGATCCGTCGGATCGATGTACAGCGACCGTATCGCAGATCCATGAGAAATTTTCCATGGATCTGGAATGTTCCCTCTAACGTGGCAGCGACAGCCCCGAAATGGACCGCCGTTCCGGCAGCGCGGCACACTGGGGGCACCCACGTCCTGGAAGGAACCATGGCTCGCACGAACCCAACACTCCGCCAGCGGCGGCTCGGTGCAGAGCTGCGAAGGATGCGCGAGCAGGCCGGCTTCGGCGGCAGCCAACTCGGTCGCGCCGTCGGGATGAACCCGGCCCAGGTGACACAGATGGAGTCGGGAAAGATCGGCATCAGCGTCGAGCGACTCCACACGATCGCCGCAACGTGCATGTGCGTCAATCAACCCCTGATCGACGCACTCGCCGGCATCATCACGGACCGAGGCAAGAGCACCTGGTGGGAGGAGTACAGGGACGCCCTGGATGCCGACTTCCTTGAGGTGGCTGAGCTTGAGAGTGGCGCGCGGCAGTTGACGACGTACACAACGTCGTTCATCCCGGGCCTGCTCCAGACCGGCGCCTATGCGTCGGCCCTGTTCGCCCAGACCTACCCGCCACTTCCGCACCATGAGATCGACCTCAGAACAGCGTTTCGCATGCAGCGGCAGCGAGTGGTTCGCTCGGGCGTGGCGCCCTACACGGCGTTCATCCACCAGGCAGCCCTACACATGCAGTTCGGTGGACCCACGGTGCTCACGGAGCAGCTCAAGGCACTCGCCATAGACTCGGAACATCCGAGCATCTCCGTTCGGGTGGTGCCGTTCAGTGCGGGCGTCGTCCCAAGCCCCAGCGAGAACTTCACCTATGCGGAGGGGTCGATCCCGGAGCTGGACACCGCACAGATGGACACTGGTCACGGCATCCATCTCTTCGATGCCCCAGCCCACCTCGCAAGGTTCCGCGCCCTCATCACGCAGATGGACTCCACGGCCCTCCCCGAGGAGGATTCACGAGAGTTGATCCGATCGGTCATGAAAGAGATGGAACACCAAGATGGCTAGCTCCGAATGGCAGAAGTCCAGCTACTCCGGTGCGAGCGACAACTGCGTCGAAGTACGTGAGACCAGCGGGCTGGTCGAGATCCGCGAGTCCGACGACGGCGAGGTCATAGTCCGCACCGCCCCGGCCAAGTTCGCCACGTTCCTCCAAGGCGCCAAGGCCGGCGAGTTCGATCACCTCGCCAACTAAACCCGGCGGCGCCTCTCTCCACGGAGCGAGGCGCCGCTTGCTAGAAGAGAGCGCCCTCCGGTGGGAAGAGCTCGTCATCACCGAAGCCGACCGAGCTGGAGACGTTCAGCCGCTCTGCCTTTTTCGATCCCTGCTCGCCCGGTTCGAGTCTCGCACCCTCTCCGAGGAGGAAACCCGAGAGTTCATCGGATCCATCAAGAAGGAAATGGAAAGCAAACGTGGATAGTTCTGCGTGGCAAAAGTCCACCTACTCCGCCGCCAACGACGAATGTGTCGAGGTGCGCTCCGCTGGCAGGCTGGTCGAGATCCGGGAGTCCGACGACGGCGAGGTCATAGTCCGCACCACCTCGGCCAAGTTCGCCAGCTTCCTCCGAGCCGCCAAGGCAGGCGAGTTCGACCACCACGCCAACTGACGCTGGTGGCCCTTCGCTCCGCAGAGCGAAGGGCCACCGCATCCGCTAGAAGAGAGCGCCCTCCGGTGGGAAGAGCCCGTCATCACCGAAGCCGACCGAGCTGGAGACGTTCAACCGCTCCGCCTTCCTGCGCCGCGCCTCCGCAGAGGGCGACGGAAGGTCGGGCCGCAGGTTCGGCTTCTTGTGCAACCCGAGGAACACCTCATCGGCGTAAGCCTGGTGGTTGAGCTGCCGCAGTCGGTCGATGATTTCCGTCCGAGCGAGCAGCCCAATGGTGTACCGGGTCCCCTGGTCGGTCTCGTGGAACCCGTGCTCCAGCGGAAACGTCTCGTGCGTCGGATCCGCCGGCCGGGTAGCCCCGGTGGGATCGAGCAGGTCGTACCACCCGTAGGCAGCAATAGTCGCCCGGTCGATCTCCTCGTGAATCGCCCGCAGTTCGACGATATCCTCATCCTTGCAGCTAGGGTCATGCACAAGATTATAGGTGGCCGTCAGCCCAATCCCGCGATCCCTCATTAGCCCTTCGCGAAAACCGTCAAGCCTGGCACCAGATTCCCGCAGGTCGCCAGTAAGAGATGGTCGAATGAGGGTCTCAAAAACATCGGAGGGGCTATAGTTGAGATCAGCCTTCATAGTGGAGCTGCGACCAAGGGCCCACCAGTAGTGAGGTGCGCTGCTAAGAATCGCGAGCAGCGCAAAGTCATCAGATGCAAACACCCCAAGCTTGTGCGAGAACACCTGACCAGTAGGCACCATGACGGGCATTACCACCTTGCTAACAAGTGTGATGACTACACAACGTTCAAGCGCCTCGATGGCCGAATAGAGCCCACTCGCCCTCTCGGCGAATTGCCACCACCGTTGCCGCCGCGAAGGCCGATTATTCTTTACGCGCTCTGGCTTCACTTCGCGCAGGACCTGCCCGTAGGCTCTGTCAAACTGAGCAGCCTGGCCTTCTGGCCAGTCATGGAAGTTAATGACCCATCGATCACTGCCGAGAGTTGGACTATTATTAACATCCTGTCCATTCAAGTATGGAAACAGGACACTCTTATAGCGATCGTCTTCGGAAATCCAGACTTGAGCTTCATTTCCAGGCAGCGTGAAACCAAGGCCAAGAATGATGGAACCCTGGAATGACATTCCCTTATTGCCCACCAAAGGCTCAACCCATGAGGCCTCTCGCGTCCTCGGACTAAGTGAGGTTGAGATTCCGCGTGGCACAACGCGCTCGTCGAGCACCCACTCGACATCCTCCCCCATCTGCGTCTTAGTTGTCCACACGGCGCAATATTCGAGAACAGCCGAACTTGACGGCCAGGGCGCACTCTTGATGCCGCGCCGAATCATAACACCGACTTTTTCAAGCTGGTCGAGCCCAACCTCGCGCGTATCGCCTTGCGCAAGCGTATTTGTGGCAATGAGACCAGTCTGGCCACCGCGATTTAGCAGCTCGTGCGCGCGTAGCTCGAAGTAAGCTACGAGATCTGCACTCCCTCTCTTGCCACCTGCCAGGTAGGCAACCATGTATTCCCGGTATGCCTCACCCATAGCACCGGTAAGCTTCTGGCCACCCAGGAATGGCGGGTTGCCAACTATTGCATCAAAGCCGCTTTGTTCCTGGAAAACCTCCGGGAACTCCAGTGGCCAATGCACCGGCCGTCGTTCTAGCCCGCCGGTTGGAAGCTCACTGGCCAGCCACTCCTCCGCAAGGCGGCGGGCGATCGCAACCTCGGGCGCTTCCTCGTCCACGTCGCCCTGCCCGAGGTCCCTGGCAGCACGTGCTGCCAGCGGGAACAGGTCACGAACCCGGTCTCCGCCATTCGGCGCGTACCACTCCACTCGGCCCGATGCACACGTAGCCAGCGCCGCGCCAGCGATCAGGTCACCGATGAGCCTCAGCCGAGCGGTGTGCTGGCGGACATCCTCCAGAAGCTTGCGCTTCTCCGCTAGCGACGGAAGGTCCTCACCCCTTATCTCCGTAATCGCATGACGCACCCGTACCGCGTCCTCGACCTGCTGCTCGGTATCGGCTTCCGCGCCGTGGAGGTCGCCCTTCGCCACCTCCAGGTGGACAGCCTTCAACTGCTCCAGGCTGGTAACGCCCAGCAGCGAGTCCCCCGCCACCAACCGGTCATCGAGGAAAGTGAACGGACGCTCCGGGTCCATGGAGACCAGCCACAGCGACAGCTTGGCCATCTCCACCGCCGCCGGGTTGATGTCGACCCCGTACAGGCAGTGCTCGATGATCTGCCGACGCGCCTCCACCACGACCGGGTCCGACTCGACATCGACCGCCGTCACCGTGTCCACCGCACGGCCCGACCGGTACTCGATCGCGTCCTGCCGCTCCTCCCGGGTCCACGCATCGATGAGTTTGTCCGCCAGGTAACGGCAGGCGGCGACCAGGAATGCGCCCGAACCCATCGCGATGTCGGCGACCTTCAGCTCCAGGATCTCCTTGGCCGGCTTCGGCACCCACTCCCGGGTGTCCGCCGTCTGGAGCGGCCCGACCCGGTACACCAGCGGCTCCAGCGCGTGCCGGACGACTTCCTCCGCCAGCTGCCTCGGCGTGTAGTGCGTCCCCGTGTTCTTCCGCAGCGAGGACTGCGTCACGTACAACGCACCCACCGGCATCACCACCGGCAGGTCCCGCAGGTCACGCCGGATGATGCCGAAGAACGGCAGCAGCCGCTCCACCAACTCGTGGTCGCGACAAGCCCCGTAGAGCAGGCGCTTCGCTTCCGTATCAGCATCCCCCGCCAAGGGCGCGAGCAGCTTCTCGATCTTCGCCGCGTTGCCGATCCCGGGCTTGGGCTCCTTGAACGCCTCGCTGACCTTCTTCGCGAGCGCCGTCACGTCCCGGCTCGACGCCGCCATCAACTCCAGTTCTTGCAGCGGGACTTCGTGTTCGAGCCCCTCGGGCCCGATCAACCCGACAACCGTATCGACCGCCCGCTGCCCGTCGTACGACAGCAGACCCTCGTACACGTACCCGATCTGCTCGACGTCCAGGGCCCGGAAGGTGAGCCGGCGCCGCTCCTTCTTCTTCCCCTTGCCGATCTCCACGTACTGCACCGACTGCAGCATGTGCAGCACGGTCCGGTCGTCGATCGCCAGCAGCGGCGAACTCTGCTCCAGCCACGGGTACTTCGCCGGATCGAAGATCGAACCGTCGTACGCCGGCATCTTCAGGTCGGGGTGGTTCACACCCCCGTACACCGCGTGGAACAGCGCGATGAGCCGGTGCCAAGCCGCCGTCGTGTGCTCCAGCGAGGCTTCGCCCTCCGCCAGGGCCCGGGCCTCAAGGTCCGCACACAGCCGCCCGGCCGAGTACGACTCCGCGTACACCTGGTCCGAGGACGGCAGCATGCCCCGTTCCTCCGCGAAGAGCAGGAACACCACCCGCATCATCACGGCGACGGCCGCCCGGTACACCTCCTGTGCGCTGACCTCGTCCGCGTGCAGCCCCGCCGCCCCGCGCTCCATGGCCCGTGCGTCGGCCCGGCCGATGGCGTCGACCAACAGCTCCACGGCCTGGCGGACCTGGAGGCCGAGCGCGTCCGTGACTTCCTCGCCCGCCTCCAGGCTCTTCCGCAGCAGCCCTTCCAGCGTCTCGGCAGCCTCGAACTCGAAGAACCGCCCCCGCCGCAGCATCGAGATCAGCGCCCGGACGACGTTCCGTTCGGCGGCCTCGTTCCAGCCGACCGCGTCGAACAGCGCCGTCGTCGTCACCCCGCCCACGGGTGCCCACACCAGGCACCACCAGCGGCCGTCCGTCACCAGCCCGAGCGGAATCCCGTGCTGCCGGCACACCTTGGCGAGCCGGTCCGCCGGGGTGGCGGACCACTCCCCGCCCCACGCCGCCCGCGCCGTCGGCACCGTCCCGCTGGGCACGACCATGCCGATCAGCGGTACCCGCTTCGCCGCGGCCGCCGCATCGGGTTCGGCAGCGAAGTCAGCGCCGGGCTCGACCAGCGCGAAGTCCGCCCGCAGCCGGGCCCCGTGCTCCGGCACGTCCACCGTGAACCGGTCGAGCGCCAGGTCGTCGTCCTCGCCCTGCCGGAGGACCAGGGCGTCGCCCCACTCCAGCAGGTCCCGCAGCACGTACGCGACCCACTCGTCCCGCCCGGCCACCGCGTCGACCTGCCAGTCGGCGTGCTGGGCCCGCAGCCGGTCGCGCTGCTTGCGGTCGATCGAGTCCAGCTGCGGCCAGGCGCCGAGCAGTACCGGCATGGTCAGGAACGGCCCGGAGACCTCGGTCAGTTCGAGCCACTCCTGGTGCTGGGCGCGACCGTCCAGCGCCTTGGCCCTGGCGGCGGCGAGTCCACGGGAGGCGGCGGGGCGGGGGCTCATCGGACGGCTTCCTTCCGGGGGATGACGAAGACCACGGCGACGGGGAACAAGTGGGAGCGCGGCTCGCGGTAACGCTTCTCGATGGCCGCGAGTTCGCGTTCGCGCTCGACGGCGAGCGCTTCCAGGCGCGCCTCCCACCGCTCACGGTCCTCGCGGTACTGGCGCTGTTCGACGGAGGTGAGCTCGCGCTCACCGAAGAAGGCCAGCTGCTCGCCGATTCCGTCGCCCTCCTCCTTCAGCTTGGCGCGCAGCGTCGCCTCGAAGCGGTCGAGCGTCGCCTGGATGCGCCGCTCCTCCTCCCCCCGTCGGTCGAGCAGCGCCCGCTCCAATGACGCCCGCCGTTCCCGCGAGCGCGCCGTGAGCGAGTCGCTCAGCGGCTGGGCGAGCCGGGGCCAGGCCTCGGCCAGCCCCTTCTTCAGGTGCGGCGCAGCCTCGCTCCCGGTGGTGAGCGCGTGCGAGAGCGTCGCGCCGAGCCCGCGGACCGACTCCCAGCGCCGGAAGCGTCCGGTGTCGCCGAACCATCCGCCGGCGTAGAGCACTTCCTCGTGCAACCGGGTCCCGTCGACACCCACCAGCACGTACCGGGCGTAGGCGCCGACCAGCGTGGTCTCCACGGCCGGGTCGTCGGTGACCACGGCGGCGACCCGGTGCAGGCCGACGCTGTCGGCGTTCCACACGGCGGCGGTGAGCAGCCGGGTCGAGAGCGCGACGAGCGGGTGCTTCAGGTGTGCCAGGACGACTTCGTCGCGCGCCTTCTCGATGATCTTCGCGTCGAAGGTCACCGGCCGCAGCTCCTCCGGGCGCAGCTTGTGCGCAAGCCCGCGCGTGGCGCGGACCCAGGTACCGGTGAGCGGCGGGACTTCGAAGAGCCCGCCGTCGAAGTCCTCGTGGTGGTGGGGCAGCAGGGTCTGCTGGTGGTCCAGTGCGAGGGCGGTGTCGACGACGCGGCGAATGTTCTCGGGGGTGAGGCCGAGGGTGTCGACGGTGTCCTCGTACTGCTCGGCCAGCCGCTTCGCCTGCGCGGTGACGTTCTGCTCGTGCGCGACCGTCCCACCGGTGGTGCGGCCCTTGATCTGCCGGGGCTTCGCGTGCTCGATGTCGACCGGGGTGTGGTCGCCGGTCATCCGGCGTTGCACGGCGTCGGCGATCACCGCGTTGACGGAGCCGAGGTCCGCCTCCATCCGCGCGACCTTCTTCGCCACCCGGGAGAGGAACTCCAGGTCGGCCTCGTACGAACCCGCGGCGGCCTTCTCCCAGCCCGAGCCGACGAAGTGGCGGATCTCCGGGTCCTTGCGCTGCCCCCAGCGGTCGATCCGGCCGATGCGCTGTTCGAGCTTGTTGGGGTTGAAGGGGATGTCGTAGTTGACCAGCCGGAAGCAGTGGTTCTGCAGGTCGATGCCCTCGCTGGCGGCGTCCGTGGCGATCAGGATCCGGACCCGCCCCTCGGCGGTGTCCGGGGCAGCCTGGAAGCCGAGCCGGATCTGTTCCCGCTCCTCGGCGTTGAGGCCGCCGTGCAGCTGGGCGATGCGCCCGCCGTCGGTCATCTCCTGCTGGCGGAGCAGCTCGACCAGCCACTTCTGGGTGTCGCGGTACTCGGTGAAGACCACGACGCGTTCGTTCGACCAGCGCTTGCCGTCCGGGCGGCAGACCGCCTTGAGGTAGTCGAGCAGCTCTGCCGCCTTCGAGTCGGCGGCGGCCTCGTGGGTGAGCGCCCAACGCTCCATCTCGCGCAGCAGGCGCAGTTCCTCGCCGTCCTCCTCGGGGGTGAGCCGGGTGGAACGGGTGAGCGCGTCGTCCTCCGCCTCGGCGAGGGCGAGGTCGTCGAGCTCGGCGGCGAGGTCGTCGAACTCGTCCAGCCAGTCCGGCACCTCGTCGGCGGCGGTGCGCGGGCGTCCGGCCGTGTCGTCCAGGTGCCCGAGGTAGATCCGCACGGTGTGCAGGAAGGCCGCTGGGGAGGAGAAGAGCCGTTTCTTCAGCAGCAGGGTGACCAGGTCGGCTGCCTTGCGGCCACCCTTGGCCTTGGGTGCGAGGCGCTTGCGCCGCAGGTCGGCGAAGCTGCTGACCAGCCCGTGGACCTCCAGTTCGGCCGCCGTGTAGTCGACCGTGAGCTGCTTGGTGAGCCGGGTGCGGAAGCGCGGGTTTCCCGCCGCGTCGGTGACGTTGCTCTTCAGCCGCCGGATGACGGTGTCGTCCAGCGCCGCCTTGTCCGGGTCGACGCCGCGGGCGAACCGCTGGTTGTCGATGAGTTCGAGCAGCGCCGTGTACGACTCCGGGTACCCGTTGTGCGGGGTGGCCGAGAGGAACAGCCGGTGCTCGAAGTGCGGTACCAGGCGGCGGATGAGCTTGGTCTGCTGCGAGTCCACGGCGTACACCTGCTTGGGCGCGGCCGGCGCCACGTGGTGCGCCTCGTCCAGCACCAGCAGGTCGAAGAAGCGGCGCTCCGTGCCGTCCTCGTTGCGTGCGGCCTCACCGACCGGGACCACCTCGTCGATCAGACGGGTCGCCTTGGCACCGCGCAGCCAGGGCAGGGAGACGATGGTCAGCGGGTGGACCCGGAACGGGTTGGCGGCGGTGCCGTGGGTGCGGCGCAGCCGGGCGCACTGCTCGGAGTCGACGATGGTGAAGTCGAGGCCGAACTTCTCGGCCAGTTCGTCCCGCCACTTCAGGGTCAGGCCGGCCGGGCAGACGACCATCACCCGGCGCGCCCGGCCGCGCAGCAGCAGTTCCTGGACGACGAGTCCGGCCTCGACGGTCTTGCCGAGGCCCACGTCGTCGGCGAGCAGCAGGTTGACGCGCGGGGCGCCGACCGCGCGCGAGACGGGTTCGAGCTGGTAGGGCTCGACGGCGACGCCGGAGCGGAAGGGCGCCTGGAGGTTCTTGGCGTCAGCGGAGGCGACCGCGGACCAGCGGACGGCGTCCAGGAAGGCGGCCAGCCGGGCCGGCGGGTCGTAGCGGCCGGTGGCGGCGTCGGGGAGCGAGCCCGCGGGCAGGACGCGGCGGCCGGGCTCGATCTCCCAGATCACGCTGAGGGTGTCGCCGAAGCGGCCGTCCGCGACGGACTGCAGGTGCACCAGGGTGGCCCGGCCGTCGCCCGTGCCGTAGGAGGGATCGACCCGCGCCACGACCCAGCTCTGGCCGCGGACCTCGACCAGCTCGCCCTCTTCGGGGAGCCGCTCGTCGTTTCCGCTCTCCCCGCGCCGGTCCGCCACGATCGGTCCGCCTTCCGTCGATTCTCCGGTTGCCGCCGAACTCGGTGCGCCTCCCCCGGTCGGCCGCCGCGGATCCTATCACAGGGTAATTCGTGTACAAAGTTCACAGCATTACGAGGAGCCCCCCAACAACCGGTCGAGCCGAGCGATCAGCCCGACCGTCCTCGCCAGTGCAGGATCGTCTCCCGGCAGTACGGCCCGCTGGTCGTCGCACAGCTCCGTCAGCAACGCGCGGGCCCGCTCCCGCTCACCGAGCCCGGCCGAGAGCTCCCCGATCCGGTACCGACTCTCGAAGACGGACTCGTGCGCGGCACCGAAGGCCCGAACCTGGAAGGGCAGCAGCGCCCAGTAAGCATCCCGGGCCTCGGTCGAACGCCCCAGCATCGCCAGGCACCGAGCCTCGCCCACCCGGCAGGCCAGCAGCTCCGGATCGTCGACGGACCGGCTGCCGGCCAGCCTCTCGACGAGCCCGATGTACGCCTCATACGCGCGCCTGGGCTTGTCGGCCCGACGCCAGCCGTCGTACCGCTGCAGCAGCAAGGTCACGGAGCCCAGCTCGTCAACCCCGATCGCGCCGGTCGACCACCGCCACCCGATGGCGCGGACCTCGTCGACCGAGGGGCGATCCGCCGGCTTCTTGGCCAGCATTCGCATCACCAGGTCGGCGAATTCGGCGGGCACCTCCGGTCGGTGCGAGGCGACCGGAGGCGCCTCCTTGAAGGCGTGCTCGTACATCAGCATCACCGCGTTCGACGCGGCGAACGGCGCCTCACCGGCCAGCAGTTCGTAGAGCACGCAGCCCAGGCCGTACAGGTCGCTCGCCGCGGTCGGATGACCTTGAGCCTGTTCCGGCGCCATGAATCCCGCAGTACCGGGCGTGGCGTCGGTCGCGGTGAGCCGCGGCTCGTCCGGAGCAGGCTCCAGCGCCGCGGCGATGCCGAAGTCGAGCACCTTGACCGCGCCCGCCGGAGTGAACATCAGGTTCGACGGCTTGAGGTCGCGGTGTATCACGCCGTTGGCATGCGCGTACGCCAGCACCTCGGCCGCCTGGGCCGCGACCGTCGCGGCCCGCGGCACCGTGAACCGCCCCGCGTCCTTCAGCAACGCCGACAGGGTCTCGCCCGGCACCAGCTCCATCACCAGGTAGAGCCGGCCGTCGTCGAGCCTGCCGCTGTCATGGACGACCGGCACACCGGGGTGGCTCAGGCCGGCCGTGAGCTTCGCCTCCCGCTGGAACCGCCGCTCCAGCGCGGTCGACGCTTCGCCCTGCCCGTACGGGGCGAGGAACTTCACCGCAACCCGGCGGCCGGCCACGCGGTCCCACGCCGCCCACACCTCGGCCATCCCGCCTCGGCCCAGGAGGTCCGCCAGCTCGTAGCGTCCCAGGATCTCCTGTCTCACGCGCCCCGTCCCCCGTCACAGTTCCGTTCGCACCGCTACCACCACTGTCCCGCGGCATCCTCTCATCCCCCCGCAACCGTGTGGTCACACGGGGTAGGGAGCCTGCGGGAGTACGAACGGGCGCCGCGGATCCTCCGGCCCGAATCGACGCAGGGCGTCCGGACCAGGCTCCGCCGTGGGCAGGTACGGCCCGAGCGCGCCGTACACCTCGGCGGCCGACCCGGGCCGAGCCTCCCGATCCTTGGCCAGCAGCGCCGTCACCAAATCCTGGAGCCCCCGGGGCACCTCGACTCCGCAGTCGGCGAGCAACGGCGGACGACCGTCGAGGTGGCCGGCCACCAGCTCCAGCGGCGTCGAGGCGTCGAAGGGCCCACTGCCGGCGAGCAGCTGGTGCAGCAGGCAGCCCACGCTGTAGAGGTCGCTGCGGGCGTCCAGCGCCGGTGCGCCGGTGAGCAGCTCCGGCGAGGCGCACTGGAGATTGCCCAGCCGCTCTCCGGTCGAGGTGAGCCGGGGACCGTTGTCCGCGACGACCTTGACCAGGCCGAAGTCGAGGATCTTGACGATGCCGTCCCGGCCGACCATGACGTTCTCCGTCTTGAGGTCCCGGTGCACCAGACCGGCGGCGTGTGCCGCGGACAGGCCGGCGCACATCTGCGCGGCCACGGCAGCAGCCGACTCGACATCGAACCGGTCCCGCTCACCGAGCAGCACACCGAGGGTCTCCCCCACGACCAGCTGCATGACCAGCCAGTAGGTCTCACCGGTCACGTCGGCGTCGTGCACCGTCGCGATGTTGGCGTGGTCCAGTGCGGCAGCCGCCTTCGCCTCCCGCTCGAAGCGGCGCAGCGCGCCCTCCCGGCCCACCGCGTCCGCCAGCAGCTCGGCCGACACGGTCTTCACCGCGACAGCCCGGTCCAGGTGCTGGTCCCGCCCCTGCCAGACGCGTCCCATCGACCCGCGCCCCAGCGGTCGTTCCAGCTGGTAGCGCCCCCTGAGCACCGCGCCGGGGCAGATCTGCTCCATGCGCCTCCTCCCGTCCCGGGGGAGGTTACCGCAGTCGTCCGTACGCACCCCGAGTGATCACCGAGACCAGTACAGTGAGCGCACTGCCCGTCCGAGTTGAGGCGCAAGGGGGCCCGCGTGGCAACGCTGGGTATGCACCGGGACTTCCTGTTGGAGTTCGCGGCGTTGGAGAAGTCCGTGCAGCGCAGGGTCTTCGAGGTCTTCGAGAAGTTCACCGAGGCGACGCACACCGGCGCGCACCTGGAGAAGCTCACCAACCAGCGGGATCCCCGGATCCGGACCATCCGGATCACCGACTTCTGGCGCGGAGTGGTCCTCAAGGCCGACCGGGGCAGCGGCTACATGCTGCTGAAGGTGCTCCCCCACGACAAGGCCAACGACTGGGCGTGCAAGCACCGGGCGTCGGTCAACGCCGCCACCCAGGGCATTGAGATCCGCAACGACGTCGCGCTGGAACGCGCCACCGAATCGCTCAGGGTCCTGGCCGCCGACGAGCCCCGTCGGCTCTTCGCCGACCGTTCCGACAAGGTGCTGCGCCAGTTGGGCATCGACGAGGACATCCTGCCGATCATCCGGCTGCTGCCCGACGATACCCACCTGGAGGCACTCCAACGGGTCCTGCCGGAGCAGCAGTTCGACGTGCTGATCGGCCTGGCGAGCGGGATGGCCCCGGAGGACATCGACCGGGACATCGTCCAGGCGTACGCACGGGCGGTGGCCCCGGTGAACTCCGCGCAGCCCGAGGACGGGCTGGTCTCGGCGATGGCCCACGCACGCGGCCGGGTCGCCCTGGTCTCCGGCCCCGAAGAGCTGCTGGAGATCCTGGAGCGTCCCTTCGACGCCTGGCGGATCTTCCTGCACCCGGCCCAGTACCGGATCGCCTACCGGGACTCCTACAACGGGCCGGCCCGGGTGACCGGCGGCCCCGGAACCGGGAAAACCGTGGTGGCCCTGCACCGCGCCTACCATCTGGCGCGCCGG
This sequence comes from Kitasatospora sp. NPDC096128, assembly GCF_040303105.1. Classification (NCBI taxonomy): domain Bacteria; kingdom Bacillati; phylum Actinomycetota; class Actinomycetes; order Kitasatosporales; family Streptomycetaceae; genus Kitasatospora; species Kitasatospora sp. NPDC096128. The sequence goes on along the minus strand of NZ_JBEOSP010000035.1, from coordinate 22,930 downwards.
CTTCCGGCCGACGCTCCGGACGGGTCCGTGCTGCTCACCACCTTCACCAAGGACCTCGCCGCAGAGCTGGAACGGTGTCTGGCCCTGCTCGTCACGGACGAGCGGATCAGGGCGAAGGTCAGGGTGGTCAACGTCGACGCGCTGGCGAACGAGGTGCTCCGCCAGTCCCGCGGCGGCGCCCCGCTCAGGATCGTATTCAACCAGCGCGCCGTCCTCGCCCGGTGGGGACGGATCGCCGAGCGGCTCGGGGTCGAGTTCACCGACGCCTTTCTCGACCAGGAGTGGCGCCAGGTCGTCCTGGCCCAGGCGATCGGAAGCCCGGAAGAGTATCTGAAGGCCCCCCGGAACGGCCGCGGCAAGGCAATCGGGCCGCTGAAGAGGGCCCAACTGTGGCGCGCGGTGGCCACGTTCGAGGACGAGCTGCGACAGACCGACGAATGGACGTTCCTCCAGGTCTGTGCCCAGGCGGCACGGATGCTCGACGAACGGGCCAACCGCCCGTTCCGACACGTGGTGATCGACGAGGCACAGGACCTGCACCCCGCTCAGTGGCGGTTCCTGCGCGCCCTGGTCGCATCCGGGCCGGACGATCTGTTCATCTCCGGAGACACCCACCAGCGGATCTACGGAAACAGGGTCTCGCTCCGCTCGCTCGGCATCCAGGTGGTCGGGCGGTCCGCCCGCCTGCGGATCAACTACCGGACCACCCACGAGATCCTCAGCTGGTCCGCGTCCCTGCTCACCGGGGAACGGCCGGACGACATGGACGGCGGGGAGGACTCCCTCGCCGGCTACCACTCGACCCTGCACGGCGCGCACCCCGAGGTGCACGGGCACTGCGACAAGGCCGAGGAGCTCCGGGCGCTCATCGCCCGGATCGAGGGGTGGACCGCCTCCGGCGTGAGCGCGGAGGACATCGGCGTCGCCGTCCGAACCGTCCAGCTCGGCCGCGACATCGCCCAGGCCCTGGAACAGGCCGGGATTCCGGCCTGTCCGCTCGGCAATGCGCCGTCCCCCGGGGTCCGTATCGGAACGATGCACCGGATGAAGGGGCTGGAGTTCCGCTGCGTCGCCGTACCAGGTGTGACTGATGGCATCGTGCCCATGAGAAGCGCGATCACGCCGGTGGAGACGGACCCCCAACTGCACGTCGACGACCTCAACGGCGAACTCAGCCTGCTGTTCGTGGCATGCACCCGGGCGAGGGAGGCTCTCGCCGTCTCCTGGCACGGCACACCCAGCAGCTTCCTCAGCCCGGTCCTGCCGCAGCCGACGCTGAGGGACCAGCGGGCCCGCGTCCCCGCCCGGTAGCGGGCGTGCCCGCCAGGTCGGCGAGCAGTTCGTCCAGGACCAGCTCCTCCTCGATGCGTCGGCCGGAGGCGAGCAGTGCCGGGCCAAGAGCCGGATCCCAAGGCGCGTCCGTGGGAGCTCCGGCGAGGGGCGCGGTGCCGGGGTGGGCGTCCCGGGCGGCGCGGTAGTCGGCGAGCGTGTAGCGCCACGGGGTCCAGGGGACGTGGGTGAGCAGGCGGGTGGCGATCCTGATGCCGCCCCAGTCGAAGTCGCCGTGGTAGCGGAAGGTCCATCCGGCGTCGGCGTAGTGCTTCAGCAGGCGCAGGGCAGCCGTACTGGGCTGGCCCTGGAGGCAGACCAGCGGAGCGCAGTCGAGGCCCAGCCGGTCGGCGGCTGCCAGGACAACGGCCGGGTTCTCGCAGACGTACGCCTCGCCGCCCCGTGGCGGGCGGGGAGCGTCGCGGACAAGCTGCCGGAGGGTCAGGACGGCCGGCTGTCCGACCGCCCCGAGCGCGTCGAGGGCTCGCCCGGTGGCGGTGTCGGGGTCACCGGGGAGGTTGAGGGCAAGGACCTGCGAGGAGAGTTCGTCGAGCAGGAGCCCCGCCGCCGCCCAGGTGTCGCGCCGCGCCTGGGCTCCGTCACCGGGCGGGGCGCCGGTCAGGGCCCGGACGGCGTCCAGGGTGAGGGTCGCGAGCGGGCCGTGGTCCAACGCATGGGCGCTTCCGGCGTGTTCGGCGGCGAAGGTGCTGAGCGAGCGCGGCGGCGAGACCGGCAGGCGCGGCAGCAGACGGGCGAGATCGGCGAGCAGCGGCGTCGCCGCTTCGGGACCGGGGACCAGGCGCCGCACCAGGCCGGTGGCATGCAGGGAGGCGTACCAGTCGGCGAGTTCAGGGCGTGCGGCCGCCACGGATGCGAGCGGGGCGAAGGCCTGTTCCCAGGCCCGCGCCAACCGGTCGGCCGTCTGCCGCCGTGGGACGACCGGTCCGGTGAGCGCGACGACCGCGGCGCCCAGGCCGTCCGGGCTGGCACCGCTGGCGCGCAGCACCTGGTCGACGGCGGCCAGCGGCACGGACAGCGACCGACCGGGGCGCGGGGCCCGGCCCAGAAGCCGCGCCACGGCGGCCCGTTCGGGCTCGCCGGATCCGGCCAGGGTGACCGAGGCGTCGAGCGGTTGACCGGCCTCCATCCGTCGGCGGGCACGGTCGAGCAGCCAGCTGAGTTCGGGCGAGCCGATCAGGCGTTGAAGCCGGGGAATGTCCATGGTCAGGAGAACACGCTCCCCTGCCGTGGGCCGGGTACCTCGCCGTCGGCCACCCGCGCACGCCGGTAGCCGTCCCACTCCCAGCGGGTGACCAGAACGGCGGCGATCTCGTCGACCCGGGAGAGTTGGGCGATGGCCAGGCCGGGCACCTGCGGGTAGCAACCCCATTCGCGTTCGGAGGTCATCACCACGTCCAGGTCGAACGCGGCGAGCAGACCGAGCGACTTGGCGCGGGAGTCGTCGTCCACACCGGCGAACGCCTCGTCCAGGGTGACCAGACGCGGCGCGTGCGGGTTACCGGCCGAGGCGTAGTGCGACGAGGCGGCGGCGAAGAGCGGCAGCGAGACGGAGAGCACCCGTTCGCCTCCGGAGGCCGGGCCGGTGGCGGACTGCCACTTGCCGTGCTGATGGCGCTCGATGCCGAACTCGTGCCAGGACCGGTAGTCGAGGGCCGCGGTGAGGTGCTCCAGCCAGGTCCCGGACGGATTGTCGGTGCGGGCCCGCTCGATCTGCGCCTGGAGGAACTCGCCGAGCGCGGACCGGTCGGCGGCCGTCCAGGCGTCGGAGGACTGACGCAGGAGGCGTTCGCGCGCGGCGGCCAAGCCGCCGGGCGCATTGCGGGCGAGCTTCCAGACGAGCCGCAGCAGCATGCCGGTACTGGTCGGGCGGTCGGTGAGTTCCCCGTTCATCCGCAGGACCTGTTGCTCGGCGGCGCTGACCAGCTCCTGGAGGGTCCCGGCGACCTCGGTGATCAGGTGGTTCTCCAGGATCTCCTGCTCCCGGGCAGAAAGCAGCTGCTGCCGGTCGGCGACCTCGCCGGTCAGGGCGGCGGCCAGCTCGGGAACCGAGCGTTCACGCCCCTGGAAGACGACGTCCACGACCAGTCCCTCCTCCAGCATCCGGGCCGCCGCGGTGTGGCCGTGGCGGGCGAGGGCGTCGGAGAGGTCCTTGAGTTCCTCGGTGATCCGGCGCTGGACGCGTTCCCACGCCGGATCGGCGTCATCGACGGATTCCAGCTCCCGCTCGACGGCCCGGGCCAGGCGGACCGCGGGCTCGGGGGCCCAGGAGTCGGCCGCATGTTCTGCGGCCAGGTCGGGCAGGGCGACAGCGAGCAGGCCGGTGGCGGCGAAGCGACGCAGCGCCTCGATCGCCTCGGCACGGGTACGGGCGGTGTCCTCGATCTCGGCACGGACCCGGTCACGAAGGGCGTCCGCGGCGGCTCGGCGACCGGTCGCATCGTTCTGTGCCCGGCGAGTGGCCCGCTCGCCCTCCTCGCAGTCCCGCAACGCAGCCTTCACTTCGGCGAGCTGGCGCTGCAGCTCGGCGACGGCGGCACCGACGGTGGCGGCGAGTGTCTCATGGCGCTCTCCCGCCGTGACGGCCTCGCGCGCCGCGTCGCGCGCGCGCTCGACCAACTCGGCGCCGTGTTCGGCAGCACGGCGGTGATCGGCCTCCTCGGCCGCCAGCGCGGTGTGGGCGGCGCGGGCCTCCCGCACGGCGGGCCACAAAGCGGCCAGGGCCTCACGGTAGGAACCGAGGTCATCTCTGGCCTCCCGCAGACCGGCGCTCGTGACCGGAAGGCCGAGCTCCTCGGCCAGGCCGTGCAGTTCGGCGGTGGACTGCTCGGCGACGACCGCTGCCCCGGCAGCCTCCCGCTCGGCCTCTCCGCGGCGTTCGACGGCCCGGGCATGCTCACGGTGCGCGGCCACCGCGGTGGCGTGTGCACCGCGCAGGGTGGTGTCGTCCGGGAGGGAAGCCAGTTCGGCCGCCAAGGTGCGAAGGTCTGCCTCCAGACGCTCCGACCGGGCCGATACGTCTTCCAACCGCTCGGTGATCCGTGCGAGTTCCGCATCGATGGCGTCCATTCGGGCACGCCTGGCCTGCTCCCGGGCCCCCTCGCCGAGGTACTCGGCGGCAGGCTTGGACCAGGCCCCGGTCAGCGAGCCGAGACGGAAGCGCCCGTCCAGACCGATCCAGCTGCTGTTGCCGGGCACTTCCTCGTCCGGACGCAGCAGGCCGATGCCGGCGAGCAACCGGTGGACCAGTTCGTCGGACAGTACAGCCGTGGCCGGGTCCGCGCGATCCACCGCCGGCCGCAGCACCGTGGCCAGCGAATCGCCGTCCACCGGCACGCCGGCGGTCGCCAGGACGTCCCAGGTGCCTACGGCTGCCACCGTCCCGTCCGGGGCGACCCAGGCATCCAGCAGACCCGAGGCTTCCAGAGCGGCTTCCAGGTCAGCCGCCTGCTTTGGGGTCAGATCGTCTGTGAAATCGACCAGTTGCCACAGCGGTGCACCCGAGCTTTCCTTCCTGGTCTCGGGCGAGCGGGTGTACGGCACCTGCGGCCCACGCCGACCACCCTGCCGCAGCTCGGCCAGCTCGGCCTTCAGCCGATCACGCTGCTCGGCGCCGTCCCGCTGCTCGGCCTCCAGCGTGGCCCGGCGGCGGGCCAGATCGGCCCCGACCGTGGACGCGACCTGCTGTGCGGCCGACCGCGACGGGTCCGTGCCGACCAGGGTCACACTCCACTGGTCGAGTTCATCGAGTACGCCTTCGACGCCGTCGGGACGCAGCAGCATGCAGGCGTCGAAGTGCGAGCGAACGGCAGTGAGGTAATCCCGGCCCGCCTGCACCGTGTCCTCCTCCGCCTCGGCCCGCAGCTCCGCCTGACGGGCCAGGTCTCCGTCCGAGTCCTCCAGCCGGCGGCGGGTCCGCTCCACCTCCCGGACCGCGTCCTGCGCTGTTCCGAGATGCTCCTCGACAAGGGCGATCGAGCGCTGACGGCGGTCGACGAGATCGGCAGCACCATGCTGCACGGCTTCCGGCACCTCACCCGCCGCCAGCGGAAGGGCAACCCGGTCGGCGTGCCCTCGACCCAGCCCGGCCGTCGACGCAGCGGCACCCGAGCGCTCCAGCGCGCCGTCCCGGGCACGTTCCGCTGCCTCAGCCCGCGTTCGCGCCGCACCCAGCTTGGCCGCGAACCGGGTCAGTTCGTCCTCGGCCCGGAGCCGGTCCGCCTCGGCCCGGTCGGCGTCCTTCGCCGTACGCTCGGCCAGGGCGGCGGCCTGTTCCAGCTCGCGGGCGCTGCGCATCTCCGGGCCGGCCCGCAGGGCCTCGTCCTTGGCCCGAAGCCCGGTTCGCCGTCGGTCCAGTTCCTCCAGTCGCGTCTCGGCTTCGGCGAGTGCAGTGCCGGCCGCCTCGAAGTCCTGTTCGGCGGTGTTCAGTTCGACGCGAAGCGACTCGTATCGGGAGTGCTGGACCCGGGGGGCACGGGCCTTTCGCCGGGCAGCCACCCGGGCGTACCGACGGTAGTGCTGGAGGAAGGCGCCCGCGGCACGTTCAGCGGCTGCCATGACAGCGAGCTGCTCCTTCTCTTCGTCCAACGACCGGAAGGCCTCGGCCACATCGGCGACCACGGCCTGGTCGATCGGTGGCAGTGATTCGGTCAGGGCCTGCGAGAGCGCCTTCTCGCTGGGCCGCTTGGACAACTGGGGCTGGCGCAGCTGGATCAGAAGATCGACCAGGGCCGTATACCGCTGCTCACCCAGGCCGAAAAGGGCCTCGTCCACCGCGCGCCGGTACGCCCGCGCCGAGTCGTACATCAGGCCGCGCCCGCCCAGGGCCTCGGCCAGCCGCTCCCGGCCGACGGCCGCACCGGTGGAATCGACCAACCGCAGCTCCGGACCGATGCGCTGTCCGGTCACGAAGTACCAGTGGCGGGCGATGCCCCGGCCACTGACCGCCTTCAGGCCGCAACCGAGTGTCGTGTAGTGCGCGGTGCCGTCCGAGTCGAGGCGGCCGAACTCGATCCAGGTGTAGCCGAGCCGCTCGGAGTGCGGGTGCTCACCGCCCAGCAGCAGGTTCCATTCCATCCGCTTCTTGGGATCCGCGTCCGGCTCGACCCGGTGCGAGGACAGATCGCCGTCCAGCAGGAAGGGCAGGGTCAGGGCGAGCACCTTGGACTTTCCGGTGCCGTTGTTGCCGCGCAGGAGCAGCCGACCGTCGCGGAAGTGGAACTCCTCCTGGTCGTAGTAGAACAGGTCGACCAACCCGACGCGGAGGGGCTGCCAACGGAGGCGACCGGGCAACGGCAGACGCGTCTCGACGGTGGTGTTCATCGGTTCCTCGTGCCCTTCGTACGGCCTGCCATCGTCCTCGTGTTCTTCCGGGGAGCACTCTGGCCGGGTTCAAGCAGCACTGCCTCGCCGACCCGGTAGCGCTCCAGGGCGGGTCTGGGCCGCACCGAAGCGACACCATCCGGGCCCTCCGCGCGCTCCAGGAGCCCGAGCGCGACCAGCCGTTCCACCGCCTGTTCGGCCAATTCGGCCTCAGCTCCGGGGGTGGTCGCGCTGCGCCGCCAGAAGCCGGCGTGCTCCACCGCCCAGCCGGCCACCTGCTGGTGCAGGTCTGCCAGCGGGACCGTGCCGCCCCTGCCGGCGAGGTACTCGGCCAGCAGAAGCGCCACATGGCCGTCGGTGCCCGACTCCGGCATCCGCAGATCCGTCAGATCGTCGTCGGAATCGACCATCGCCAGCCCCTCCGCTCTCACTTCCGGTACCAGACCGGTGAGTTCACCGATGCGCCGGGTCAGCGCGCCACGCTGTGAGGTGAGATAGGCGCTCTCGTTCTCGGTCAGCCCTTCCACGTACACCACCGGATCGTCCAGCAACCGGCGGGTCAGGCTGTGTCTCAACGCCCGGTTCCGCAGCTCGTCGCTGTCCGGCAGCACCTCTGCGTTGAGTTCGGCGAGCCGCTCCTCGAATCCGTGTGCGTGAACGGTGCTCGGACCCCGTCGGGCGACGAGCAGGACGGCGAGCACTCGGCGGTCCACGTCGTACAGGGCGTCACCGGCCGACTTCAGGAAGGCCTCCTCGTCGCCCGCGACCTTGGTCAGGACCCCCCACTCCAGGAGCAGCCGAACTACGGCCACCAGATCGGTGCGCTGTTCCCGGTCGGCCAGGGTGAACCGGACGCCGGCGGCATCGAGCGCCGGATCGGCAGCCGCCAGCACGACCTGCTCGGCCAACCGCCCCAACGCGACCTGCTGCTCGGCTCGCTCCAGCACCGCCAGGCACAGACATACCAGGACGTAACGGCGCCGCGAGAACGGCAGGCCGGTGCGCTGGTCCCTGGCCGGATGCGTCGAGTCGTCTGCCCGACCGGGAATGCGGCGGAGCCGGGCCACCTCGGAGTCCACCAGGAGCCCCCAACCGGTGTTTCGGTCGAACCAGGTGCGCAGTTCTGTCGCGTACTGCCGCACCAGCCTGAAGTCGTCGGCGTGGGAACCGCCCGCACGGAGCAGGGGGCGGCGCAACAACGCCCGCGCGGCGCGTCGCACCTCTGCCGCACGCTGCGCGGCGAGGGCGTCACCCAGACGGTCGTCACTCATGCTCGGCCCCCACCGGCTCCGGGTGACCTGCCAGGTCGACGATCTCAACCAGGTGTTCCGGCCCCCACAGCACGCCGTCGAGGGTGCTGATCTCGGCGATCCCACCGCCGCGCACCCTGGTCAGTCTGATCTCCATCGTCCCGTCGTTGGTGGTGGTCGAGACGGACTCCGTGCCCGGGCGCCAGGCTGACAGCGCATCCCCGAGCAGCAGCAGGAACAGCCGGAACGCCTCCCGGTCGAGCACGTCCAGGTCGCTGAGCCGCACCTGTCCGCGGGTCGCCAGCCTGGCCCGGACCGCCGCCGTCTGCTCAGCCTGCTTTCGGGCCAGTTCGGCCAGGTACGCCTTGGCCTCGCCTCGGTCCTGCACCGCCGCGCGGCGACCGCGGCGCTCGTACGAACCGGTACGACGCAGCTGCGGGCTGATCCGCACGCCCGGCGCATCACGCCAGGACGCGGAAGCGGACACCGGATCAGCCTCTCGCTCGGCGAGAGCGTCATGATCGATCGTGAGGTGCCTGGCTGAATGGAGCCCGAACGCCGAGCGCCACAACCGGTGCCGGCTGTCGTCACCGGGTGCCTCGGCGAACCATCGGGCAAGCTCGCGGAAGTCCGCCGAGCGGTCCGATCTGCCGGCCCGTCGCTCGTTCAGTGCCTGGATGACGCTCAGAAGTTGGGGAATCGCCTGGCGGGCAGCAGAGCGCAGCAGCTTGGCTTGGGAGCTTCGGCCCGGCACACTGAGGAACCAGGCCCGCAGGCCGTCCCAGCGGCCGAGCCAACGTCGCTCCGACGCTGCCAGTGCCTCGGCCGCCACGTCCGGCGCGGCATCGGCGGCCTCACGCTCGGCGGCCAGCCGAAGCAGCGACCCGATCCGCCCCTCCTGCTGCGTACCGAGTTCCTCCAGCAGCCCGGCGATCTCCGCCCCCCGGGTCACCAGGTCCTCGATGAAGCGCTCCAGGTAGTCGATCAGCCGCTGTTTGTACGCGAGGAACACCTCGACCTCGGCCTCGTGCAGGTCGACCGTCCGCTGGAGCGAGTTCATGAAGGCGCGCGCATTCTCGGCCAATCCCGAGAAGCGGTCCACCAGGGCAAGCATCGCGAGGTGTGTCACGGCCGGGTCCGGTTCGCCCCGGTCGGCCAGCGCCAGCAGGGCGCGCAACTGCACGACGATGTCGGCGAGGGCAACTGCCTGCAACTCACCACGCCTGCCGAGCGCTTCGTCGTACGCCCCCAGCGCCTCCTCGGCGGCCTCGCCCTCACGCGTGAGCTGGTAGATGTACCGGGAGCGGTAGAAGTCCTCCAGCGCCGTGACCCGGCCGGTGTCCGGGTCTGCGCGGAGGTTGCCCCATTTGGAGAGCCGTTCCAGCGCGGCGGCAACCGACTCCAAGGACGGCCGATCCTCCGGAACCAGTCCCAGGTGGACGTCCTCCGGGCGTAGGTGGACGGTGAACTCCTGCTTGGCCCGGACGAACACTCCCATCACCTGGCGATAGAGCTCACAGTTGTCGGTGGTGAGATGCGCGAACGGCCGGTATCGTTCGTCCGCTCGGCCCTGGACCCCTCCCCGCAGGCTCGAACTCGGGTCGTCGGCGCTGGTCATGCGCGTCATTGTGCCGGACGACCGTGTCCACCCGAACCAGTTTCGCTGAAACCGGGGCAACTTGCCGAGGATTTGCCGGGGATTCGGCGGGGTGGGGTAATGAGAGGCGACCGGTGTTTGGGTGTTCCCTCAGAGACCCGGGAGCGTGCGATGAGCGGTGGGCCGGAACCGATCAGTGCCGAGGGGCTGCGTGCCGTACAGGAGGAGTTGGCGCAGCTGCGGGCGGAGCGGGGGGAGGTGGCCGCGACGCTGCGCGGGGAGGACCCGGTGGGGGACCGGGCGGATGCGGCGGACGAGTTGCAGCGGGCGTCGGAGGTGACCCGGCTGGACCGGCGGATCGCCGAGCTGGAGGAGCGGCTGCGGGAGGCCGAAGTGGCCGGGGCACCGTCCACGGACGTGATCGGGGTGGGGTCGACGGTCACCGTGCGGTTCTCGGACGGCGAGGAGGAGACCGTCGAGATCTCCGAGCTGGCCGAGGAGCGGGAGCTGACCCTGGTGACGTACAACAGTCCGCTGGGGAAGGCGCTGCTGGGGCGCCACGCCGGGGAGACGGTGAACTACGAGACGCCCGGCGGCGCGGCGAGCGCGGTCGTGCTGGCGGTGGGCGACGCCGCGTGATCGGCGGCGGGTGATCGGCACCGCGTGATCGGCGGCGGGTGATCGGCACCGCGTGATCGGCGGCGGGTGATCGGCACCGCGTGATCGGCGGCGGGTGATCGGCACCCGCTCGACGGGCGCCACCCCGGTCGATAGGCGCTGCCTGTCAGCCGAGCGGGATCACCTCTTTGACCTGCGACGATGCCGGACAGCACACTGGACGGGCGGCCTTCCGCCGCCGCCCCCACCCCACCCCACCCCACCCCACCCCACCCCACCCCGCCCCGCCCCGCCCGGGCGAACCGTCCGAGGAGCCCCCGCACGTGCGCACCGCCCGCTGGATCCCGGCCGCGGCCGCCGTGGCCGTCGCCGCCTGGGGCGCGAACCAGTTCACCGCGCTCGCCAGCGTCTACCGGGCCCGCACCGACTGGTCGCCGCTCGCGCTGGCCGCGATGTTCTCGGTGTACCTGGTCGGGCTGGTGCCCGGCCTGCTGCTCGGCGGCCCGGCCGCGGACCGGTACGGGCGCCGCCGTACGGTGCGGGCCGGGCTCGCCCTGTCGGCGGCCGCCAGCGCACTGCTGGCCCTGACGGACGAGCCGACCGGCTACCTCGCCCGGCTGGCGACCGGATTCGCGGCCGGACTGGTGTTCCTGGCCGGGACGACCTGGCTGCGCGAGCTCTGCGCGGACGGGCCCGGGGCGCGCCGCGCGATGTACGCCACCGGGATCGGCTTCTCGGCCGGCGCGCTGGCCTCCGGCGTCCTCTCGGAGTGGCTGCCCGGCCCGACGGTCGTGCCCTGCCTCGCCCACGCCGCGGCCTGTCTGCTGGTCCTGCGGGCCACCCGCGGGCTCCCGGACGCGGTGCCGGCCCGCCGCCCGGCCCCGCCCGCGCAGCACCACCGCGCAGCCGTGCACCACCCCCGGTTCCGCTACGTCGTGCTGCCCGCCGGCCCCGCCGTACTCGGCGCCGCGACCGTCGGCTACGTGGTGCTGCCGCCGCTGGTCGCCCACCATCTGCCCGGCTACGCACCGCTGTTCAGCGGTTTGGTGGCGGCGCTGACGCTCGCCATGGGCGTGCTCGCCCAGCCCTTCGCGGCCCGGCTGGACGACGCGGGCAGCGCCCGGGCCACCCTCACCGCGATGGCCACGGTGATCGCCGGACTGCTGCTCGGCGCGCTCGCCGCCGACCGGGACTCGGTGGGCCTGGTGGTGGCCGCCGCCGTCGTGCTCGGCACGGGGTACGGGCTGACCCTCGGCGCGGGGCTGCGCGAGGTGGAGCGGCTCACCGCGCGGGGCCCCGGACGCGCCCCCGGCCCCACCTCCGCCGCGCTCCACCAGAGCACCACCTCCAGCGGTTTCCTCACCCCGCTGCTGCTCACCGGCAGCGCCGGCCACGTGTCCTACCCGGCGCTGCTGACCGGCATGGCCGCCGTGGGCGTGCTCTGCCTGGCGGTCACCGGCACCCACAGCCGCCGCCACCTGCCCGGGCCCGACGGGCGTCCCGGGCACCCGGCCGGCCCGGAAACGCGCGAGGATTCATCCGTACAGACCTGACGTACAGACCTGACGTGCAGGTCTGACGTGCAGGTCCGACGTGCAGGTCTGACGCACAGACCTGACCGACCCCGAGGAGCCGACGACCATGGGCCGAGTGACCGTACCCCGCAGGGTGCTGCGGCTGCGCAAGGGCGTGCCCTCGTACCGCCCCGACACCCTGGCCGCCGAGGAGCCGATGGAGATCCGGGTCGGCGGGCGCCCGCTGACGGTGACCATGCGCACCCCCGGCAGCGACTTCGACCTCGCGGCCGGCTTCCTGGTCAGCGAGGGCGTGCTGCACGCCGCCGACCACCTGGCGGGGATCCGCTACTGCGCCGGGGCCACCGCCGACGGCGGCAACACCTACAACGTGGTGGACGTGGTGCTCGCGGCCGGCGTACCCGCCCCGGACGCCTCGCTGGAGCGCAACTTCTACACCACCTCCTCCTGCGGCCTGTGCGGCAAGGCCAGCCTGGACGCGGTGCGCACCACCGCGCCGTGGAGCGTCGCGCAGGACGGGCTGCGGCTCACCCCCGAGTTGCTGTCCGCGCTGCCCGACCGGCTGCGCGCCGCCCAGAAGGTCTTCGACAGCACCGGCGGCCTGCACGCGGCCGGGCTGTTCGACGCGCAGGGGCGGCTGCTCTGCCTGCGCGAGGACGTCGGCCGGCACAACGCGGTGGACAAGGTGGTCGGCCACGCGCTGCGCGAGGGCCTGCTGCCGGCCCGCGGCACGGTGCTGATGGTCAGCGGCCGGGCCTCCTTCGAGCTGGTGCAGAAGGCCGTGATGGCCGGCATCCCGGTGCTCGCCGCCGTCTCCGCGCCGTCCTCGCTGGCGGCGGACCTGGCCGAGGAGAGCGGGCTGACCCTGGTCGGCTTCCTGCGCGGCGACTCGATGAACGTCTACACCCGCACCGACCGGATCGACACCGCCCCGGAAAGCAGTTAGATGCACTTCCGCCAGCTCGAGTACCTGGTCGCCCTCGCCCGCGAGCGGCACTTCGCCCGCGCCGCCCAGGCCTGCCGGGTCTCCCAGCCCGCGCTGTCCGAGGCGGTGCGCAAGCTGAGCCCGCGCCCTGCTGGAGGTGGCCCGCCGGACGGACGTCGCCGGGGTGCTGGGCAGCCTGCCGCACGCGTGACCGCGCGAGCGCGGCGGCGCCGGGTTCGACCCGGTGGACGCCATCCGGGCCCGACCGCCGCCGGGGCCCAGGGGCCGGCTACTCCGACGGCTGGGGCGTCCAGCGGTGCAGCCCCTTGCGGTCGTAGTAGCGGGTCATCCCGAAGCCGAAGGCCAGCGCCAGCACCACCCCGACGGCGATCATGATCCAGCCTCGGGCCAGCCCGGCGTCCGCGCGGGCGTCGAAGAACAGGATCGCCCGGATGCCGTCGCTCAGCTGCCGCATCGGTTCGAAGACGGCGAGGAAGCGGTAGAAGCCGGGCACCGCCTGGAGCGGGACGGTCGCCCCGGAGGACGGCAGGGCGAGCGCGATGAACACGAACATGGACACCAGCTGCCCGATCCCGCCGAACGCGGCGTTGATGGCCTGCACCCCGAGGCCGACGGCGAGGCTGGCGCAGTAGGCGAACACCCACAGCAGCGCCTGGTGCGGGGCGTCCATGCCGAGGACGCCGGCCGTGCAGAGCAGCACCAGCGAGGTGGTCACCAGCATGAGCCCGGCGGTCATCAGCATCTTGAGCAGCAGGGTCTGGGTGCGGCTGATCGGAACGGTCGGGCGGCGGGTGTGCCAGGGGCCGATCTCGCTGTCGCTGTAGCCGAGGGCGCCGTCGACGCCGTTGTGGATGATGTTGCCGCCGATGAAGCCGGTCAGCACGGCGAGCAGGGTGAAGTAGAAGGCGCTCAGGCCGAGGCCGCTGTGGCTGCCGATCGGGTGGCCGACCTGGGTGGTGACGGCGAACGGGTCGGCGAGCAGCAGCCGGGCGGTGGCGCCGGTGTCCGGCCCCTGGGCGCCCGGGCCGCCCTGGGCCGGTACGGCGGCCAGCAGCTGCCGGCCGGCCGCGACCGAGGCCTGGTGGGCGGCGTTCTGGGCGGTCTGGGCGGCGATCGAGGAGCCGAGGCTGCCCAGGCCGGGGTTGGTGAGGACGGTGAGGGTGGGCCGCTTGACGGCCCCGCCGGTGGCGAGCGCGGAGACGGTGGCGGTGAAGTCGGCGGGGACGACCAGTACGCCGTAGACCTTGCCGGTGGCGAGCAGGTCGCGGGCGCCCGCCTCGTCGGTCTGCCGCCAGTGGACGGTGTCACCGGGCGTGCCGGCCACCACGGCGCGGGTCAGCTGGGTGCCGAGGTTCACCGGCTGGCCGGGCGGCGGCGGGGCCTGGTCGGCGTTCACCAGGGCGATCGGCAGCCGGTGCAGGTGGCCGGTCGGGTTGACGATGCCGCCCAGGTAGAGCAGGGAGAGCAGCACGGCCACCAGGGCGCACAGCACGCCGGGGAAGAGCCAGAGCTTGGGGCGCCGGGCGAGCGCCAACGCCCTCGCCTGCCGGGGAGCCCCCTGGGAGCCTGCGGTCTGGGAGCCGGCGGTAGCCATGCCACCCCTCTGCTGCGTGTGCGGGTACGGATCCGGCGGGAAGTCGTTCCGTCGTCACGTGCTGCTCAAACCCGCGTCACCCGGACGGGCGGCACACCGGACGTCACACCCGACGTCACGCCCGACGTCACGCCTCGCAAAAGGTAAAGGTTCTACCAAGTACGCAAGTATCGCGCTCCGGCCGGTCTATGCTTCTGGAGGTTTGAAGAAGGCACCTCGTTCGGTGAGGCTTCTTCACGGACACAGGCCACTGATCCGACGACGTCGAGAGACGCCCAGGGTTAGGACAGATCTTCCCGACCTAAGGGTTGATCCGAAGTGGCTTCCGGCCCGAGCGGGTTGGACACGCCGTGGAGTGCCAAAGCTCTGACGAGTTGGGGTGAGCCGGCGTCTCTGTAGCGCGTCGGCGAACTCCTTGCCGTGTCGATGACACGCACCACGGGGTGCGTCGACCGGGAGGAGGCGAGAGACATGGATTGCAGTAGTCCGGGCCACAGTTGCCCCTATCCCCGCTTGTCCTCGTACACCTCCGGCACGCGGTAACAACCTCCCCTGCGCGTCTCTCCGGCGACGCATCACCTCACGCTCGCGGCTTCGCCGTGCCCGCACGGGCCCGCGCCGCCGCGCGCTGATGCGCCATGCCCTCACGCAGGGGGAATTGCTGCTGCGCGCCCCCACCACCCCGCCTGTCAGGGGTCCACGGGAGGAACGTCATGACCACCAACGCCACACTCAACTCCAAGATCCCGCCGCAGCGTTCGGCCGTCCTGGACGACGCCCACGTCGGCGACATCAAGGGTGCGCTCGGCACCATCAAGCTCGATGACGACGCACCACGCACCGGTCTGTCGGCGAGACTCAAGACCCTGCTCGCGATCGTCGGCCCCGGCCTCATCGTGATGGTCGGCGACAACGACGCCGGCGCCTTCTCCACCTACGGCAACGCCGGGCAGAACTACGGCACCCAGCTGCTGTGGACGCTGGCCCTGCTGATCCCGGTGCTGTACGTCAACCAGGAGATGGTGCTGCGCCTGGGCGCCGTCACCGGTGTCGGGCACGCCCGGCTGATCCTGGAGCGCTTCGGCAAGTTCTGGGGCGCCTTCAGCGTCATCGACCTGTTCCTGCTGAACGCGCTCACCCTGGTCACCGAGTTCATCGGCGTGACACTCGCGGCCGGGTACCTCGGACTGCCGAAGGTCGCCTCGGTCGTGATAGCGGCGGCCGTCATCATCGCCTCGGCGTTCACCGGCTCCTTCCAGCGCTTCGAGCGCGTCGCCGTCACGCTCTGCGTCGGCTCGCTGCTGCTGGTGCCGATCTACTTCATGGTCCACCCCAAGACCTCGCAGATGGCCCACGACTTCGTGGTCCCGCAGATGCCGGGCGGCTCGGGTGAGCTCGCGACCGTCATGCTGCTGATCGTCTCCATCGTGGGCACCACCGTCGCCCCCTGGCAGCTGTTCTTCCAGCAGTCGTACGTCATCGACAAGCGCATCACCCCGCGCTTCATGAAGTACGAGAAGGCCGACCTGTGGATCGGCATCGCCATCGTGATCATCGGCGCCGCCGCCATGATGGGCTTCTGCGCCGCCGCCTTCGACGGCACCGACGGCTTCGGCCAGTTCACCGACGCGGCCGGGATCGCCAAGGGCCTGGAGGACAAGGCCGGGCACGTGGTCGGTGTGCTGTTCGCCATCGCGCTGCTGGACGCCTCGATCATCGGCGCCTTCGCGGTGTCGCTGTCCACCGCCTACGCCATCGGCGACGTCTTCGGGATCAAGCACTCGCTGCACCGCGGGGTCAAGGGCGCCAAGGGCTTCTACGGCATCTACGCCGGCGTGGTCGTGGTGGCCGCCGCCATCACCCTGCTGTCCAACGACTACCTGCAGGGTCTGATGACCCAGTTCGTCCAGGTGCTGGCCGGGGTGCTGCTGCCCTCCGCGACGGTCTTCCTGCTGCTGCTCTGCAACGACAAGGCCGTGCTCGGCCCGTGGCGCAACGGCCCCAAGACCAACGCCTTCACCTCCGCCGTGGTCGGCATCCTGGTCATGCTGTCGCTGATCCTGACCGCCGCCGTGGTCTGGCCGGACATCAGCTCCGACGCGCTCCTCTGGATCATGGCCGGCTGCGGGGTGACGGGCGTCCTGGTCGCCGGGTACTTCTTCACCTTCGGCCGCAAGGGCACCAAGGAGGACCCGATCGACCGCACCGACCGGGAGAACTGGCGGATGCCCCCGCTGGAGACCCTGGAGAAGCCGGTCATGTCCACCGCCCGCAAGATCGGCATGGGCGCCCTGCGCTCCTACCTGCTGGTCGCGATGATCATGGTCATCATCAAGATCGTCCAGACCGCCCTGAGCCACTGACGCCGAACCGCTGACCGGCCGCCGGGGGCGGCACCGCGCACGACCGCCCGCCGCCCCCGGCCCGCCCCGGAACCCTCGACCGCCCCGCACCCGGGGAAGGAAGGAAGTACGGCCATGCGCACCACCCCGTTCCACCGCTGCCCGAGCATCCGCCTCGCCCTCCACGACGGCGTCGAGCGCGCCTATCGCCTCGACGATCCCGGCAGCTGCCCCCAGTCGGGCACCCGCAACACTCCGGCCTCCGCGTACGAGCCCCGCGTCCACCTGGCCTACCTGCTGGCCCGCCAGGGCCACCGCCCGGCCTGGCTCGCCGCCTTCGCGGACCTCCCGCCGGCCGCCGCGCACCGGCTCGCCCACGCCGCCGCCCGTCACCGGGCCACCGCCGCGAGCCCCGCATCCGCCGCGTCCGCCGCCTGATTTTTCGTCAATTCCCGCACCGATCGGTGCAGTTGTTCCCATTCATTGCCTTGTCACGGAGGTGACCAGCCATGTCCATCGTTGCCGCGTTCCAGCCCGCCCTTCCCTCCTCCGACCCCGGCCGACTGCGCGCCGCCCTCGCCGCGGTGGGCCGACGGCTGGCCACCAGCCCGCTCGACAACACCGTCCTGCGCGCCGTCGGCACCCCGGCCACGACCCTGCCGAGCAGCCGTCCGACCCGGCTGCGGGCCAGCTGGCACTCCGTCACCGGCCCCGACGGCGCCGCCCGGCTGGAAGCCTCCTGGCACCCGGGCCACTGACCGGCCGGCCTTTCCCCTCCTCCCACCACTTCGACCCGACGAAGGAGCTTCCGCCATGGCCGTGCGCTACCGCAGGCTCGACGCCATCTTCTCGGACCACACCGCCGCCGCCCCGGTCCTGCGGCCCGTCCCCGCCACACCGCCCGTCCCCGCCACACCGCCCGCCCTCAGCCCGGACCCCGGCCTGGTGGTCGACTCCGAGCAGCGCACCGTCATCGTCGACGGTCAGCAACTCACCCTGCCGTACCTGGAGTTCGAACTGCTCGCGCACCTGGTCGGCAACCCGCTGCGGGTGCACTCCCGCCGCCAGCTGATGGAGTCCGTCTGGGGCCGGCCGGACACCGGCGACACCCGCACCATCGCCACCCACATCGCCCGGCTCCGCCGCAAGCTCGGCCCCGGCCACCGGGAGGCGATCGCCACCGTCCGGCAGATCGGCTACAAGTACGACCCCCGGCTGGTCCGCGCCGCCTGAGGCCCGCACCGCCGCAGCACGGCCGACACCACCGAAGGAGGACACCGCATGACCAGAACCGCCCTGTTCCCCTGGACGAGCCGAGGTACGGCGCTCTGCGTCGTCATGCTCCTCCTGGCCCTCCAGGTCGCCGCCCTCGGCGTCTCCCCCGCCCCGCTGCGGCTCTTCCTCTCCGGCGTGCTCATCGGCGCCTCGGCCGTCGGACTGCTGCTCGCCCTGCTGCTGGCCCACAGCCGGCAGCGGGCGGGCCGGCCGGCCGCCGACCGGGCCGCCGCCGTCGCGGTCGCCGCCGGGGACGACGACACCCAGTGGTTCAGCGCCCGCTCGCTGGAGGGCTTCCCGATGGAGCAGGTCCGCCCGCTCCTGCTCGGTCCCGACGCCCCCGGGCTCAACCGGCTCTACACCGCCTGGGTGTTCGCCACCCACGGGCACGACCCCCAGTGGATCGCCCACCACCTCGGCCTGCCCACCCCGACCGCCCGGCTGCTGGTCACCGCGGCCCGGCAGCACGCCACGTCCACCCCGTCCGACCCCTCCGAGAGGAAGCCGCAGTGATCACGGCCCTCGACCACGTCCAGCTCTCCGCACCCCCCGGCAGCGAGGCCCTGCTCCGCGCCTTCTACGGCGACGTCCTGCAGATGGCCGAGATCCCCAAGCCCCAGCCGCTCACCGGCCGCGGCGGCTGCTGGTTCGCCGCCGACGGCGGCCGGGTCCGGCTCTACCTCGGCATCGAGGAACGCTTCCGCCCCAGCACCAAGGCCCACCCCGGCATGGCGGTCTGCGAGATCGAGGACTTCGCCGACCGGCTCGCCGAACTCGGCGCCCAGGTCGTCTGGGACGACACCCTCCCGCCCCGACGCCGCTTCTACACCACCGACCCGGTCGGCAACCTCCTGGAGTTCGTCGAAGCCCCCGCCTGACCGGCGAACAGGACGCGGGCCGCACGTCGGCCGGTCCGAACACGGGTCCATTTGCGTACGGACATCAGAAGGGAGCAGACTGCCCGGGTTTGCGCCGGAGGTCCCCGCCATGTCCTTCCCGTCCCTGCCGAAGTCCGCCCCGGGCCTGTCCCGGGGCTCACTGCCGTCCCGGACCGCGAGCCGCCTGGCCCGGATGGGCTGGGTGGACGTGGTCGTGGCGGCCGCCGTGCTGGTCCTGCTCTACCTCGCCCTGCGGGTCGGACAGGGCACCACCGTACGGTTCTCCACCGCGCGCGACGCCGCCGTGGACACCGACCCGGCCCGGCTGCCGTACGACGCGGCGCGCTCGCTGCTGCGGATGTTCGCCGCGCTCGTCGTCTCCGTCGGCTTCACCTTCGGCTACGCCTACGCCGCCGCCCGCAGCCGCCGGCTGGAACGGGTGCTGATCCCCGCCCTGGACATCCTCCAGTCGGTGCCGGTGCTCGCCTTCCTGACCGTGGCCGTCACCGGCTTCCTCGCCCTGTTCCCCGGCTCCGTGCTCGGCCTGGAGTGCGCGGCCGTGTTCGCCATCTTCACGTCCCAGGCGTGGAACATGACCTTCGGCTTCTACCACTCGCTGGTCTCCCTGCCGCGCGAACTCGACGAGCTCTCCCGCTCGTTCCGGTTCAGCCGGTGGATGCGGTTCTGGAAGGTCGAACTGCCCTCCGGCATGATCGGCCTGGTCTGGAACGGCATGCTCAGCTTCGGCGGCGGCTGGTTCTTCCTGGTCGCCTCCGAGGCGATCAGCGTCGACAACCAGCGCTACGCCCTGCCCGGCGTCGGCTCCTACGCCGGCGCCGCCATCGCCGCCGGGGACCTCGGCCGGGTCGGCTGGGCGATCGCCACCATGGCCGTCCTCGTCGTCGGCGTGAACTTCCTGTTCTGGCGGCCGCTCACCGCCTGGGCCGAGCGCTTCAAGAACGAGCAGTCCGAGGCCACCGAGGTGCAGCGCTCCGTCGTCCTCGACCTGCTGCGCCGCTCCCAGCTGCCCGGCCTGCTGGGCGCGGCCCTGCGCCCGCTCGGCCGGGCCCTGAACCGGGCCGGGAGGCTGCTCGGCACCGACGACCGGCCGCTCGCCGTCAGCGCCGCCCGGCAGCGCACCGGCGACCTCGTCTTCGCCGTCGTCTCCGGCGGCATCGTGCTCTGGGGCCTGGTCGACCTCGTCCGCTACCTCACCGACACCACCGGCCTCGGCGTCTTCGGCGAACCCCTGCTGCTCGGCCTCGCCACCCTGGCCCGGGTCGTCGTGCTGGTGGCGGTCGCCACGGTCGTCTGGGTGCCGATCGGCGTGAAGATCGGCTTCTCCCCGCGGCTCACCAGGATCGCCCAGCCGCTGGTCCAGATCCTCGCCAGCTTCCCCGCCAACTTCCTGTTCCCGCTGGTGGTCTGGCTGCTGCTGCGCACCGGCCTGTCGATCGACCTCGGCGGCGTCCTGCTGATGGCCCTCGGCGCCCAGTGGTACATCCTGTTCAACGCCATCGCCGGCGCCATGGCCATCCCCAGCGACCTGCGCGAAGCCATGGACAACCTCGGCGTGCGCGGCCGGCAGCGCTGGCGGCGGCTCATCATCCCCGGGATCTTCCCCGCGTACGTCACCGGCGGGATCACCGCCTCCGGCGGCGCCTGGAACGCCTCCATCGTCTCCGAGGTGGTCACCTTCGGCGGCACCACCCTCACCGCCACCGGCCTCGGCGCGTACATCGCCCGCGCCACCGAACACGGCGACTACCCGCACCTGCTCGCCGGGGTCGCGGTGATGAGCCTGTACGTCGTCGCCCTCAACCGCCTGCTCTGGCGCCGGCTGTACCGGCTGGCCGAGCGCCGCTACTCGCTCCAGTGAGGTACCCCCCGATGCACTTCCCCTTCCTCCCCCGCCCCGCCCACCCCCCGGTGGCGGACGGCGAGACGCTGCTGGAGACCGTCGGCCTCACCAAGTCCTACGCCGGGGCCGACGGCGAACTGCCGGTGCTCTCCGGGATCGACCTCACCGTCCGGGCCGGCGAGATCGTCGCCCTGCTCGGCCGCTCCGGCTCCGGCAAGTCCACCCTGCTGCGCTGCCTGGCCGGCCTGCTCCCGCCCAGCTCCGGCACCGTCCGCTACCGCGGCACCCCGCTCACCGGCGCCAACCCCGGCACCGCCCTCGTCTTCCAGACCTTCGCCCTGCTGCCCTGGCTCACCGTCCGGCAGAACGTCGAACTCGGCCTGGAGGCCCGCGGCGTCCCCGCGCGCGAACGCGCCCGCGCCGCCGACCAGGCCATCGACCTGATCGGCCTGGCCGGCTTCGAGAACGCCTACCCCAAGGAACTCTCCGGCGGCATGCGCCAACGCGTCGGCTTCGCCCGGGCGTTGGTCGTCGAACCGGACGTGCTGATGATGGACGAGCCGTTCTCCGCGCTCGACGTGCTCACCGCCGAGAACCTGCGCGGCGAACTCATGGAACTGTGGGACTCCGGCCAGTTCCCCACCCGCGCCGTCGTCCTGGTCACCCACAACATCGAGGAGGCGGTGCTGATGGCCGACCGCGTCGTCGTCCTCGGCTCCCGCCCCTACGGCACCATCCGGGAGGCCGTCGACGTCGACCTGGAACGCCCGCGCGACCGCGACTCCGCCGCCTTCGACGAACTCGTCGACCGGGTCTACCGGATCATGACCGGCCGGCCCAAGGACACCCGCCCGGCCGAGCCCCCGGCCACCGGACGCCCGGACCCGGACCCGGACCGCCACGAACGCCGCACCGTCGCCAACACCCCGCTGCCCACCGCCAGCGTCGACGGCCTCTCCGGCCTCGCCGAGATGATCGCCCACCGCGCCGGCCGCTGCGACCTCGCCGACCTCGCCGACGAACTCGGCCTCGACATCGACGACATGCTCCCCCAGGTCGACGCCCTCGACCTGCTCGGCTTCGCCGAGATCCACGGCGACGACCTCCTGCTCACCGAGGACGGCACCGCCTTCGCCCACGCCGACGTCCAGGACTCCCGCGCCCTCTTCGCCGGCGCCGCTCTCGACGTCCCCCTGGTCAAACTGATCGCCAACAGCCTGAGCGGCCACCCCGGCGCCACCGTCCGCACCGGCTTCTTCCGCGACCTCCTCGCCCACCACTACACCAGCGAACAGGTCGACCGGCAGCTGGAGACCGCCACCGACTGGGGCCGCTACGCGGGTCTCTTCGGCTACGACGCGGCCCGGCAGGAGTACCGCTCCGACGAGGCGTAGCCGTGGACAATGCCATTCAACTCCCCTACCCCGACCGGACGGAGCACACGACGGCATTGAACAGGCGTCACTTCCCCGGCGCGGCAGGCGTCATGGGGCCGGCCCCGTACGCGACACCCGCCCCGGCCGCCACCGCACCGCAGAGCCACGAGCACTACCCCTTCGGGGCGGTGCTCCGTGCTCGCCGCCGAGACGGACGAACTGTTCCGACGCGCCCAGGTCATCCGGAACAACCACGACGAGGACGCGTGGCACCAGAGCCCCTGCCTCAACCCGCCTGGCCGGTCGCCGGGCGGCGGCGCACTCCCCGCACGGCGCGGGCAGCCCGGGCGAACGGCTGCTCCGCCGTCTCGACGGCCGGTGCCGCACCGCCGTCACCACCACCGCCGTCACCGCCCCGGCCCGGCAGGTCGTTCGCGATCACGGCGGCCTCGGTCAGCAGACCGCGCACCTCGGTGGCCCGGTAGAAGATCCGCGTCCCCTCCCGGCGGGCCACCACCAGCCCCGCCGCCCGCAGCTTCGCCAGGTGCTGCGAAGTGGCCGCCACATGGGCCCCCAACAGCTCGGCCAGCTCGCTGACCGGCAGCTCCCGGCGGCTCAGCGCCCACAGCAGCCGGTACCGCGACGGGTCGGCCACCGCCTTCAGCACCGCCACCGCCCGCTCCGCCGCATCGGCATCCCAGGCCTCGTCCTTCGCACCACCCATACAGCGATCGTACCGACGCCCACCCCACCCCCCATCGCCGGGAACCCGCCCACCACCCCGCCCCCGCCGAACAGGCCCCGCCCAGGAACCCGACCCAACCACCCCAACCCGCACCAACCCGCACCCACCCGCACCCAGCCCCACCACCCCCTCCCCCCTCACCCACCCCGGGCGAGAGGGACGCGCTGCGGGAGGGGGCGGTGGAGGGGGTGGGTGCGGAGAGGGGCGTGACGGGTGATTTTCAGACCGCCAACGGCGCCCCACC